>JAGNUG010000013.1 GCA_017987115.1 Flavobacteriales bacterium | reverse complement strand
CGAAGAAGACCGTGAAGAAAGTAGTTAAACGCGCTACTGCAAAGAAGCCAACTGCTAAGAAGGTAGCTCCGAAAAAAGCTGCGAAGAAGACCGTGAAGAAAGGGGTTAAACGCGCTGCTGCAAAGAAGCCAACTGCTAAGAAGGTTGCTCCGAAAAAAGCTGCGAAGAAGACCGCGAAGAAAGTGGTTAAACGCGCTGCTGCAAAAAAGCCAACTGCTAAGAAGGTTGCGCCGAAAAAAGCTGCGAAGAAGACCGCGAAGAAAGTTGTTAAACGCGCTGCTGCAAAAAAGCCGATCGCGAAAAAAGCGGCGCCAAAAAAAGCGGCACCTAAGAAAGCCGCAAAGAAAACCGCCGCGAAGAAGAAGTAATTCCTATTCGTTACAGAAGCAAAGACCCCTCAGCAACGAGGGGTCTTCTGCATTATGGACATTCGATCCACCTAAGGTTGTAAACGCAAACGTATCCACTCTTCTCCAGCAAGTTCGAAGACGATCCTGTCATGCATTCGATCTGCACGACCTTGCCAGAACTCGATCCTAACTGGTTTTACTCGGATCCCACCCCAATGCAATGGACGCGGAACGTCCTGGTCTCCGAATCGTTCAACCCACCGCTTATACCGGTCATCCATTTCTTCTCTGGTCCCAGCTGCTCTGCTTTGATCACTGGCCCATGCACCGATACGACTTGCGCGCGGACGCGTAGCAAAATACGCATCGCTCTCCTCGGCCGTGACATGTTCCGCTTTCCCTTCAATGCGAACCTGTCGCTCCAATTCCGGCCAGAAGAACGTTAATGCTGCGCGCGGGTCGCGTTCCAGATCCATTGCCTTCCGACTATTCTGGTTCGTGTAGAAGACGAACCCGTGCTTATCGAACTTCTGCAGATAAACAATGCGACAGCTGATCGTTACTGAGCCAGCCGTTGCCAATGACATTGCATTCGGTTCCAGAACATTCTCCGAATTGGCCGCAGCGTACCAACGATCGAACAATGCAATAGGGTCAATGCCGGCCGCATCCTCGAGCAATTTATCCTTGCTAAAATCGGTTCGCTTGTTGTCCTGGGTCATTCTTTTTTTCGAATTTCGTGGCTGCTAAGGTATTCGTCCATCAGACATTTCACCAATGCTGTTCGTGCATTCCTGTAATCACATCAGATCATTCCGGAATAACTCCATTAACGAGCCTGACCTACAAGCAACATTTCAGCACTATTTCCAAACCAAGACCGTACCTTGTAGCATCAATATGAGCAATAACTTTCTTGATCTTCGACCAGAGAACAAACTCAACCCAGCACGAGGAAGGTTATTGGTCAGCGAACCCTTTTTACCCGACCCCTATTTTCGACGGACCGTAGTACTTCTTTGTGAGCACAATGATGAAGGGTCCTTTGGATTCGTGTTGAACCGGCATATGGATATGGCCGTCGATCAACTGATGGACAAAATGCCTCCGGTCGGGTCGAAAGTGAGCATCGGTGGACCTGTGCAAAGTAGCAATCTATATTACTTGCATACACTTGGTCCGCACCTCGATGGTAGCACTGAAGTGGTGGATGGTGTGCACATGGGTGGAGATTTCGAACAGTTGAGATCCATCCTCAGCACCGATCCGAAACTAGCAAAGCATGTGCGCTTTTTTGTTGGGTATTCCGGATGGACCGAAGGTCAGCTGGATAAGGAATTGAACGAAAGAGCTTGGTTGGTGGCCAATGTCAATAAAAAGCGGATCATGCATACTGGAAGTAAAGACATTTGGGCGGAAACATTGCGCGACATGGGACCGGAATTTGCTCCACTGGCCAACTTCCCAGAAGACCCTGCGCTGAACTGACCGGGTTACTGATCAAGTGTCTTCTTGATCAAATGTTCCAATAAAGTGCCTGCCAGCCTATGCGTGTATCGCTTTGTCCGGTATGTTGCAACCCAACGGATCCCGGAAACCGCATTCGTAAAGAACAACTCATCCGCAGCCAGTAAATTCTGTGGATTCAACGAACATTCATAGACCTTTATTCCGTGGGATAAGGCCAAGTTGATCACTTGTGCACGCATCACACCACCGATACAACCATCGGCCAATGACGGTGTGTACAGCACGCCATTGCTTACAATGAAAATGTTCCCGCTACTGCTTTCAATAATATTCCCACGCTCGTTCTGTAGCATACAATCATCCAGACCACGATCCGTACACCACAATGAAGCCATAATATAAAGTTGGCAATTCAGCGTCTTATGAACCGATAGATCATTGATGGGTTTACGGGTCTCTGGCCAAATATCCACCATCAACCCCTGTTCATTCAACGTGTGATGCTGATCCTCCAACGCTGTTACCTCGAAGGTGAAACCACCGGTATTCGACGTTGGCCGGTAATTCCCATCACCACCACGATATAGTGTGAACCGGCATCGCCCTCCGTGAAGACCGCACTGCTCTGCCAACTCCAAAGCATATTGTTCGAAGGAACGAATGTCCAGACCAACAGGAACACCGATCCTCAAGAGACCTGCACCCGTTACTAAGCGCGCCCAATGAGAATCCGCGAAACACAAGCGACCCTTAACGATCCTCATGCTCTCGAACAGTCCATCTCCAAAACGGAATGCACGGTTCCGTAACGTGATCACCGGTTCATTTCCGGGCATTACTTTACCATTCACGTTCACTAGATCTTTCATCCTCTTGGAACTACATTCAATACAATGGGTAGCAACTCGCCGTTCGCAGGTACAAGGATACCACGAACTCCCGCAGTTTCGGCTGCTTGCACGTCGCGCTCCTTATCTCCGACCATCGCAGACCCTTCCAACTCAAGGTCATGCTTGGCGATAGCACGTTCGATCAACAAAGATCCCGGCTTGCGACAGAGACATCTTCCTTGTTGTGGGTGATGCGGACAATAAAGAATATCGGTCAAGTGAACACCGGCTGCTGCAAGTTCGGCTTCAAGGTATGCGTGTACTTTGGCAACATCCTCATGACCGTACAAATCAAGTCCAATGCCGCTCTGGTTGGTAATTACGACCAAGGCGTAGCCTGCATCCTGTGCCTTGCGCAATGCTTGCGCCACATCCGGCAATAGTATAGTATCCTCCACTTTCCAGGTATGGATCCCGCGCTCCTTGTTGATCACGCCATCGCGATCCAAGAAAAGTGCTCTGCGCTTCATAGACCAAGTGAATATTGAAAACTACCAATGCTTAGTATCAATTGAGGCTCCAACAACGCGGTGTATACGAGGCCAAATACAGCTCCATAGAAGTGGGCATCGTGCGCGACATTATCCGCACTGTGCTTGTCCATATACCACGAATAGGCCAAATACAGGCCACCGAATACCCACGCTGGCATTGGTACTGGAATAAAGAGCATTTCCACGGACCGGGTCGGTAACATCAGGATCTGAGCGAACAATACGGCACTTACCGCGCCGCTTGCTCCTACTGCTCTATAAGAAGGGTTCGTTACGTGCTTCTTGTATGATGGGATGGAAGCGAACAATACACCGCCAAAATAAAGCCCCAGAAAAGGTAGTACCCAACTACCATCGGTGATCATGGGATACAACATTTCCACACTGGTGCCGAACATCCAGAGAACGAACATATTCACTGCAAGATGCGTCCAGTTGGCATGTATGAATGCATGTGAAATGAAGCGATGATACTCATTTCGGGCATTGATCACGAAAGGCTCGAACAACAAATAGGTATAGAGTTCCCTATTGCTGAACGCAGTGATCGATACCGCTGCGGTAACGATGATGATGATCAGGGTGATGGAGATTGTCAAAATTCCTAGGTATGTGCCGAAGATATTCTCTACGGTTCAATACGTATGATCACGCACGATCCGCCAACCTTGTCGCTCATTGGACCAAAGCAACGAGAAACCGCCACTTAACGTATCCGCCGTACGTGCCAAAGCCCATGTCCCGGTCACCCAAGCATGCTCCTTACCTATCGGAACGATCTCATTCAGACCGAAGTTCAACTCCCCCATGGATGCTTTGTCCGGATAAGAACGCTTATAATTTGCTGTGACACCATCCCTTCCGCATGTGGTTCCTTTGGAGCTGATAAAACATATCGTATCCGAATAACTGTTCATGAATGCTTCTATGTCTCCAGCATTCCACGCCCTTTGTTGCTCATCCATAGCTACGCGGATTGCGCTATGATCAAGCACTGCTGGCCTTTCGCCACAGCTGAATAGGATCAGGATCAGTATGAACCTCCACATTCCGATATTTCCGTAAAGCACCAAATTACACGAAAGGCCCCGGTACAATACCGAGGCCTTTCTCAACATTCCAGTAGCGCGGGGGAGACTTGAACTCCCGACCTCAGGATTATGAATCCTGCGCTCTAACCAGCTGAGCTACCGCGCCATAACTCCCTTAGCTACTATCCAAGGGGCGGCAAATATAAATATTGATGTCGTAGGTTCCACGAAACCTGCATTGGTCACGGAAATGAACAAAGATCCCTTCGACTTGCATCGGCACCGGATTTCTCTACCTTTAGCCGCAACGCAGTGTACGTGAATATTACCACCATGGCCAAGAAGAAGACCGTTACCAAAAAAGGCAAACCGATCTCGCCTAAAAAGAATTCAACGGTTAAGAAAAAGGGAAAGCCCGCGTCACCGAAGAAAAAAGCTGTCACCATAAAAAAAGCAGTTTCATCGAAAACTGGGCTCACTGCGGCAAAAAAGAGCGCGAGCAAAGCGAAAAAGGTCACAGCCAAGAAGGTTGTGGGTAAGAAGCCTGTAGCCAAGAAAAGCGCGGGGAAGCCTGTTTCTCGTGCTAAAGCTATTGTCGTAAAGAAAAAGGCAGCTAAGGCAGCACAGATCAAAGTTGCGAAGAAAGCCGCTCCTGAAAAGCCGAGCATCTCCAAAAAGAAGACCGTAAAACCAGCAAAGCCAGTGGTGAAGAAGACGATCGCGAAACCCAAAGCCGTTGCAAAACCAGTGACGAAGAAAGCTACGGCTCCGATCGCAAAACCTACGGAAACGAAAAAAGCTCCTCCGGCCAAGCCAACGACAAAATCCAGCGCCGGTGTTTCTCCAAAAGAACCAAAGAAACCGTTGAAACAGCGGGTCCAGATCGAATTCAATCTCCGCAGCGCTCCTGCAGTACTCTACGACCTGATATCCACTCCCAGTGGATTTGCGGAATGGTATTGTGTGGATGTTGATGTACAGGAAGACCTGTACATATTCAAATGGGAAGATGGTGAGGAAGAGGCTACAACGCTGATCGGGCGTAAACTCGGCGAAGTGATCCGTTTCCACCGTAACGATGATGTTGATGATCCGGATTCATTCTTCGAGTTCCGTATCCGCATAGACGATATGACCAATGATGTGGCGTTGATCGTAACGGATCATGCATGGCCGCGCGAAGTGGAATCCGTGCGTAATCTGTGGAATACGCAGATCGGCTCGCTCATCCGTGTTCTTGGAGCGTGATAGCGCTCATTACTTCGTTCTCTTTTACTCCCGACCTTTGTATCCGAACTATTCCGGAATGAAACGGTTGCACATCATGATCATCCGGGCATTTTTAGGGCCCTTGCTGATCACGTTCCTGATCGTGCTGTTCATACTGGTCATGCAATTCCTTTGGAAGTATGTCGATGACCTCATGGGCAAAGGGCTCGAGTGGTACGTGCTGCTGGAGCTGATGACCTATGCTACTGCCAGTTTCGTTCCGTTAGCATTGCCTTTGGCCATTCTACTGAGCAGCATCATGACCATGGGTGGTCTAGGAGAGAACTCAGAACTTGTTCCAATGCGATCCGCTGGTCTAGGGCTATTCCGGATCATGAGTCCATTGGTCATATTCATCGGCCTGCTTTCTTTGGGTTCATTCTATTTCAGCAACAACCTCTTGCCAATAGCCAATCTGAAATTCCAATCGCTTCTATGGGATGTTACACGGAAAAAGCCTGCTCTTAACCTTCGCCCCGGGATCTTTTACAATGGAATTGATGGCTTCAGTATCCGCGTACAGGACAAGGACAAGGAAACCGGTACATTGTATGATGTGCTGATCTATGACCACAGAGCAGCGTTCCAAGGAAACCGGACCGTGGTGCGTGCAAAGACAGGTACGATGAGCCGTAGCCCGGATGATCATTACTTGTTCCTTTCTCTTCACGACGGCCATTTCTATGATGAACATGGTGCAGCGGGTAATGACGATGCCAAATATGCAATGATGCGCGGCACGTTCAAAGAGGATAGGCTTCGACTCGACCTTACTGGCTTGGGCATGGTCCGCACTGATGAAGACCTGTTCAAGGATCATTACAAGATGCTTACGATCGGCCAGCTGCAAGTGGCCGAGGATAGCTTATTGGGATCTTTGGCAATGCGTAGTAAAGAACAACAAGCACATTTGCGGAACAGTCTGTACATCTTGCGTGATAAGAAGTTGAGGACCGAGAATACGCCACCGGTCGTTCCGAGATCAGAGCCGATGAGCGAGCGAACGGAAAAGGTTCAGCAACCGGATCTCCAAAACCGAAATGCAGTGTATGATGTTGCGACCAATATGGTCCGTAACAATCTCAATTACATCCAACGCAGTATGGATGAAAGGGAGGGCAGAACTGAACAGGTGAACAGGTTCCGCATCGAATGGCACCGTAAATTGATGCTCGCTTTTGCATGTATGGTATTCTTTTTCATTGGTGCGCCTCTGGGTGCAATTATCAGAAAAGGTGGCATGGGCCTTCCGACCGTCTTCGCGATCATTTTCTTCCTTGTATTCCACATTATTTCATTCTCCATGGAAAAGTTGGCCATTGCTGGTGGTATTACGCCTTGGCCAGGCATGTGGATCAGTACATTGGTCCTCCTACCGATCGGCGTTTTATTAACATGGAAAGCAGCAACCGATAGTCCCATCTTCGATGCCGATGCGTATTATCGCGGATGGCAACGTTTTCTGTCTTTCTTTAAGCGGTCCAATGCGAATTCTGCAACTGTGCAATAAACCCCCCTACCCGCCCATTGACGGTGGTACCATGGCCATGCACAATCTGGCCAGGGGGTTGATCAATGCGGGGCACCACGTTAAGGTGTTATGCGTGTCCACAGCGAAACATGCATTGAACATGGATGCGTTGCCGATAGAATACCGAGAAAGCACCAGGATCGAAGGTGTTTTCGTGGATACCTCCTTGAACGTGGTGGATGCATTCAATGATCTGCTCAATGCTGATAATTACAATATCAGCCGGTTCTTTTCTCCCGACATGGATATTCGGTTGATCCGTCTATTGAGCGAAGAGCAGTTCGACATCATCCAGTTGGAGAGCTTGTTCATGACACCGTACATACCGACGCTACGCAGGTATACCAGTGCTCCAATTGTTCTGCGTTCCCACAATCTGGAACATGTGATCCAGGAACGGATCGCAATTGGTGAGAAGAATTTCCTCAAGAAACCCTACCGCAAATTCCTCGCTAAGCAATTGCAGGAGTATGAGATGTCCGTTCTGGATCGCGTGGACGGTGTAGCAGCTATAAGCCCTGCGGATGCTGAGCACTTCGTCGCCCACGGAACAAGAACACCGATCATTTCCATACCGTTCGGCGTTGAACCCGATGAGTACGAATGGGTGCAGCACAATGCGTCAAAGAAACCCGTGTTCTTCCACTTGGGAAGTATGGATTGGTTGCCCAATGAAGAGGGAGTGCGATGGCTTTTGAGATCGGTTTGGCCAAAAGTGCTGGAAAAACGACCCGAAGCCCGTCTCAATCTTGCTGGTAACCGGATGCCGAAAGACCTGATGGGCACCAAGAACAAGGGTGTGCTCTGCCGAGGCCGCGTGAAAGATGCGTTCGATTACATGAAGGCCAGGGACATCATGGTGGTTCCGCTGTTCAGTGCCGGCGGTATGCGCGTGAAGATCATTGAAGGAATGGCCTTGGGCAAAGCGATCATATCCACACCTATCGGTGCGGAGGGCATTGCTTATACCGAAGGTAAAGAGATCCTTATTGCACGCAATGCAAAGGAATTCGTTGAACACATGATCGCATTGATCGATCACCCCGAAAGGATGGAAGAGTTGGGACACAATGCCCGCGCGTTGATCCGTTCCGCATACGCTGAGAAAAAGATCGTTAAGGACCTCGTTGCATTCTACAAGAGGTTGGGTAAGTAATGGCAGTCTTCGGAGAATGAAGTTGTTGGTGATCCTTTCCCGAGTGCCCTATCCGTTGGAGAAGGGTGATAAGCTCAGAGCCTATCACTTGATCCGTCGTTTGGCCGATAAGCACGAGGTCTTCCTTTTTTGCTTGAGCGATACGAACACCGAACCGGAACACCTGGATCATCTCCAGCAGTTCTGTAAGCACATCGAAGTGGTTCGATTAAGGCGGTGGTCCATCATATTGAAATTGTTCGCTGCGATCTTTTCCCGACTTCCTTTTCAAGTGGCCTATTTCCATCACCGAAGTGCACAACAACGGATGGATGCTGCCATTGAGCGCTTCAAACCCGATCACGTATTGTGCCAGCTCGTACGGACCACTGAATACGTGAGGCGAAAATTTGCGCTGCCCAAGACCTTGGATTACATGGATACACTTAGCAAGGGAATGGAGCGCAGGACCGAAAATGCTCCGTGGTTGTTGCGCCCCCTTTTCCAGACCGAAACGCGGCGGTTGATCCGTTACGAGAATCTCATGTTCGACCAGTTCGATCATAGTGTCATCATCAGTGCGCAGGACCGTGATTACATCTACCACCCTTTACGTGATGAGATGGCCGTGATCCCTAACGGCGTGGACACGGACCATTTTGCTCCTTTGCCACTTGAACCGAAATTCGATCTGCTGTTCACCGGCAACATGAATTATCCACCGAATATTGATAGTGTCCTGTTTCTTGCTGAGCAGGTGCTCCCGATCGTGCGAAAGGTGCGTCCGGAGACCAGTTTGCTTATTTCCGGCGTTGATCCCAGCCAAGCCGTTCGCGACCTTGCCAAGAACGATCCGTTGATCTCCGTTTCCGGTTGGGTGAAGGATATCCGTGTGTCATACGCTACCGCGCGGATCTTTGCTGCTCCCATGCAGATCGGAACCGGCCTCCAGAACAAGCTATTGGAAGCTATGGCGATGCGCATTCCTTGCGTTACATCGGCCTTGGCCAACAATGCAGTTGGCGCACCAGCAGGTACCGCGATCCTGATCGGCAACTCTCCGGAGGATTATGCTGAACACATTCTCCGCTTACTGAATGACCCCACCGAACGCCAACGCGTAGCAGAGCGTGGCTACGATTTCGTACGCTCCCATTTCGATTGGGACCGCGCCGCTGAAGCGTTGGATGCCTTGGTAAGTGACCCGCGTCCCATTCACTGACCAACAACGTTGCTACATCACACCTACGTACCTTTGCACTATTAAGCCGATAGTGCATGAAGAAGCCGTTCAATACGATTGAGGAAGCCATTGCCGATATCCGCCAAGGAAAGGTGGTCATCGTAGTGGATGATGAGGACCGTGAGAATGAAGGTGATTTCTTGACCGCTGCCCGAAATGCTACGCCGGAGGTGATCAACTTCATGGCCAAACATGGGCGTGGACTGATCTGTGCGCCGCTTATCGAGGAACGTTGTGAGGAGCTTGGTCTGGACCTGATGGTGAATGACAACACCGCGCTGCACGAAACCCCTTTCACTGTAAGCGTTGATGTGAAAGGGCGTGGCACCTCCACTGGCATTAGCGCCAGTGATAGATCCCAGACCATGTTGGCGTTGATCGATCCGGAGATCACAGCGAATGACCTTGCACGGCCCGGACATATTTTTCCGCTGAAAGCACGTAAAGGCGGTGTATTGCGCCGCACCGGACATACCGAAGCAGCAGTGGATCTAGCACGTTTGGCCGGTTTCGAACCTGCTGGTCTTATCGTGGAGATCATGAACGATGATGGTACCATGGCCCGTTTACCAGAGCTACGGATCATTGCGGAAAAGTTCAACCTGAAACTTATCAGCATCGAGGACCTGGTGGCCTACCGCATGCGCACTGAGCGTTTGGTGGAACGCCAGATCGACGTGAAATTACCTACGGTGCATGGCGATTTCGATCTGGTGGCTTATAAACAGAGCACGACCGGCGAAGAGCATTTGGCCTTGGTAAAAGGTACGTGGGACCCGGATGAACCGATCCTCGTGCGCGTTCACAGTTCATGTGTTACCGGGGATATTTTCGGGAGTTGCCGCTGCGATTGTGGACCACAATTACAGCACGCGATGGAGATGATCGAAAAGGCCGGAAAGGGCGTGATCGTATACATGCAGCAAGAAGGACGTGGCATTGGATTGCTCAATAAATTGAAAGCTTATAAACTACAAGAACAAGGTGCAGATACCGTGGATGCGAACCTTATGCTCGGCTTCGATATGGACGCGCGGGATTATGGCGTTGGTGCGCAGATCCTCTTCGACCTTGGCGTGCGAAGAATGCGGTTGCTAACGAACAACCCCAAGAAACGCACTGGTCTTGTTGGCTATGGGCTGGAGATCACAGAGAATGTTCCGATCGAAATAGCAGGCAACGAGCACAACCACAACTACCTCAAAGCGAAGAAAGAACGCATGGGGCATTCGTTGAAATTGGGAGAGTAGTTTTAGGTTTCTCCTATTGTGTACAACGCATTGGGTATTAAGTACCCATTGCGTTGTACACAATACAATTCAATCAAACTTCTTGTCATTCGCGTCGCTGCGGAAAATGTTCGCGATCTTTTGGCGGAACTCTTGCCATGTGTTGAATTCTTCGCGATAGCCGATACCCACTCCCTGCGTCGTGGATGCTTGCGATGCCCTGTTCAAGTTACGGTCGTTGCTGATGCTGTAGCCTTTCATCCGCAATTTACCATCCTCTGTTAGTAGGTATTCCAATTGAAAATCGCCTACCAATGCGTTGGAGTTCTGGGTTGTTTGAGCTGCACCATATTGTACGCCAACGTTCGTGCTGAACAACAATCGTTCATTAAAGAGTTGCGTGCTCAACGCGACCTCGAGTTCCTTCTGTGTGACATTATCTCCAGGTCGATAATTCAAGCCAAGATCAAAATCACTACTGATCTGCGAGAGCCAGTTGCTCACTTGGTTGCTCATAAGTTCGAAACCTGTTGCGCTCGCTCCAAGGTCACCCGTACCGGGCGAACCCGCTCCGGTATAGTTCGGAGGTTGAACGAACCGGTTCATTACGATCAATGCGAAGACCTGCCGATTCAATTCCTGCTCCGTGCTCAGAACACTGTTCACTTGGGTCCTGATGCTTTCATCAACTGTTGGAAGCCTTACGCTGAAGCCGATCTCAGGGTTCAACAACCGATCCTTCAAGCGCATGGTAACATCCACCGGAACACGTTTGCGGTAAACGTCATTCTTCTCGTACATGATGTCATACAGGGGTGCGCGTAAACGATAGACGGCTTCAAGATCCAATTGTGCATCCAACGGGTCACCGAACCAGGTAATGGTGCCTCCGGGTGTGATCTGGAAGCGTTTGTTCACTACATTCCGTAGGGTGAACAAATAATCTCCTTCACTCACTTGAACTGCACCTTTCATGTCAAAACCACCAGCTTGGTCAACGCTCATTTCAATGTTCCCTGTCCCTCGACCTCTTAGAATGTCTCCCACTGTCGGGTCGAAGATCAACTCGAACAAAGCATCCGGTGTTACCTCCACATTCAGATCCAATGTTACTCCGGTAAGATCCACTACCCGATCCTCCACATCTGAACTATCTCCACTTACGAATTGCACAAAGCCGAAGTCCGAAACATCGGTGCTTCCGCCGAGGGGCAGATGGATCGAAGTACCAGGCGAAGTCCGGGCATCAACGGTGATCTCCATGTTCCCTGCGTAGGCACTAAGTTCGAATTCACCGGTACCATATCCCTTTCCGTAGAATAGTTCGTTCTGGGACAGATCCGTATTCAACACCAACATCGAATCCAGATCACCGGAAACGTTGAAGTTCCAATCCTTCAACCCCTTGTGCTGTATGGTTCCGTTGATCACGGCTTTATGCCCTTCTTCATCCAGCACGGTTACTTGATCCAACGCGAACATATCCGGACGCACCTTCAATTCATGTGAAAACCGGTACAACGTATTGAGGTAATCGATACGAAGTCCTGCGTTCGTTAGTGCAAGTTCACCTTCGATCTGTGGATCGATCAATTTTCCGTTCACTGCTATGCTTCCGGAAACCAGTCCTTGTATTTCACTTATTCCTTCCGGCAAATACGGATCGATGAAGCCGAGGTCGAATCGATCCATGATCAATTCCACATCCATGTCATTACCCTCCTTCAAACTGACCTCCCCATTGAAATCCAATGCCTTGATCGCTCCGCGACTGAGGATACCACTCACATCAATAGCCTTTTTTGCATCCACCCATTGCGCTGCGAACTGTAGATCTCCAACCGTATGCTTCTGCACTTTTAGGCTATCCAAGCACATGTAGCTGATCATTTTCGGTGTATTGCGCAGATCGTAGACCGCACCATCTCCTGAAACAAGACCACTTATTTGAGGGCCTTCATAGAACGGCTCGATGTTCCGTAGATCAACATTCAATAGGTCGAAATGCAATGCATCCCGAGGATCATTGGAGATGGTACCATCCAAGGTGATCCGCTGCCCATCATTCTGCAGTGTAAGTGAATCGATGCGGATGGTGGATCCTTCGATCCTTCCATGCGCCGGTTTCACATTCAACCAATCTCCCCTACCGAATTGCAGATGACTCGGAAGAAGATCCAGGGAAAGTGAATTGGGTGAATCAACGTCGCCGAGCAGGTAGAGGTCTCCGTTGGTGCCGCCATTGCTATCATCCCATCCAAGGGCGAATTCCAATTCATCCTGATAGGCTTTTCCGGTGAGCGATGTGCCAGCGAACCAAATACTATCCTTCCAGATCTGGCGATCGCTCTTTACGCTGAAGAGGAAAACGTCCATGGTTTTTTCCGTAACCATATACATATTATTGATCCGCAAATGACCATAGGACATGCCTGGAAGATCCGCGACCAATTCAATGTCCAATGAACGGCTATCCAACGCTCCTTTTGCGGTTGATCCGCTATCGATCTTCAGCCCTGGCATTACCAGATCCAATACCGGTCCAGTGTTCTTGGTCTCCAGTGTGAACCTAAAGTTCTGTTCTGCTTCGGCAAAATCGACTTTTTCCTCCAGTGATGGAAAAACGCTATAGATCACATTCTCTATCGTACGTGGCAACCGTGTCGGCAGGAAATCCCCGATCACCTCAACATCCACAAACGATGCATTCAAGTTCAGCACGTTCTCGCCTTCCATGCGGCTGCTGACAAGCTCAATATCGCCCAATTCATGTTCCTGATCGCCTCGACAGAACGCTATGTCCCGCATAGATAATTTGCCCAACAAGCTATCAGGCGACAATCGCCCTTGAGCATCGACATCCATCCGCAGGGTATTATACCCATCAAAAGGCGCAATACCGAGCGCTGTAAGGTTGGCATGATCCAATTCAGCACGGAAATCCACCAACGGCCATCTTCCCCGCATATCAGCCAATCCTTCGAAATCCAGGATCAACGCATTGTCGTTGACCGTCAATGCTCCATTGAAAAGATTGCGTTCCAATTTCCCCTTGGCGGAAATGCCCGTTAACCTTACTCCATTCAGCGTGAAGAACGGGAAATCACCCTCCACTTCAGCACGCATTCCAGCGAGGTCCTTCCCTTTCGCATTGATGCGGATGTTCGCAGCCAACGGACCGAGAATGTCCGCGTGAAGCAACGGGCCCAACCGGATATTGTCAGTTGCTATTCTACCCGACAATGAGAAGTCCTTGCTCAACGTATCCCGTTCGAACGAAATATCCGTTCGCAAACCACCGATCGCAGTACTGGCCACACCATATGCTGTGAACGAACGAATGAACCCCGTGAAATTTCCACGGAATTTGATCATACCTAGCTCCTTCAACTCAAGAGGAACCTTCAGACGATCGCCGGATATGAACGGAGGCGCAGGAAGTTGTGCTAGGTCCCCGTGATCGGTCAAAAGCTCATCAAGGTCCAACAACATGAACGTATTCTCAATGTCCGGAAGACCACTCAACTCCGCACTGCCCCGAAAGATGGATCGTTCTCCGAAAGCGATGTCCAAATTGCGGCCTTTAAGCTCAGAGATCGTTCCGCGAACATTGCCCTGTACGCTGATCGGTAAGTGCACGCCTTCCAATTCTGATGCGAAGAAGCTGATATCCGCAAAATCCAATCGTGACGGTTTAAGGTCGACACGCATCATTACCTCATCAATGAAGCGGCTGTATGACGACCAATTCTCCGAACTGAATTGCATCCGCCCTTCGATCGAGGTAACCGGTGTCCGTAATGCCAAACTATCCACTATGATCCCAGTACCACTGACATTGGCGACACCTGTCAGTTGGTCCACTCGGAAGCCACTTCGTTCACGCAAACTGAACTGCTCCAAATGTGCGGTTATGGAATCCCCGATCACGGCAAGTTTGTATCCGGCCAAACTCGCTTTGGTTACATCCACATGGGAAAAGTCAATACCGAACGGTTTCATCGGAACACGGTCATCATGAAAAGAAAAATGCAACCCATCTATCACGAATCTGTTCGCTCGTATCGTCCAGATCGCCGATGTGGTCGTGGTATCTTCCTCCTCGAACTGGGCAAATAGGTTGGTGAGGTTGCTGTGCTCATCGTCAGCAGCAGTTGCCAAGGCGAACCGCCCATTCTCCAATTCGAACGCGTTCAAAATGATGGTATGTGCTTTCGCGTCTACCCCGACACCTTTCACTTTGAGCAGACCAATTGCAAATAGCGTGTCGTTCCTAAGATCGCCCACATAAACGTCTCTAAGTACAATAGGACCAAGAGGCTGAACGTAGATGCTGCCAATGCGCACCTCGGCACCCAATTGTTCAGTTGCCAAATGACCGGCATACTTCGCGACACTACGTTGTACGGCCGGAATGGAAATCAATAGCAGGAAAATGACCACCAGCGCAAGGACAAATAACACGACGGTGCCAATGCCGCGTAGTATCAATTTGAGCCAGTGATATGCCTTGTTCTCCGCCAATGCACTTAGTTTTGTCCTCTTTCCATAGCAATCATTAAGCCTAACCGCATTACCCTTTGCAAGATCTCCCAAAAGTAGCCTCTATGTCATGCCTGTGAACGGATCGACCATAATTCTGGGAATTGAAAGTTCCTGTGATGATACGGCCGCAGCTGTTCTGGTCGATGGCGTTGTGAAAAGCAATGTAGTGGCTGGGCAAGATGTTCACCGGGAATGGGGTGGCGTAGTTCCCGAATTGGCCAGCAGAGCGCATCAGGAGAATATCGTCCCGGTCGTTCATCAAGCGTTGAAGAAAGCAGGTATTTCGAAGGAGGAACTTAGCGCTGTTGCCTTTACGCAAGGACCCGGACTGATGGGGTCCTTGCTGGTAGGAGCCTGTTTCGCGCGATCTTTTGCTCAGGGCCTTGGCATGCCGTTGATCGCAGTAGATCACTTGAAAGCGCATGTACTAGCGCATTTCATAACGGACGATGACCCACGTCCGAAGCCCGAGTTCCCATTCATCAACCTTACCGTGAGCGGCGGCCACACGCAGCTGATCCTTGTACGTGGGCCTTTGGATATGGAGATCATTGGCACCACCGTGGATGATGCCGCTGGTGAAGCATTCGATAAAGGAGCAAAAGTGATGGGATTGCCCTACCCGGGTGGTCCGCTGATCGATAAATACGCTGTAAAAGGGGATCCCAAGAAATACAAATTACCAGAGCCGCAAATGGCTGGTTTCAACATGAGTTTCAGCGGTATCAAGACCGCTTTCAGGGACCAAGTACTATTCAACGAGAAGAAGACGCCGGGGTTCATTAATGCTGAGTTGCCTCATCTCTGTGGATCGTTGCAGGCCACGATCGTGGACACCGTTCTGAAAAAACTGTACAAGGCTGCCCGTGCGCATGGCATTCCGCGCATTGCAATTTCCGGTGGTGTCAGTGCGAACAGCTCATTGCGAATGCAACTTCAAGCGATGGGCGATCGCGAAGGATGGGCCGTTTTCATTCCACCGTTCGCGTATTGCACGGATAATGCGGCGATGATCGCCATTAGCGGCCATTATCTCTATCAAAGCAGCATTTTCGCAGCACTGGACACGGTACCCATGGCTCGTTGGTGACAACTTCTCCACTGTGGCACGCGATCCGCAAGTGCTGGCTCCGTTACATTTGCACCGGTACATGCCAGCCTCGACCCATTTGCTTCTTCGACCTATTGTGCGAGCGGTTTCGCTTTGCGTGATGCTCTGTTGCGCATTTCAGGGTAACGCTCAGGATGCCAAACAACTCATAGCAACAGGTGACTCACTTCTTGCATTGGACAAACCTCAGCGAGCGTTGGATGTGTACGAACAGGCTGTTCAAAAAGCCAGCACAGCAGAGACCCATGTAGCTAGGGCCAAGGCATACTACGAATTGGATCGCATGGACCTGTTCCTGAAGGATGTTGACAAAGCGCTGCGGTTGGATACCAGCAATGCTGAGGCACACTTCAACCGGGCCTTATATGCGTATCGAGCGAATGATCTGGCCATGGCGGATTACCACGCCACCAAGGCGCTGAACCATACCACCGACAAGAAGCTGAAGACCAGGACTCTGATCCTACGCGGGGAAACGCGTGCGGAACTAAAGCGCACTTTACCAGCAATTCTGGACCTCGAGGCTGGAACTGCGGTTGACGACAGTGATCTGGAGGTATTACGAACCCTTGCACGACTTTATGACGCTGCGGGTAGGCATGAGGATGCGTTACGCGTTCTGACCTCACTTTGTGTGAAGGATAGTACGGATGTGGGCCATTGGAGCAACCGCAGCTTCGAGCTGATCGCTCTGGGACGCTATCCTGAAGCGTTGATCATGGTGGAAAAAGCCCTTGATATCGACAAGGATGAACCTGTGGCTTTGAGCAACAGAGGGTATATCTACTACACCATGGACCGGATCAAGGAGGCTAACCACGACATTGACCGCAGCCTACGGTTCTATCCTGCAAACCCCTATGCGTTGCGCACGAGAGCGTTACTGCGTATCCGAAAAGGTGACCGCGAGAAAGCCTGTGAAGACCTTACGCTTGCCAAAGCACTCGGCGAGATACCTGAAGTAGATAGATTAGTTAAGGAGCATTGCGCCTCTGACAATGCTCCTCGGTGAGCTATCGGGATCTACCGCACGTTGGATCAATTAGTTTATTACGACCCGCTGTACGCTGCGTCCGCCACCGATTTCTTCAATGACCAACAAATAGGTGCCGGCATTGAGATGATCCGCGTTGATCGTCCACGATCCGGTCAGGGTTCGCATTCGAGCAATCATTTCACGACCTGTTGCATCCAACAATCGCGCAGTTGCATTGAACGCAGTTGTACGGACCTCAAATTGTCCATTGCTCGGATTTGGTCTAACGAAAATATCCAGGTCAGACACATCAGCTATGCCGTCAACACCGAGTTCCACAACCTCGAAGACGTCCAAGCCTCCTTCTAACAAATGGCCTGGATCTATATCTTCAGCTAAGACGCGCATTACAATATTCGCGGTCGGAACTAGAAAATCAGCGATCCGTATATCCGCAGACTGCCATGAACCCATACCAGCTGTTTGTGCTGTGATCAGCTCAACTTCAACAACCTCAAGGCCATTATCCAAGGAGATCCGCAATTCGTCATTCGGATCACCACTACCGCCGCCATTAAAGAACCAACGACTATACCGAACATGGGGTTCGATCATATTGGATGCATCAAATGCAGGTGATACAAGGGTCGTACTTCCATCGTCCACATCATCATCACCTACTCCACCACCGCCGTTACCGGTTACATAGGCTTGGCCGCTGCAATCGCCGCTTACATCAACATCGGGGTTCGACGCGTTGCCTTGGGTGCTGGTTCCAACCGGAAAGCCACGTTCCCAGATCCCTGCCGAAGCACCATTGGTTTCTACGGTCCATCCCAGATCCAGTGCGAAATCATCATAATATCCTGGTGGCAATTGGATCGTCAGTACGCCTGTTCCGGAGCTAATTGACTGTGTCGATGGGCACACGGTCTGCCATCCCCAAGCACCTGCTAGTACATCATAGTCATCCGCAAATACGGTTGGCAATTCGAACATTCCGGTTGCATCACTATTGGCAACAAACTGGTATACATCATTGTACACCAGAACCTGTGCGTTCGGTACCGGATCATTGGTCAACGCATCAACTACGCTGCCTTGTAGCGCGAAGGAAACCAAAGGAACCAACGCAACGTCCAGATCCGTGATCTGACCATTCATCAACACCACATTGTCCACGGTCTGGCTCACATACCCTGGCGCAGATACGGTTACTTGATAGGTCCCGGCCATATGATACCCGGTCGCATAGAGGCCATCGAACCCAGTAATGTCCGAGACGGTCAGACCTTCAATGATCACCGTAGCTTGTGCGACAGGTGCACTTGTATTCGCATTCGTAATGGCACCTTCCAAGTAGCATCCACGCTGATAGGTTGGCCCAAGGATAACGAGGCCGCGTTCAATATCGCTACATATCAGGTTACCGCTTGGAAAATATGGATACACGCCCCAATCACCATTGAACCCATCTCCTTGGAAATTCGGAGACGTATCATAATGACCAACCTCGATCATGTTCTCCGGATGGGTCACATCATAGATCACTACGCCATACGTGTAATAGGATGTCACCAGATAATGATCCAACCAATAGGTGTTATGCGGTATCGTCCCAGAGCCCGGATCGCTCTGGAGTTGATCCTCAAGCTGAATATCCGTCGGATCACTGATATCATAGGAGCCGACATATGAATTCGTACGTTCATCCGTGGTGTAGAGATGGTCACCGCTGTCATCCAACCAAACATTGTGCGTGAAATTATTCGGAGTGGGCTGTGTGCCCAACAATACCGGTGCTGCTGGGTCCGAAACATCTACAATGGAGAAGAATCCATCATAGATATGACCTGCATACAGTGTATCGCCTCTCGCATATCCGTCATGTACGTACCACTGTTCAAATGCACCGACCTCTACTGGTTCCATCGGATCGACCGTGAGGTCATACATAATTGCCCCACCTACACCACGTGAGGATCCAAAAAGGTATAACCGGCCATTCTCATCGATGAACAACGCATGTGATGTTTCCCAATCGGGTGCTTGCCAAACGGTTGCTGGCAGCGCCGTGCTTTGAGGTAACGGGCTGAGATCCACAATGGTCAACCCTCCGCTGTTCGCTTCAGTCGTAACGTATGCATGGTCGTTATATACCTTGACCTCTCTCCAGATACTCGCCGGGCCCGGGTAAAAGAAGAGTTCTTGCGGGTTGGCAGGATCGGTAACGTCCACCACAGCGACTCCACCTGGATCATTGTTATTCCCATTGACCCCAACAATGGCGTATTCATTCCCTGCTTCATCCGTATAGCCCCAAAGGTTGCTGAGATCACTGTTTCGGGCTGCTTGGTAATCATATCGACCCAACTCAGTAATGTTGTACTGTGCAACTGAGCTGCATGGATCGATCAGGAACAGCGTGCCTATCACGACAGCCGCAAGGGTATTTTTCAGGATCATGCTGCAAGGTAGGGAGCTATCCTGATCTCTTTGATGGAGAAGCTGAACTAAACACACGCATTCTTGTTGTCGTGCCGCTTCAGGCTCGATCGATCCGTACTATTCAATGGTCCTAAAAACGTTATGAACACGGCTATACTTCTTCTGCTTAAGACCCTACCTTTGCGGCGGCTTTTCCGCCCATTGCGCAGAGCCGAATGCATGGCTATTATTCTACGTTCCGTTCTCTGGTCGGGGTTGTTCTTTTCCACAATTTCGCTTTCCCTTGGTCAATTTGCAGCAGGTACCGCTATAAACGCCATCGTGGATACACCGATGCTCCAAGCCATGGATCTGGATGGCGATGGTGACCTTGATCTGGCCGGGTTATACTCGGACGGCTTTTTCAAATGGAACGAGAACACGGATGGTGCTGGCTCCTTTGCTCCAACAACTGAACTGATCCATTCGGGAGGTCCCAGCCGATTTGCCGTTTTCGCGGACCTGGATGGTGACCTTGATCATGACGTTGTCTGGTATTATGAGAACGACTCAACGGTACGTGTTTCCTATAACAACGCTGGAAACTTCGAAACGCCTGGGATCATCGGTACATTGCCCAACAGTTCCATCGGTGCCTTGAAAGTGGCAGATGTGAATGACACGGAATTGCCCGAGATCATTGTAACACTTGGTAACAATGGTATGGCCCGTCTAGCCATATACCCGAATCTTTCCGGAGTGTTCCAACCAAAGATCGAACTTCCGGAATGGTTCATGGGAGATGTACCCACCGTTCTGCTTGCTGGTGACCTTGATGATGAGGAAGGAAAGGACATGTTCGTGATCAATTCTGAGGGTTTGACCATGGCTGCCCTGAACACCAATGGAGATGGATCGTTGTGGACATTGGACACACTTTTTCAACTATTCTCCTACCCGTACACCAACCCACAGCTGATCGATGTTGACGGTGATGGTGATCTGGATATTGCTGAGGCGAGTAACTCCGTTGTTCAATGGGCAGAGAACATATTGAATACGGACCCTCAATTCGATGCATTCAATACACACGAGCTTGAGCCTTTCACCTCAGCTGGAAGAGGAGCTTTCGGATCAGTTGGTTGTGGGCTAGGTTCCTCCGTGGTCTACGTACCTGCCAACCCACAACTTCCCGTTAACTGGGATACGTATTTGCCCGCAACGAATGGATTTACCGGTAGCGTGGAGTTGCTGAATGTACCACGCGGTTCGAACTTGATCCTGGCCGATGTCAATGCCGATGGCAGGGACGATATTATCATGACCACCTCGATCGGAGCAGAAGTGTATTTCAGCATCGTTGAACCGCCTACCACGGTCATAGAGCTTCCGACATTCGAGACCTACTGTAAATCGGGGCCACCCGTCCAATTGCCACAAGGAATACCCGGAGACGGTATATGGAGCGGTCCATGGGT
The DNA here is from genome assembly GCA_017987115.1 of Flavobacteriales bacterium. Taxonomy (GTDB): domain Bacteria; phylum Bacteroidota; class Bacteroidia; order Flavobacteriales_F; family PHOS-HE28; genus PHOS-HE28. The sequence goes on along the minus strand of JAGNUG010000013.1, from coordinate 32,328 downwards.
ATCGAACGGGCTATTCTATCGCAGCAATGTCGGTTTCCAAACAGATGTTGCCGTCGCCTATACGGTCCGTGAAGTACAGGGATGTCCGGTTGCTGGCCTTGTTGACCTCCACGTCGTACCTGCTCCGATCGTTGAACCTGTTCTAGGCCCAGTGATATGCCGCGGAAATGGTCCCTACCTAATGACCTCTGTTCCGTCGAACACCGTGTGGAACGGACTGGAGCCCGGCAACATTCTTGACCCCATGACCTACACGGGCGAAGTGATCAACTGCGTCTATGAAGATCCATCCGGTATCGTTTGTGGCACCGTGGTGGGCCCCTTCAGTGTTTGGAATTCCATTTCGGCCGAGCTTCTACCCGCTGGTCCTTTCTGTGTAACGGATACCGCTCAACAGATCTTGCCCGCGATCGACCTTCCCAATAACAACTGGATGGGTGATGTGAACGTTACTGTTGAGAATACCGCATTCTTCGACCCGACACAAGGAGCTGGAGAATACACCATAGTGCTGCAACGCAATGGTTCAATGGCGCAAGAATGTGGTGCCACTGACACGCTGATCATATCTGTAAGTGACGCAATTCCTCAGATAGATGTCGCCGCGCTCCCACCTTATTGCGCCGGGCAACCAGTGGACTTGAGCGGTGTAACACCGGAAGGTGGTGAATGGAATGGCAACGGTGTGAACAATGGTCAATTGGATCCAGGAGTTGTCGGCGCTGGCACACACGTTGTGAACTATGTGTATCACGCACCTGAAGGTTGTTCCAACACTGCAGACGTCACAGTAGAATTCATTGCGGATATCGCTGTGGACTGGAATGCCGATGACCTTCAATTCTGTACTGTCGATGAACCCGTTCAGTTCAATGCAACACCCGCTGGTGGAGTATGGAGCGGCGATGTTACTTCGAACGGTGTATTCGATCCTTTCTTGTACGCGGAAGGAATGTATCTCTTACAGTACACATGGACTGATGTGAACGGTTGTGCCGTAGCAAGTGGTATGGTAGTGCCGGAAATACTTCCAACTACACCTGTCACGATCACTCCGGTCGGTGTGGTGTGCTTGAACCATCCGGCATTCGAGATCATGGGATCCTTATCCGGTACATGGTCCGGAACGGTATCTGGTGCAGGATCCAGCATAACCTTCGACCCATCGGCACAGGGTGAAGGCACTTGGCCAGTGATCCTTACCGCGCAAGAGACCGGTATGTGTGCAGGGTCCAACTCGATCAACGTGGTGGTTGATCCATGCGTCGGAATTGAAGAGATCTCATCGGTAGCCGGGATCACGCTGGCACCTAACCCATTCAATACGCTGACCATGCTCACTGTGCACGGTGCGGGCAAAGCCCAGATCGATGTGCGCGATGCTACTGGTCGTTTGGTGTTGAGCAATACGATCGCGGTACAAGGTTCAGCAATGCTTCCGTTGGACCTGAGCAGTGGATCGAATGGCACATATAGCATTAGTGTATTGCTCAACGGCAGCATTCATTACCTGAAAGCCGTTAAGGTGAATTGAGAAGATAGGTGCGCAAAGCAGAGCTTAGGTTCGACAAGGATCCGTAAGAGAAATTGAAAGCCCGGCAATGAATGCCGGGCCTTCAATTGTATATGATCCTAAAGCAGGAACAGGTTCAACTAGCTGATCAATCCAGTCCTAATTTGATCTGCTTGCCCGGGGAATCTCCCAGCAGTGGATCGTTAGGCGAACGTTCATCTTCTTCAGCAGCTTTTGCTCGACGGAATTTCTTCATCGGAGACTCTTCCAACCCTTCTTCCTCTGGCGGATCAAGATTACCGATCTCATCATCGGAGATCAACATCGATTGCTTTTCCTCCAGATCAGGGGTCATTGGTGTGAAGATCGGATCCATTAATTCGAGCTCCTTCACCTTATACTGGGTAAGTCTGTTCCCTAACGCTTTGTAGCCTTTAACGCTGATGAAGTCCTCCAGATCCACAACCTCTTCAGGTCGATCATTGCTCCGTTTATCATAGCGGACAGTTATGGATGGATGCGATACGAGACTATGGATCACCAACTTGCTATCGGCATGGTCCGTAATGAACTGCACCGGGTCCTTGCTCTGCTCCACTAAGAACCGCTTCACCTGGTACTGCTGTTTATCACCCTCCCAATAGACCGCACTTATAACGTGCTTTGGATCCCATTTCACGATCGTCAACGCCTCATCCGGGAAGTGCGTGCTCAATGTGAACGGAAAAAGTTGATAGGTACCGTTGCTCAGTATCGCCAGGATACGATCGTCTCCGGTGAATCGGCCGAGGTAACGACCGTGGCCTGTATCATTCAACCGACGTATCGTTTCATCGAACCAAATGGGGATTGCACCCAACGTTGATCCACCACGTTCCTTTTGCGTGATCTTACTTACCAAATAGCGCGTCAGCAAGTTTCCTTTGGACCCACGACCTTTCACACCGAGTTTGGCAAAATCAATATCGAACTTGTTCTTGCGCAGATTCGGACGTGGACGTAGCAGGATCTGAACGGTCTCTGAGGCGCCGTCCGGGTTCACCGTGAAATACTCGATCTTGGAGCCCTTGGCGCCGTTGGTCATATCGTACTCCTTGTCCCGCGTAATGGCAGTGACGGTGAAACGCTTCATGAAATACGCTCCTTTCGGACCATCCTGATAGATCAGATGATAGATCGTGCGGTCATCGCCCTTCTTCCACACGCCTACATGCAATATCCCCTTGCCAATGAATTTCTTATCGGCAACCTTGGTCACCATCATCGTACCATCGTCGCGGAACACGATGATATCATCAATATCGGAACACTCGCCTACCAGCTCGAAATTCCGAAGTCCCCATCCTGCAAAGCCTTCTGCACGATCAACGTAGAGCTTTCGGTTGGCAACAGCTACTGCAGTTGCAACGATCGTATCGAACGTGCGGATCTCGGTCTTTCGTTCGCGTCCCGCTGCATACTTCTTCTTCAAATCCTTGAAATGCTCAACAGCATGGTCAACTATATGATCCAGCTTGTTCTGCACATCAGCCAAAGTGTCCTCCAGATTGCGGATATGTTCATCGGCCTTGAACGCATCGAACTTGGAGATCCGCTTGATCTTGATCTCCGTTAACCGCACAATATCCTCCTCCGTGACCGGGCGACGCAATTCATGGATGTGCGGCTTCAACCCTTTATCAATGAATGCGATCACCTGCTCCCAGGTCTCCGCATCCTCGATCTTACGGTACACTTTCTTTTCGATGAAGATCTTCTCCAACGATGAAAAGTGCCATTGTTCCTGAAGTTCTCCTTTCTTGATCTTCAGTTCCAACTCCAACAGCCGCAATGTATTCGCCGTGCTGATCTTCAGCAGTTCATTCACACCGACGAAGCGTGGCATATCACCGCCATTCGGACCTGTGCCGGTTTCGATCACTACGGCATTCGGCGCAATACTGATCTCGCAATCAGTGAATGCGTAAAGCGCATCAATGGTCGTATCGGGACTTACACCGGTTGCCAAATGGACCAGGATCTCCGCATTCTCAGCGGTATTGTCCTCGATGTGCCGAACCTTGATCTTGCCCTTGTCATTGGCCTTGATGATACTCTCGATCAGATTGGTCGTGGTCGTTCCGAACGGGATCTCGTGGATGATCAGCGTCTTATTATCCTCCTTCCGGATACGGGCACGGGTACGGATACGACCACCACGCTTCCCTTCATTGTAGTTCTGCGCGTCGGCCATGCCCCCTGTTGGGAAATCCGGCACCAGATCGAACGAACGTTTCCGTAAGCAAGCAATACTGGCATCAATAAGCTCGACGAAATTATGAGGCAGCACCTTGCAGCTCAAGCCAACGGCAATCCCTTCGCCACCTTGTGCCAACAACAACGGGAACTTCACCGGCAGGTTAACAGGTTCCTTGTTCCTGCCGTCATAACTCAATTGCCACTCGGTGGTTTTAGGGTTGAAGACCACATCCTTCGCGAATTTGCTGAGTCGCGCTTCGATGTAACGTGGTGCTGCTGCACTATCGCCGGTGAGTGTGTTACCCCAGTTTCCTTGGCAATCGATCAACAGGTCCTTCTGGCCAAGTTGCACCAACGCATCACCGATACTGGCATCACCATGCGGATGGTACTGCATGGTATGTCCGATGATATTCGCCACTTTGTTGTAGCGGCCATCATCCAGATCATCCATGCTATGCAGGATCCGGCGCTGCACAGGCTTCAACCCATCGTACAACGCTGGCACTGCGCGTTCCAGGATCACATAGCTCGCATAGTCCAAGAACCATGTGCGGTACATACCACTTACGGAGAACGCTGCGTTGCCGGCCGTTCCGGGAATGCCTTTGCCCGCTTGATCCTCACCACCGGTCTCTTCCTGTTCTTCGTTCTGATCCAATTCGTCGCTCATATGATCACTTACAATTCCACCGTTGCACACACGCTGTTACTCGCTCCTTGTCCTCCTTGGCTTCTTCTCAGCGCAAGATCCCTACATATCACGCTACCAAGCCCAACATCTGTTATCGTGTAGCTGAACAATGGATCACCGGTGAAGACTTCTGGGAGCACTCCGGTTGCCGTCACGTATACTTCGTAGTCCGGAACCGGGCTTAGAAAAAGGTCTTCACGCACACGAATGTCAACTTCCAGATCATAATACACTTGTCCATCGACCGTATACATAACCGTGCGGCTATCCGCGAGTTCAAACAATGGTGGACCGGCGTAATCCGGATCAAACGGATTGTTGGTGAGTGTATCAATATCGATCTTCTGTTTGCCACAGCCCGTCAATGCCAATAGACAAATACCGATCGCAAAGCAGTATGCTCCTCGTTTCATTTGTTGATCGGAATCGTAATACCAGCCATCCAAAAACTCCCATGCGCATCGGGAACCCAGGTCAATCCTTCGAACCGCACCTTTTCCATATCGTCGAATACGGGTCTATCACCACGCTTCGTGATGAGTCTGAAATACGCCATGGCTCCGGCTGCCACTGTAGTTATAGCGGCGCTCACGTAAAGTCCTGTTCTTGCTTTTACGAGATCATCATTATGCTCAGGAATGGTCTTATCCTTCAGCACGGATATTTCCCCCGGGGTACTCAGTTCTTCATAAGCCTTTCGATCCGTATCCAATTGATCCTTCGCCGAGGCATATTTACCATAGCTGAACCCCGTCCATACCAATCCGCCAGCTAGCACTATTGTCGAAATGACCCGACTCCTTCGCACGGAATTATATCGGCTTAAGGCATTCCGGTATTGCTCATACTCCGGACTATACGGTAGCCTTACCACAAGATCAGTGGTACGATCGGCCACTACGAATACTGGCGTATCAACAACCATACGTTCTGGTGCCCACACCGAGAAATGATGCAATCCCTCGGACAACTCCACTTCGCGTTGTTCCATTTTGAACTGCTTGTCAACCACGAACTTGAAGTTGTGCCCAGGATCAACCAATAATCGGATCTTGCCTGCGGATTGCGCGGAAACCAAGAATGGCGCAACTATGAAAAGATACAGGTATGCACTGCGCAAGATCATACGTCCATTTCCACTTCGTTCGCTTCCAACTTGCGTGCAATGCTCTTTACGGGATCCTCAGCGATCTCTTCCACAAGATCCTTCTCCACCACCAGATTGGCAATGATGAATTCTTGCCTCGTGGGCGTGTTCTTGCCCATGTAGAAACCAAGGAGTTCCTGCACAACGGCATCCTTGGTGATCATCACTGGTTCCAAGCGGATATCCTCACCAATGAAGTTCTTGAACTCATCCGGACTGATCTCACCTAATCCTTTGAACCGGGTGATCTCTGCGGTCTTACCCAACTTGATCAGCGCACGTTGCCGCTCTTCATCACTGTAACAGTAAATGGTCTCTTTCTTGTTCCGAACACGGAATAGCGGCGTTTGTAATATGTACAGGTGATCGTTCTTTACAAGGTCCGGAAAGAATTGCAGGAAGAAGGTCATAAGCAATAACCTGATGTGCATTCCGTCAACATCGGCATCCGTAGCGATAACGATCTTGTTGTATCGAAGACCCTCCATTCCATCCTCGATGTTGAGTGCAGCTTGGATCAGGTTGAACTCCTCATTCTCGTAGACCACCTTCTTCGTAAGTCCGTAGCAGTTCAGTGGCTTCCCTTTCAAACTGAAAACCGCCTGCAAATTCACATCGCGGCTTTTGGTGATGGATCCACTGGCACTATCGCCCTCGGTAATGAAGAGCGTACTCCCCTCTTTACGGTCGTCCTTCTTCGGATCGTTGAGGTGGATGCGGCAATCGCGCAATTTGCGGTTGTGCAAGCTTGCCTTCTTCGCGCGATCTCTGGCCAGTTTGCGAATGCCGCTCAGTTCCTTCCGTTCCCGTTCATTGTTGAGGATGCGCTGTTGGAGTACATCGGCAACCTCCGTATTCTTATGGAGGAAATTATTCAGCTCCCTGCCGATGAAATCGCCGATGAATGAGCGCATGCTCTGCCCACCGGGTTCCACTTCCAAGCTTCCCAACTTGGTCTTTGTCTGGCTTTCGAAGACCGGCTCCATCACCTTTACGCTGATCGCGGCCACGATACCGGTACGTACATCACCCGCTTCCCAATCCTTCTTATAGAAATCCTTGATCGTTTTGGCCACGGCTTCACGGAATGCTCCTTGGTGCGTACCACCTTGCGTAGTGTGCTGTCCATTCACGAAGCTGTAATACTCCTCGCCGTAGTGATTGGCATGTGTTATGGCCACCTCGATGTCATTACCCTTCAAGTGAATGATCGGATAGAGTGGATCGCCATCCATTTTTACTTCAAGCAGATCCAATAAACCGTTCTTGCTCTGGTATTTCTGTCCGTTGAAGTAGATCGCAAGGCCCGTGTTCAAATAACAATAATTCCATAACAAGCGCTCGATGTGTTGTGTTCTGAACTGGTAGTTCTTGAACATCTCCGTGTCCGGCTCGAACACCACCCGTGTTCCGTTGGACTCGTCCGTCTTCACCAACTTCTCGTCCTTCCGCAACACCCCGCGATCGAATTCGGCCTTTTTCAACTGACCGTCGCGTACACTTTCGATCTTGAAATAACCACTTAGCGCATTCACCGCCTTGGTTCCTACGCCGTTCAGGCCTACGCTCTTCTTGAATGCTTTGCTGTCGTATTTGGCACCGGTGTTGATCTTGCTCACCACATCCACCACTTTACCCAATGGCACACCACGCCCATAGTCGCGCACTTCGACGCGTGTACCTTCAATGATAACGTCCACTTTCTTACCGTGGCCCATCACGAATTCATCGATGCAATTGTCCAGCACTTCCTTGATCAAGATGTAGATCCCATCATCGAAGCTGCTGCCATCGCCCAACTTCCCGATATACATACCCGGTCGCAAGCGGATGTGCTCTTTCCAATCGAGGGACCGGATATTGTCTTCGTTATAGATCGCTTCGCTCATTCAAATACCCCCTGGAACCCACTATTCTCAACGCTTTTCCTTTGGTGGGACGAAATTAGCGTATAACCCAGAATGTGCAGTAGGGTTTCTACTACGGCCCAAAACCGCTGTGTTATCAACCGCTGCGCTGGTTTTCCTTTCGTCAAAATAGCGATGCTATTCTTCCTCAACGAAAACCTTGATAGCATTGCGTTTTTGACCCTCGCAACGAACCCTACTACACGTTCTGGGTTCAGGGCCGGGTGGATGATGGGTGTTGAAAACTTGGGTTATCTGTTGGGGTGGACCGGAGAAACGCGGCTCAGCGCCCTCATTCCCAGCGGAAATGGACCATATCCAATAAGCCAGATAATGGGCTCAAGCCTTTACGGCATCTGCTCCAACACACTCGCGGTGGGCACTACTCCTCCGATATTCGTCAGGATGATATCACGGTCATTGTTCTGGCCGGTGTATAGCACCACGCCGTCCATATTCACATCAGTTATGGAATAACCCGATATGGAATTCGTAGGTGTAATTCCGCCGATCGCCCCTAGGATCAGGTCACGATCATTGTTCTGGCCAGTATAAAGGATCGCTTCGTCCGGTTCAGTGTTTCCTGCCCATAAGAGCATTTTGTTGCCCGCTACTTTCCGCGCATTGGTACCGTAGGTAATGGTCGAAGAAGTGGTCAGGTCGATCGAGGTTGCATTGCTGCTCAGCGCGTATGAAGTATTGGTCATACAGGCCAAATGGTTACGATGACGAACCGCGACCCTGTAATTTTCTGGATCAACGCAAAACCCCAGAGCACTTGTTCCATCAACTGCAACGACATCGCCATCCGATTGTAGCAATCCCGCTCGTGTTTCTACGATGGCATATGGTGAACTGATTCCGCGCAATTCAACCAGGACCCAATCTATAATGGCGTTAGCACCAGTAGTAGCCAGAACGTTCGTCGTTGTGGTCAATGCGCCAAGGGGCGAATATCCCATCACGGTGTATGGTTCCGTCGTCGGGATCAGGCCATTCACGCGCAAGCCGTCATTCATAAGCTGTGTGGTGGAATTATAAGGACCATCCAATAAAACCTTCAAGGCAACAACTGCTGTAGGTGCTAACTCACAGGGTAATGACAGTGTAACGAAATTACCGATGCCCGAATATGTTAGTTGGCTTCCTGGACAGATCTTCGCTATTCGAAAATTATAGGTCGTACTCGATTGAAGACCAGTGATAACATATGACGACTGAACAACAGGGCTGACAGTTGTCCAGTTACCATTCGGCGCTAAACGATATTGTACTGAATATTCACCTTGGCCTCCGGCAGAGCCCCATTGCAATGTTGCACCGTCATGCGTTATGTCATCAGCGCTCAGGTCGGATGGTACGGGGCAGGAGCCACTGTTCGCGTTAGCATAAAGTGTATAGCACTGATCTCCGCTGAATGCTCCAGCATACCCATAGATTTGAATGATGTAAGTGCCAGCAGCAGCATTAGGATAGTTGATCGATTCCGGGGACGTTCCGCCATTTGTGGAACTGATCAGTTGAGAGCCTGATCCATTCCGAAGAACAAGTTCATAATCACCGACCAGACCGGATAAATAAATAGAAATATCGGTGGTAGCAATGGTCATGAATGTGTAGTAGTCAACGTCCGATGAAGTTGCGACCAATGCATTCAAGGTCAATGGCAGCACTATTGGAGCAGCTGTTGCGATCGAATTGTTGGGTTCCAACATGTCGGGACATGGTGGGGGTGTACTGAATGAATACGTTGTGGAGTATCCGGAACTAGTGGCGCCGCAAACGCTCATTACACGAAAATCATACGATGTGACCGGGGTCAATCCTGCTAACGGATAGGTATTGCCTGATATTCCGGTTACAGTTGTCCAAGTGCCGCTTGATGTGGGTTTCCATTGTAACGTATAAGTAGTAGCGCCGATGGCTGCCCATGTCAATGTAGCTGCCGTACTGGAAACTCCCGTTGCTACCAAGCTTCCGGGGGCATCGCAGGAATTGCCACAGGCCGTTAAACAAGATGCACCATTCACCGCACTCACGATCCGGGACGCCGGCTGTGGGCCGAAGCCATTAACGAATTTGATACCTGCGCTTAGCAAGTGACAGTAACTCATGATCGTGCCACCAACAGTAGAGGTTGGCACAGGGCCAGTTGCGCAGCTCCCTTCGGCATACTGCGCCCCGTACGTGGGGCCACAACCATCTATGGCCGTATTGTTACCATTCCACGCACAGGCATGTGTATGCTGACTTCCCAAGCTATGGCCTTGTTCATGTGTAACTACTTCAACGCTCCAACTATAGGTAGGTACGGACAAATAGGTTGAATATATACCGCTATATGCCATGCGATATCGCGTTTGTCCGTTACAAAGCGTATTCAACCATGCTACCCCTCCGTAAGTACCTAGGTCGATCAAGTGTGCCATGTCACCATTGAAACTCGTGCGCGTAACACCGAATTGGTTCAACCTACCATTGGAACTTGTTTGTGTATAAGGACTTTCTACATCCCAAACGAAAACTTCTGATAGTGTTACATCGATACCATCGTTGGCGAACAATGTTGCGGATTGATTGAACAACCCGGTTATGTATGAAGTTGCTGCCGCCACACTACCCTTGTTCTGAAAAATATCATAAGAAACTTCCCAATAGTAACGAACGCATTTCGTGGTCCGCGAAGCGTCCTCAACAGGATGCGTTCCATGATCGGATGCAATGGAATGTGTGACTTCCGTTGCGCCACACATCGCGTTATTACTTCCAAGCAGATCATCTTCATGATAAAAAATATGGTAACCTGATCGAACATTTTCCAATGGCCCAAGTACCCGCTCTCCTGTTCCGTCACTGATCAGACCCATGACCTGATCCTCGAAAACACTTATCGCAACCACTGAATTCTGATCACCTACTATCATACCTCGATAATGTGCAGCCGGTGCAACCTCCGCCGCACGTCCTGCACTGGCCGTTATCAAGGAAAAATCATCCGTAGTTATGCCGATACGCTCAAGATCCAGTTCCAAACTTCCGGTCGGGAAAGTCAACGAAAACCTGATAAAAGGACTTGCATTTCGAATGAGCTCGGCAGCCTTGGTTCCATCCAACTGAACCAGGGTTGCTGCTTTACACGCATCCTGCCAAAGCATATCGGTAGTTGAGGTATGCGGTACAACCTTGAAGAGGTCTACTGGAACGAAACGTGTTCCACCCTCAGTCAACGCTTCGATCCTTTTAGCTACCAACCCGCCATTGTGATCATCCTGTGAAAATGAACTAGCGATCACAAGAAAGACACCTAGACCTATTAGAATTAATTTCTTCATGGAAACTTTTGGATCGACAGGTACTATTCAAACGACCTGAAATACGGGCACTATGGGAGAGTGCAGGAATGGCAAATGTATTGAACCATCACGAGTTCAGTCTTTGCCGCACTAATTCCAAAAATAAGCAAGTGTCCAGCTCAGGTAAAGGGGAATTCGCCCAATTGACCACAAACTGGCACGAACGTTATGGATCGTACCGATCATTAAGCAATGTTGGTTGGCTTGAACGATTAGGGCATTGTTCATACGAACGTCCAAAAACACTATAAGCGAAGGGCTCATTGCAAAAACCGCAGGCGTCGCTTCAAAGAGTTCCGCTGCATAGTAATTGTATTTGGATCGAAGCAGGAATTCAATTCGGAACTCAGCTTACTTCACGAACCTAAACATTGAATAAAAAGTGCATCACATCGCCATCCTTCACGATGTACTCCTTCCCCTCAACCCGCAATTTACCGGCTGCTCTGCAAGCTGCTTCGCTGCCTAATGTGATGAAGTCATTGTAGGCCATGACCTCGGCGCGGATATAGCCTTTCTCGAAATCACTGTGGATTACGCCGGCCGCTTTGGGACCGGTGTCTCCCTTGTGGATGGTCCAAGCGCGAACTTCCTGCACTCCGGCAGTGAAGTATGTCAATAAGCTCAAGAGGTCATATGCGGCATGGATCAACTTGTTCACCCCGGGTTCTTTCAGTCCCATGTCAGCGAGGAACATTTCGCGCTCTTCCATTGTATCCAGTGATGCGATCTCTGCTTCGATGGCAGCTGTGACGAAGATGACCTCCGCATTCTCATGCGCTACGGCAGCTTTCACTTTCTCAACATAGGCATTTCCGGTGATAGCACTCTTCTCGTCAACGTTGCATACATACATGACCGGTTTGGTCGTGAGCAGTTGAAATTCATTCAGCAACGCCATATCAGTATTCGCATCGATCGCAGCGCGCGCGCTTTCACCTTTCAGCAAATGCTCGCGGATACGTGAAAGCAACTCGAAGCGGCGCTTGGCATCCTTATCACCGGTACTCGCTCCTTTCTCAACTTTCTTGATCCGTGCCTCAACGGTTTCCAGATCCTTCAATTGCAATTCGATGTCGATCACTTCTTTGTCCCGAACAGGATCGACGTTGCCATCAACGTGTACAACGTTTGGGTCATCGAAACAACGCAGCACGTGCAGAATTGCGTCGCACTCCCGAATGTTACCCAGGAATTGATTTCCCAGTCCTTCACCCTTGCTTGCTCCTTTTACCAGACCGGCGATGTCAACGATCTCCACTGTTGTAGGAAGAATGCGTTGTGGCTTTACGAGTTCTGCTAGCTTATTCAACCGCGGGTCAGGTACCGTGATAATGCCAACATTGGGCTCTATGGTGCAGAATGGAAAATTCGCTGCTTGTGCTTTCGCATTGCTCAAACAATTGAACAAAGTGCTCTTGCCTACGTTCGGTAGGCCTACAATGCCGCATTTCAATGCCATGGTCTCGTTTTGTTGCCCTGCCTTGGGCATGCGGGCGCGAAGGTACCTGAACGAACACAATGATGCTTACTGAAAATAGTAGAGCGGAAGCAATACTGCTCCCGCTCTAGCTGAGGTTGGTCCAAAACCAAAAGTACCAACCTTTGATCAACTCCCTTGTGACATATAGACAACGCAGGAATGTAAATGTGTTGCCTGAGACAACCCACTATTTCGACGAGCACGGATTTAATTCACGATCAAAGACCCTTTTCACCCGATCGAATAAGATGATCGATCCCGGCTCAGTTGGATCGCATGGACATCACTTTTGAAAAGTTCTGCACACACCGTTTCTGCCCATGCCGCTCTGGCTACTTTTGGCCACTTAGTAAAGTCCCATAACTGATGCCTACATCCCCGACCGTTGTTACCAAATTGAACATTGCCGAACTGGAACGCACGGCCTCCCAAGTTCGACGGGACATTGTGCGCCAAGTTCATGGTGTGCAAAGCGGTCATCCCGGTGGTTCGCTTGGTTGCACCGACTTTCTTACGGCATTGTATTTTCATATAATGCAGCATGACCCGTCTGTTTGGGATATGGATGGAAAAGGACAGGATCTGTTCTTTTTGAGCAACGGTCATATCAGCCCGGTCTTCTATAGTGTTCTTGCTCGGAGTGGCTATTTTCCTGTGAAGGAGCTTTCCACATTCCGAAAACTCAACACGCGTTTGCAGGGTCACCCTACAACACACGAGAATCTTCCTGGTGTTCGCATTGCGAGCGGATCCCTGGGTCAAGGGCTTAGTGTAGCTATCGGTGCTGCGTTAGCGAAAAAGCTGAACAATGATGACCGCATCATCTACACGCTGCATGGTGACGGCGAGTTACAAGAAGGCCAGATCTGGGAAGCGGCGATGTTTGCGGCGGGAAAGAAAGTCGATAACCTGATCAGCACCATCGACTACAACGGTCGCCAGATCGATGGGGATGTTGATGATGTGATGCCACTTGGTGACCTGCGTGCTAAATGGGAAGCGTTCGGATGGACCGTTCTTGAAATGAATGGGAATTCAATGGCCGAAGTTGTGAAGAACATGGATCAAGCCAAGAAATTGACCGGCAAAGGAAAACCCGTGATGATCCTGATGCGCACGGAAATGGGTCAAGGCGTGGATTTCATGATGAATAGTCACGAATGGCACGGTATTGCACCGAATGACCAGCAGTTGAAGGACGCGCTGGCACAATTGGAGGAAACACTTGGTGACTACTGAAATTGATCAGTTGACCAGAAGATTCAGACAATTGGAAAATTGGCCTAGCATAGCAATGTCCGGACCTGGTATGACTTTCGGCACGCTTTTGTCGTTGTAGGTTGAATGACTAACACAATGTGGTACACTTTGCGGTTTTTACCGAAGCAATTCATAGCTGTTGCTTTCGCTATGGGTATCGGAGGAAACGCGTTTGCACAAGAAAAAGCGCCCGAACCTACTCTTACACGCATGTTGTTCGTAATGGATGCCAGCAATAGCATGAATGCGTTCTGGGGCAACCAACCGAAGATCAATACCGCGAGAGAACTGCTTTTGAAAAGCTTGAAGGAATTGGAAGGACAACCGGACCTTGAGTTGGCGTTGCGCTTATATGGACATCAGACCGCGATCGTACCAGACAACCAGGATTGCGACGATACCAGGTTGGAAGTTCCTTTCAGCGCGAATGCCATTCCTGCAATAAGGAACGTATTGAACACCGTGCGTTGCCAAGGCACTACACCAATAGCACGCTCGTTGGAGAAATCCGGTGGCGATTTTCCTGTCACAGGTTCCAGTGATCGAAAGGTGAGGAACGTGATCATTCTTATTACCGATGGCATTGAAGCGTGCGATGAGGATCCTTGTGCGGTCAGTCGGGCATTGCAAGCAAAAGGGATCACGCTGAAACCATTCGTTATCGGTGTGGGTCTGATCGAGGCAGATAAGTACAGCCTACAATGCGTCGGCAACTATTATGATGCAAGTACACCCGAACTTTTCGAACATGTGCTGCAAGTGGTAGTCACGCAAGCGTTGAACAGCACAACTGCTCAAGTAAGCTTAATGACCGAGAATGGCCAGCCCACTGAGACCAATGTACCCGTTACGTTCTATGATCAGAAAACCGGCCTACCGCTTTATCACTTCGTACACACTATGAACGACCGGAATATTCCGGACACACTGAGTATAGACCCGATCCATACCTACCGTGTAGTTGCGCATACCGTTCCGCCCAGTGTACGCGAGGATGTTAAGGTGCGGCCAGGCATACACAACATCATTGCAGTTGATGCAGGCCTTGGGACCTTACAGCTCAACTTGGGGAGCGGGCCTCCCGATGCGCAAACAATTCCGTGCATCATCCGTCGCAAAGGCGAACTGTCAACGCTCCATGTCCAATTCCTAGGAACCGGCCAACGACTGCGCACCGGCATTTACGATCTGGAAGTGCTCACCCTACCCCGCCTAATGATCACGGATGTGAAGATCCAACAAAGCAAGACCACGGAGATCGCAATTCCACGCCCTGGCACATTGAACATTTTACCGTCGTCAAGTGGTCCGGGTGCCATTTTCGTGAAACGTGGCGATGAACTGGAATGGGTCGCTGATCTGGACCCACTTTCCATCCGATCACAATTACGTTTGTTGCCCGGCAATTACCAGGTATTGTACAGAAGTGGTAAGGCACAGCGGACCGAACTATCCATAACAAAGGACGTCACCATTGAAAGCGGACGTTCAACAACCGTTAATTTCTAGATCATGACAGCGTTCCCTCAACTCGATCAAAAAGATACACGTAGTGGTTTCGGAGCAGGACTCCATGAACTCGGCACAAAGGACCCGAACGTTGTAGCACTGTGCGCAGACCTGATCGGCTCGTTGAAAATGGATGCCTTCGTGAAGGATTTCCCTGAACGCTTTTTCCAGGTCGGGATCGCTGAAGCCAATATGATGGGCATTGCCGCAGGTCTTACCATCGGAGGTAAGATCCCCTTCACCGGTACGTTCGCAAACTTCTCGACCGGACGCGTTTATGATCAGATCCGGCAGAGCATCGCGTATTCCGGTAAGAATGTGAAGATCTGTGCAAGTCATGCAGGACTTACCCTTGGTGAAGACGGAGCAACACATCAGATCCTTGAGGATATCGGCTTGATGCGCATGCTGCCCGGCATGACCGTGATCGTACCGTGCGACTACAATCAAACAAAGCAGGCCACCATCGCCATTGGCGCACATGAAGGACCTGTTTATCTGCGCTTCGGCAGACCGAAATGGCCAGTGTTCATCCCTACTGATCTGCCGTTCGAGATCGGTAAAGCGCAAATTCTGATCGAAGGTTCCGATGTAAGTATTTTCGCTTGTGGTCACTTAGTGTGGCGCGCGCTACAAGCAGCAGAAGAACTGGCCAAGCAAGGCATTAAAGCCGAAGTGATCAACGTACACACGATCAAACCTTTGGATACCGTAGCCGTCCTACGTTCCGTTAAGAAGACCGGATGCGTGGTGACCTGCGAGGAACACAACAAGTATGGTGGTTTGGGCGATGCCATTGCTCAAGAGTTGGCCGTGCAATTGCCAGCACCGCAGGAATACGTCGCTGTGAACGACAGTTTCGGGGAGAGTGGAACAGCAAACGAATTGCTGAAAAAATACGGGTTGGATGTTCCGGATATCGTGGCGGCCACCAAGAAGGTGATGCAACGGAAAAAATAGAACCTGCGACCGGAGTAGTATGACCGAACTTTCAGACGGTGAACTGCTCGCACTATTCCGAAAAGAGGATTCGAAACACTATGCGTTCAATTTGTTGGTGCGTCAGTATCAACAGCGCTTGTACACATCCATTCGTCGTATGATCACCGATCATGATGAAACCAAGGACGTGTTGCAGAATACATTCATAAAGGCATGGAACGGTCTTGATGCGTTCCGGGCCGACGCTCAACTCTATAGTTGGCTATTCCGTATAGCGCACAACGAGAGCCTCAACCATTTGCGCAAAATGAAGCGAGGCTTGTTCACAAGTGAAGCCATCGTTCTGGAAAAGCTCACGACCTCCTTGGACAGCAGTGAACATTACTCCGGAGATGCGATCCAACGGAAACTGCAAATGGCGATCATGCGATTACCGGATAAGCAACGCGCCGTTTTCAACATGAAATACTTCGAAGCAATGAAGTATGAAGAGATCAGTGCGATCACAGGAACCAGTGTTGGCGCATTAAAAAGCAGCTACCATATTGCGGTGAAAAAGATAGAAAATTGGCTCACGACCGAAAAATAGATCAGTTATCTGCTTGCCAACTCAACCCAAAAGGCAACTATTCGCTTTTTCAATTAGGTATCTTGGATCCTGCTACTTTTCTTTGAGGACCTTGTACGGGACAAAGGTTCCGAACAAACACAACTCTTCAAATTCTTTACTACTTGACCTAAGATGAATAAGCACCATACCTACCGTGAACTCTCCTTATGCGGAACCTTGGTCATATGCATGTTATCCATGCCTAGCCTTTCCGCGCAGACAACGCAAGACCCTCAAGTGGAAAGCTGTGGTTTCGACCAGCGTCATAAAGAGCTAATGCTTACCGATCGTGGGTACCAAGAACGTGTAAATGCATTTGAGCAACAAGTTTTGAACTTCAGCATGGATGCGCAACGAGGTGGTGGCACCTTGTATGTACCGGTCGTGGTGCACGTCATGGAAACAGGTACTGCGATCACGGCGATCACAGATGATCAAGTTCGTGATGGTATCAAATGGCTCAACGAGCGGTATCGAAAAGTTCCGGGAACACCAGGTGATGGGAACGGTGTGGATATCAATATCGAGTTTGCTCTGGCCGTACGCGACCCGAATGGAAATTGCACCAATGGCATAACGCGGCGCGATATGACCGGCAATGCTACCTATATGGCCAATGGGGTACTCAGTGATGTCTCGGGAATTACCGATGCCTCGTTGAAACTTTTGGATGTTTGGCCGCAGACGCAGTATTATAATATCTGGTTGATATCCGAGATCGATAACAACAATGGCGGTGGTGGGATACAGGGGTATGCCTTTTTCAGCAGTAGTCACGGGCAACCGAATGATGGTACAGTAATGTTGGTGAATGCCTATAAGAACCGAGATGGTATTACACTGGCACATGAGTTGGGCCATGCATTCAACGTTTACCACACCTTTGAGGGTGATGATGGTGGAGCCTCTTGCCCAACCAATGGAAATTGCAATAGTGATGGCGATCTGGTCTGCGACACTCCGCCCCATATCCGCAGTAATAGTGATTGTGATTTCAGTGGCACCAACGCGTGTGATGGCGGATCCGCTATCTCGCTTTTCAAGAACAACTACATGGACTACTCTGGAGACGCGTGCCAGGATATGTTCACCGCTGGACAGAACACACGTATTCAGGCGGCGATAACCGGGCCACGTGCTTCGTTCCTGGCGGTAAATGGTAACATGTCATTGGTGCCACCTGCAGCACCTGCGTTGGATTTTTATGCTTCTCAGGGCTTGTTGTGTGGAACCGGTCAAAGCGTACAGCTATTCGATAAGTCCTCATGCATACCTAACACATTCCTTAGTGGTACCGGCTTATCGGGTATCAGCTTCTCCTGGTCCATTACCAACGGCACGGAAACGCACCTATCAAGTCAGCAGAATCCGACCTTCACCTTGAACAGCGCGGGTGTGTACAATGCTTCAGTTAGCGTCACAACTGGGCTGGGCACCTTTGTGCGAACTGAACAAGGGATCGTGGTTGTAACAGCGGCACCGACATCTGCATGTACGCCCACATCGAACAACGAATGTAATTGTGGGAACACCGTTAATAACGTGGTCTTCAATACCATTTCTAATGCAACTAGTACTTCGGTTAATGTGGCGTATACGGACTTTTCCTGCTCACAGAATACGGTTGTTGCAGTCGGTAGCACCTACTCACTTTCCGTTTCCCTTCGCGGCGGCGGCAGCGGTGCTGAATCCATGAATGCATACATTGACTACAACAATGACGGAGATTTTGAAGATGCCGGTGAACTCGTCGCTTCGGGTTCGCAACCAGCAAGCACTTCGGGCACGGTAATGGCCAATATCACTATTCCCGGAACAGCTGTAACCAATACGTTGTTGCGCATGCGCATTTATGGTGAAGCTGGAACATTGAGCGCGAGCGAACGTACTTGCGGAACGGCTATGTTCATTGGCGATGTTGAAGATTACGGCGTGTATATTTCCAACAGTGTTGCAGCAGTGAACATAGCGGCGGCACCTGGCAGCACCATTACCTATGGTTCTTCAGTGACATTCACACCAACACCAGTAAATGGCGGCGGTTCTCCTGTTTACTCTTGGTTGCGCAATGGCGTTGATGTGGGAACAAGTGCAACTTACGTGAGCAGCGATCTCCTTCCCGGTGAAACGATCCAATGTTCCATGGCTTCGAACCTTGCTGGCGTAATCGCATCACCTGCCTTGTCCAACACAGTTACCATGGTTGTTACAGGTCCACCCTTATCTGAATTCAGTGAAAGTTCAGCACAGATATGTGCCGGGAGCAGTGTGACATTCACGGACGCATCCTTGCTTAGCCCTACCTCTTGGGCATGGAGTTTCCCGGGTGGTTCTCCTTCAAATTCCACAGCACAGAATCCGGTTGTTTCCTATGCAGCTCCGGGTACGTACACTGTTACATTGATCGCCTCCAATGGGAATGGAACCGGAACAACGCAAACAAAGACCGATCACATTACCGTACTCGCTGTGCCAACATCGGGATGTACGGTAACACGGAGCACCCCACCCGCTGCGGGAATCGGGATCACGAATGTGCAGTTGAACACGATCAACAAGACCACGGTTTACAACGGGGCGGTGATGAACGACTATGCCTGCTCCGATGCGACCACATTGAGTGTTAGCACGTTGTACAACATCTCAGTGACTGTTGGCAGCCCGAACGTCCAATGGTTGCGAGTGTACATAGATTATAACAACGATGGTGATTTCGTGGATGCAGATGAAGCAATCTTCACTCCAGCTAACGGTACAGGTGTTCGAAGTGGGTCCTTTACGACGCCTGCAACACCAACTACCGGCGCGTTGTTGCGCATGCGCGTGATCACTGACTTCACGAACACCACTCCGGGCCCGTGTACGAATCTTCAATATGGGCAGGTTGAAGAATACGGTATACTTTTCGATGCGCCTTCTGCGATCCAAGTTGCCGCCAAGGCATTCTTGAATGGCCCATATGATGCAACAACCGGACTTATGAATGATGACCTTCGCCTTGCATCATTGATCCCTACCACCGAACCATTTACGCTACTTGGATATAGCTTCGTTGGTGGAGGTGGAGAGACCATTGCTCCCTCGGTGCTAACTGCAACTGGAACTAACGCTATCGTGGACTGGGTGATCCTGGAGTTAAGAACTGGCCTGACCCCAGCGATCGCAGCGTCAAAAAGCGCATTGCTCCAACGTGATGGTGATATTGTGGACTTGAATGGAACCTCACCCGTAAGTTTTGGACTTGGTGCAGGGAACTACCACGTCGTCGTGCGCCACAGGAACCACCTCGGCATCATGACCTTGAACCCCGTTCCGCTTAGCGCGGTAGCTGCTAGTGTTGATCTTACGCAATCCGGCTTGGCTACATTCGGCACCAACGCGAGAATATCGATCACTGGTGCATTCCCTGCGTCAGCGTTATGGGCAGGGGATGTTACCTTCGATGGCGTCATCCTTTATACCAATACGGGTAATGATCGCGACCAGATACTTACCGCGATCGGCGGAATCGTACCTACCAATACCATAGCTGGCTATCGCGCTGAGGACGTGAACATGGATGGATCCGTGATCTACACCGGACAGGAGAATGACCGCGACATCATCCTTACCAATATCGGAGGCGTAATACCGACGAATTCCGTTGTGGAACAGCTCCCTTGACCATTGAGATCCAAGATCATCATGATCGCACATATCAAAACTACAAAGCCTCCTTTAGGGAGGCTTTGTAGTTTTTCTCATTCTGTAATTGAACCAGATCAAACCAAATAACGGTTGATGTGTCCTAAACCCAATTCCATGCAGATCGATCGGCCCGATAACGAATTTGATGATGCCCCGTTACTCCGGAGCATTCCCAAACTGGACTCCTTTGTGGTGCCTGACGGATTCTTCGAACAATTCCCACATCAGGTCCAAAGCCACATTGTTGCAGCACAAGCACAGAGCTCGGTACCCGCTTGGTTGCGGATCCTAACCAAACCTGCGTTGATCGGAAGTATAAGCATGGTCCTAGTGGCATTGTTGGGTTGGTGGATCTGGCAGCCTACCGATGAAGCACCGATAATTGCACAACAACCGATCACACTGGAGGCTGGGTTCCTTATCGTGGAAGCACTTGAAGACCCCGAACTCTACGCGCTTTTTGCGAACTCCGAGAACACCATGGCCGAAGTGGATCTTTCCATGGATGACGAGGTATTGATCGACTATCTGGAGAATGAAAACCTATCGCTCTACTTTTTGACCGAAGAACTATGAAAACAACACTACAGCGGATGACCTTACTGTTCGCTTTTTGCGTGGCAATATTCGCTCCAGCTCTGGCACAGGAATCGGATGAAGACCAACAACTACCAAAAGAAAAACTGGCGGAACTCAAAGCACAGAAAAGTGCTTACATCACCACCAAATTGGAACTGACCACGGAACAAGCACAGCAATTCTGGCCCATCTACAATGAATACGATGCGAAGCAGGATGCGATAAGAAAAGAAGCCCGGGAACTTGGACGTGACGCGCGCACTTCAGGGGATAAGTTGACCGAGACCGAGGCAGCAGAAATGATCGTTAAGCACTTGGCCAATCGTCAGCGAGAGGTGGAACTTGAAAAACAATACGCGGAGAAATTCAAAAAGAGCATCGGATCGGTAAAGACCGTTGAATTGCGTTTGGCTGAGCAGGATTTCAATCGCGAGGTATTGCGGAGGTTACGGGAACGAATGGGGAGCAGATCCGGAGATCAGAAATTCAGGAAGTGATCCATCGATCGAAACCTTCTCTGCGATACCGACCGTGTGTACAATAGTTTCCGGAATGGACATTCCAACGATCTTTGCAGTTCATGCCCCATCTGCATTCATCGTTCCTTGAGCACCTTGCCCAAACAAGTCCGCACCCGCTTGCCTTGGATATCGTGCATGCCGAAGGGTGTTACCTCACCGATCGTTCCGGTAAACACTATTTGGACCTTGTCGCAGGCTTGGCCGTGAACAATACCGGCCATCGGCATCCGAAAGTTGTTGAAGCCATCAAAGAGCAATGTGACCGCTATCTGCATGTGATCCCATATGGCGAGTTCATTCAGGAACCACAGGTCAAATTCGCGGAGAGGCTTACTTCGCTGCTACCGAGCGGACTTGACAGTGTCTACTTCGTGAATAGTGGTACGGAAGCGATCGAGGGCGCGCTGAAACTGGCCAAACGTATTACCGGTAGAACGGAACTGATCGCATGCAAGCATAGCTATCACGGAAGCACGCATGGTTCGCTGAGCATCACAGGTAACGAAGCGAAGAAGTACCGGTCCCGCCCCTTGTTGCCCGACGTGCGTTTCATGACATTCAATTCCCATGCGGACCTCGACCTTATCTCTTCAGCAACGGCTGCGGTAGTAGTTGAGCCGATCCAAGGTGACGCCGGAGTGCGCGTTCCAGATCCGCCCTGGGTCCGTGACCTGCGTGCCAAATGCCTTGAAACCGGAACCATGCTCATTTTCGATGAGGTTCAGACCGGTTTTGGTAGAACTGGGAAACGATTTGCATTTGAGCATTTCAACGTGGTCCCGGATATTCTGGTTCTAGGCAAAGCGCTTGGTGGTGGACTTCCAATGGGTGCATTTGTAGCTTCAAAAGAGCACATGCAATTGCTAACACACGATCCGGTTCTAGGCCACATTACCACGTTCGGTGGGCACCCATTGCCATGTGTTGCAGGCTTGACCGCTTTGGAAGTGCTTGAGGAAGACGGTCTCGCGGAGCATGCTCAGGAAATGGGCGCATTGTTCAAGAAGATGCTCATTCACCCGGCAATACGAGAGATTCGAGGTGAGGGCTTAATGCTTGCGGTGGAATTAGGGGATACAGATCTCGTTCAATGCGTAGTTATGGACTGTCTGCAGCATGGTGTTCTTGGCTTTTGGTTCCTATCCTGCCCTACTGCATTCCGGATCGCGCCACCGTTGATCATCACGGCAATGGATGTGGAACGGGCCTGTACTGTTATCCTAAATGCGCTTGACACAAATACTGCATAAAGGATCACATTACTCACTGAAAAAGAAACCATTATCCTTCTTGGGAATGCACCAAGCCCGTTTCGGGGTCACGAAATACCGTAACCTGTCCAAAGCAACCGATTATGGATCCAATTCTACCACTATAGTGATGGTAACAAAGACCCTTTGTACTTTAGGCCACGATTGGACACTGAATAACCCCTTTTTACGCAGAGGAATACCATGAAACACTTAATACTCGGACTTACCGCTTGTACCTTGTCCTTCTCGGCCATGGCACAGCAGGCCCCACTACCTTGTGGAACGGACCTCGAAAGGCAGCGCCTTATTGAGACCTACCCTGAGTTCTTACAGATTGAGGCAGAAGCAGAAGCAGAAATGCGCCAGTTGCTTCAGAACAGTGCTTCTGAGCGTGATGAGAACACGCTCTATACGATACCGATCGTTTTTCACATTGTTCACTTGAATGGGGAAGAGAACATTTCAAACGAGCAGATCCTCGATGCACTTGAAGTTCTGAACCGCGATTTCCAACTGATGAACCCTGATTCTGCGAACGTGCATCCAGCCTTTGCGGATCGGATCGGTAACCCGCGTATGCAATTCACATTACCTACAATTGACCCTTATGGCAATTGCACCAATGGAATTGAGCGCATTAAGTCGCCACAGACATTCCTTGGTGAGTCTTCATCGAAGTTCACTCCGTGGCCTCGCAATAAATACCTTAACGTTTGGGTTACCAAGGGGATCGCGAGTGGTGCGGCAGGTTACTTCAGTGCAGCGCCAAGCTTTGCAGATGGCGTTTTGATCCGTCATGATTATGTAGGAAGGATCGGTACAGGTGCGGAATTTTCATCCCGTGCGCTTACGCATGAAGTAGGTCACTTTTTTGACCTGAACCACTGCTGGGGTGAGAACAACGGTGTTCCCGGTGCTAACACCGGATTCCATATGCAATTGGATTGTGGTGATGATGGTGTGCAGGATACGCCTATAACACGAGGATGGAATACATGTAGGCCTGAATCGGAATGGGCCGATTGCGATCGTCAGCCCATGCGCAATACCATTTTCAATTTCGATGATGTAACTACCACCAGTGGAACCGTTGATCCTTCAGTTGTGATCCCTGCACTTGATTCCATTGATTTCCACGTGCGGGCTAATTTCAGTTCCTTCAGCGCGACCGGTGTATCTGCCAATTCCGAAGTAACTGGAAAATTCGGTTATTCCAACTGGTCAACAGGAGCCAACGACGGGGAAACGGATTTTGCTGTGTTGAACA
The DNA here is from genome assembly GCA_017987115.1 of Flavobacteriales bacterium. GTDB lineage: Bacteria > Bacteroidota > Bacteroidia > Flavobacteriales_F > PHOS-HE28 > PHOS-HE28. Next base: position 8,365 of record JAGNUG010000013.1, on the reverse strand, counting down.
TGAATCCGATCAATTCCTCAAAATATTATGAGTTCACTGTTACTCCAGTGGTCACGGACTATATCTCCGTGACTTCCATCGACTTCACTGTGGACCGGAATACGACTGGGGTACGCACGTTCGCTGTGCGGTCCGCGACAAATAATTTCGGTACGAACCTTCCGCTCAACGTAAATGGTGATCCGAACATTTCCGTGCCGAGCGGAAATATTGGTTTCTTCACTACTGACGCAACCGGCGAATCCGGCACGATCACAGTGAACGTACCTGGTCATATGAACTCTGCTACACCATTCACATTCAGGTTCTATGCATGGAACGCAGAAGATGCCGCTGGTACATTCGTTATTGATCAGGTGGTTGTAAGAGGTGAAGTTGGGGCAGTTGAGAACGTTGAGAACTACATGGAGTACTCATACTGCCCTAGTGCACACATGTTCACCGATGGACAGGTTGCTCGCCTTCGCGCCTATGCGGAGACCACGACCAATCAGCGGAACAGCCTATGGAGTGATGCCACCTTACAAAGTACAGGGGTCGCCGATGGTTACCAATGGAACTGTGCACCGAAAGCGGATTTCTATGCTGTTGTAGGTAACAGTCTAAGCAGCCCAACGATCCCATTCTCCCCTACTGCATGTTCAGGTGATGTCGTTCGCTTCATGGACAATTCCACTGGAGCTTTCCCTGAGTCTTGGGTGTGGACATTTGAAGATGGTACACCGTCTACTTCCACTGAACAGAACCCGGATGTGGTTTTCGGCTCCATTGGATGGAAGACCGTTTCATTGGGTGTGAGCAACGCGAATGGTGGTACTACGAAAGTGGATGAATATGCGATCCTTGTCGGTGGAAATGAGATCACCCCGAATAGCGATTACAGTGAAGATTTCGAGAACGTTGCGGAGGACCTGAATCCTTACATCGCCATGAACTATGCCGGTAACTTCACTCAATTCACCAAGTACACTGAAGGTGGGCACAATAGCAATTCCTGTGCGTTCCTCAACAGCGGTGATCGTTACCCGATCAACTTCATCGACCCAACAAACTTGGGAGATTACGATGAACTGTTAACACCAAGCTTCGATCTCCAATATTTCCAAAGCGCTCAATTGTCCTTCTGGTACTCATACAGCACGACAACGACCAATATCGACACCGTAAGCGAGCGATTGGAGGTCTGGTCCTCCACCGATTGTGGAGCGAACTGGCAGGTACGTTCCAATATCAACGAGGAAGAACTGATCACGAACGGAAACCTATTGAATGGACCTGGTACATGGGAGCAAAAAACGATCAACCTACCCCCTTCTGCTTTGAACCAGGATATCCGCTTCCGCTTCCGTTACATCAGTAGCGAATTCTCCGGTGATCTGTACATTGACGACATTAACATCAGCGGACCTGTAGGTATCGAGGCATTGGATGCGGCGCGTTTATTGAACGTCTTCCCGAATCCGAGCAATGATCGTTTCACTGTTCAGGCATTTGGTATGGATAACTACGATACACAAGTTACCGTAACCGATATGCGTGGTGCAGTGATATACAATAAGACATTGGCTCCGACCGGTGATAACGGTATTGAGATCAGCAGCCTTGAGCTGGGTATGGCCAATGGTTTGTATTTCCTGCGTGTAAGCAACGAACTGGGTACCAGCACACAGAAACTCACCGTGGGTAAATAAGACCTACTATCCGTATGAAAAGAGGCCCGGAGCAGTGCTCCGGGCCTCTTTTATTTTCGGTGTCCCGAGTTAGAATGTACCGACGGAAAGCATGACCAACGTGCAGCCCTCAACAACCTCAATGCCTTGAGCTAAGGCGAGTTTCGCCAACCGTTCGTTCTCCGCACCCGGGTTAAAAATGATGCGCTTCGGCGCTAACGCAAGGATACGTTGCTCCCATGACTCCTGGTTCTGGGCATTCATATACATGGTTACCGTATCGATCGCTAGGCCTTCCGGAATAGCAGGCACTATCGGCGTACCTGCAATATCTCCTTTGCGAAGACCCACAGCAACCACAGGATGGCCCGCTTCCACTAATCTTAGAATAGCCTTGTTGGAATAGCGTTCAGGTTTGGAACTAGCACCTAGTACCAATGTGCGTTTACTTTCCATGTTGCGTTCGTCGTGATCGTCGAATATCCCTTACACGGCCATGCCGTTGCGTAGATCCTCGATCGTATTCTCCGGTAATTTACTAAGATCGAGCAGGAGCAATCCGTCCAAAGCATCGTTGAATTTCGGATCTCTGTTGAATCCAATGATCCGGCCATTGAGCAAGAGGTACTTCTTCAACAACACCGGCATCGCCTTTTCATTGGGGTCCACATCAGCGATCATCCTATCCATCTTCTTGAGATCCGCATTGGAGGCTTCTACCAGTGCCTCACTATCCCCTTTATCCAATTTCACTCGGAAACGATGTCGCGGACGCACGTATGCCGCCAGCGTATCATCAAAATGATTACGCTTCACGAACTCCATGATCAGCATTCTGGAGAATCGGCTATAGTTGCCACTGATACTAACCGGACCGATCAAATACTGCTGATCCGGGTTCGCGGTGACGTGTAGCATCAATCCACGCCAAAGCATGTACAACGGTAGCCGTTGTCGTTGGTATTCCGAAGCAACGAATGACCGACCCAGCTCGAAACTTTTCCGCAGCACCTTTTCCATCGGTCGATCCATGCGGAAAAGCGTATTCATATAGAATCCGCGCTTTCCATAACGCGCCATGATCCGTCGACCATCTCCGATGCGATAGGCCCCTACTAGTTGCTCCTTCTCACGATCCCAAAGGAACAAGTGGTCATAATACAGATCAAATTCATCCAGGTCCACTGCCTTATTGGTTCCTTCACCCACTGCGCGGAAAGTCAATTCCCGCATGCGCCCGATCTCGCGCAATACTCGTGGGATCCTATGGCTGGTGGAAAAATACAGATCGAACTCACCTTGCGTATTGATCTTCAGGTCATCTATGCTGGCGATCTCTTTGACCAACTCATCCTTGTTCACTCTGGGTTCAACTTCCTTTGGTCTTTGGGGAAAACGAAGCGGATTGAACAGTTCACGTTTTACTTGTAGTCCACTTCCCAGTGCATAGGTCTTGGCCCTTAGGAACCGCGTAAGCTGATCCGTTGAACGGAACGCGGCGATCTCATTGGACGATATCGGACGACCTATCCGCATTCGCAAGGTTTTACCGCGCATCCGCATCATCTCGCTAGGAAGGGCCAATGTCCTGAGGTTCGGATTGATCATTCCCAACATTTGGAACAGCATGCTGTTGGCGCCATCGAACCAGACAGGCACCACTGGTTTGCCTGAGCGTTGGGCCATTTTTATTGCTGGAAGCTTCCATCGCGGATCAGCCACAGCCTTCAGATCAGTACGCCAACTGCTCACTTCACCGGCCGGGAATACAGCAAGCGCATGACCTTCCGAAACGTGTTCCATTGCCTGGCGCATACCTTGGAAGCTGCTCCGTGACGTGAGCTGTTCGAATGGATTCACACCAATGAACCGATCCTTCAATGGCTCCAATTGTTGAAGCAGGAAGTTGGCCATTACCTTCAGATCGGGTCGCACCGCTCCTAGAATATTCACCAACGCCAATCCGTCGATCGCGCCATACGGATGGTTTGCAACAAAGATCAGTCCTCCTTCTCGGGGTATGTTCTCCAGATCCTGAGGTGCAACTTCAATTTCCAATTCCAGATGGCGAAATACCGCTGCGGCAAATTCGAGGTCTTTAAGGTCCTCGATCCCGTTATAGAACCGTTCCAAGCGTTTAAGCCCGCTCACTTCCGTTAATAGGCCAATGCGCGGATCGCCAGGACGCATATGACTGGCCTTGGCAAGTTCGGATGGATGCACCAATCGCTTCATTGATCTGTGCGAATGTACCTCTCTGACCGTTCACGGTCCATTGGCCAATTACTATAATGATCGCATAGGCCGTCAAAACGAGATCAAGACCGAGAACGAGGAACGAAAAGTCCCCTACAGGTCCAGAATACCCACGATGCGCTCGCTCATAAGCTCACCTCCCGGATAATCACGGGTATAGTCCAGATTGATCCAATGAAGGCCATCGGCATCGGTGTGGTGATAAAGTGGTGCATCCCCTACCTCCTTCGTGAACAACTCTTTGCGGATGAGGTAAGCTGCGCGTTCCAATTGCACATCGGTTCCGATCTTCATTTCGGGATACACATGGCCCTCAGTACGCACCAACCGTACTTCACCTCCGATCGCTTTGATACAGGTTGCCATCAGGACAGCATGGTCATCGCAATCACCGGCCATAAGCTCCAAGCTTTCATCCGGCGGCGCGAAATATTCCCCACCCTTCACATCCGACACGTATTTCCAATTGTGGTTGATCTCCTTGAATATGGAAAAGGCCTGGACCATGGTGAATTCATTGGCACCAACCTTCACTTCACCGAAATTGGCGGTTGCCATTTTCACAGCGGTCTTGCGTACAACTGCCTTCGGTTGCACAACCAATCGCCGCAACTTGTCCGCATCATGGAAGGGTTTCAGGCGTTGCGAAGCTAACGGAGCCGATGCTGCCGTATCCCGCAAGGAGCGCAATAGCCCAGCATAATCCTCATACATGGTGCCGAACGTATAATTGCCGATCACGCTGGAAACCGTCAATGCCAATGCACCAATTATGAGGATACCGTATACAACGAATTGGAACCGGTGGACCAGAACAACGAAGGCGATAAGGATCAACACGAATGTAATAATGTGATCAACACGAATGCCTTCACCAAAAGGCAAGGAGAATTCAGGAACAAATGGCAGTAGAATGATGAAGAGCGGCAATGTCAACAACAAGGCAACGAGGTAGATGATCACTGCATGTGCCAAGCGATCGCCCAAGGCCGAAGTGTACGCTTTACTATTATTTTCAACGGCTGTCATTCTTCTTCCGAAGCTAGGACGTTCAATTGCAACTGATCGACCCTCTTCTACGTAATAGACGCTGCAAAGTTGATATCCGGACATCGACACAACTAAAATTAACACGTTTTAACCTGTACGCATAACCTCTTTCAGCCGCGCCGATCGCAGCTTTCATTGCAAAAACCAGTAATGGAACAATACTTTGTTCATTTTAGGTCCATTCCGGGATTGCATACTAAGTTCATGCGGGTAGATTTGCGACCCATGCGTTACCGCCTTCAGCCATTTTCGGCCCTTGTTATGGTGCTTTGCTTTGCAAGCATTGCAACTGCACAGGAGCTTAGTCTGGACATTGGTGGACCTGAAAGTGATGATGCGATTGAGCTTCTATTGGAGGCTGAGGATGTAAAACCGATCGAAGAATCATACGAAGCCAATGAGCTTTTATGGGATGTGAACGATTCGTTGTTCCTGATCCCGGGTTATGACCTTTACTGCCATTGGAATACGGATGCCTTGTTCAACAATACCGGCACACATCCATTCATGCATGATACGATGCGCCTTTACCTGAGCCGTGACGATCATGATCATGAATTGCCGTGCAAAGGCTCCATTACGTCGGGTTACGGTCCGCGCAAAGGGCGCATGCATCGCGGAGTGGACATCGATCTGGTAACCGGCGATCCCGTTGTGAGCGCTTTCCCCGGAATGGTGCGGATATCACGCTACAGCAAGAGCTTTGGTCATGTTGTGGTGGTACGCCACTACAATGGGCTCGAGACCGTTTATGCGCATTTGAGCAAACGCCGTGTAAACACAGGACAATTATTACAGGCAGGTGATACCTTGGGGCTCGGCGGCAATACAGGCCGCAGCTACGGAAGTCATTTACATTTCGAGGTTCGGTTCCTTGATCAGCCGATCGACCCAGCATTGGTATTCGACCTGAGCGATGGAACCTTGAAAGCCAAGACATTCGACGTTACACAAGATCTGTTCGGCGCAACCGTGGGACCCACCCGACCGACCTCTGCAAATAAGGTGCATATCGTTCGTCGTGGCGACACGCTTTCGGGCATTTCACGGCGCTACGGAACTTCCGTTTACGCGTTGTGTAAGTTGAACGGGATCAGCAAGACCCGAACACTACAGCTGGGACAGAAGATCCGCTGTAACTGATTTCATAGCAACACGTATTCAGCGCTTCTGCCTGATCAATCGATTGATCGTGGTGGCCAATTCCACGTTATCTATGGGCGATAGAAAATAGTCTTTTCCGGAGCGCAATCGAAGCAGCACAAGATCATTCTTGGATTGCGGCATCTGGTCGATCATTGATCGCCCCATTCCGAATGTGAAGGTGGTCAGGCCAAGATCGACAGAACAGAATCGCGTTAGATCCTTGATCAGCTCGCGGGCCTTCATCTGTGGTGCTTTATCACCTGATCCGGTGGATCTTGACCGGATGTATTCACGTGCAGCCATGCGATCGATCATGCTCGCATCGACCAGGTCCGCCATTGGCACGGCAAGCTTCTTCCTACCGTCATGCAAGATCAATTTTTCCGCACCTACGATGTACGTGGAGCGATTTCCAATATCCCTGAGCATAGCGATCGTGATCCCAATGCCAGATACTATTGCCAGCACCACAAGTACCACTAAACTGTCCGTCAACGCCACCGCTATGGCACCGATCAGCACAGCGAAAGGAAAAAGCCAGAGCATGAGGAGCGTATTGCTCCACATTCGTCTAGTACGAAACTTTCTAACTTTCATTCAGCCAAAGTGCTCCTTCAACATATTGAAGCTCAGCAGCGTTATTCGATCCCGGATCCACCTGGAATTACCGAGGAATCAATGAAGCGGCTAGTGCCACTCCATATAGTGTACCGAAGGCGGGACTCGAACCCGCACGAGCTAAGCTCACACGCCCCTGAAACGTGCGCGTCTACCAATTCCGCCACTTCGGTATGCTTCTGCTTTTGAATTCAGGGCTGCAAATGTAACAAAAGGTGCATCGTCTTGGTCGTCCAAGAATGCCCAATTTCATTAAAAACGCCGATCGCATGATCCACGCCTGTCGTTCATTCCGACTATCTTTCCGGCAATGGGCGAACAAGTGGCAAAGAATGGCTTCAAACGAATGATGGATGGAAGACACGTGGACCTCTTGGAACATGTGCGCACCGTCCTGGATTCCGATCCGAGTGTGACCGTGTATGTTGGTAGTGATAGTCATAATCGCTCCCATCATACGGTATATGCTACCACTGTTGTACTGCGCTTTCATCAAAATGGAGCCCAAGTGATCTACAGGAGAGAACGAGCACCGAAGGTAAATGACCTGTGGACGCGTCTCTGGGGTGAAGTGGAGCGAAGCTTGGAAGTGGCGCGTTACCTCAGCGATTCTGGCCAAGTCCTTGTTCATGGGATCGATATGGACATCAATAGCGATGAACGTTTCCCGAGCAATAAGCTACACACTGCGGCTGTAGGATATATCCGTAGCTATGGCTACGAGCCCCATACCAAACCGGAACTTCTGCCTGCTACGTGGGCGGCGAATGTGCTGTGCAATCGTGGTCGGCATTGACGATCCGAGCCCTGTACTCCTCCGAAGACCTCAGTTGGAAAAGCTGATCCACGTAACTTGGGACTGGATCATCCAAAAGCACGAAGCCCCCGAACCGTAAACGGATCGAGGGCGACGTGACTCTTCAGATTGACCTCTGAACTACTTGGACATTGCTTTTAACGGCATTCCGTCGGTTAAGGTTTCGGAGGTCTTCAATTATTCTTGAAAAGTGATCAATTCTCGTCGGGAAGGAAGCTGTGTTTTTCAGCGTACCTCAGCATCTGCCCAACATAATCGGTCGGGAAATTCAATTTTACATCGGTCACATTGCCCTGTGCATCCTCGACTGCGGTCATCTCCGGTTGAATGAATCCGGAATACGGAGCGGTCTTGATCTTCTCTGCACGTTTAAGTACTTGCGCATGGAGCGTAGGATCCACCTTCACGCCATAGTTCTCGACCAATGCCTTACCAGCTTTGAAATCACCTTGGCTCTTGATCCGTTGCACTTCACGAAGGAGATCACCGAACAGGACCCGCAACTTTTCGTAATCCTGAATATCATAGTAGGTGTCGCCATCGCGTTCCACTTTTGCGATCACATTGTCCTTGAGGCCTTTCTCGAATACCCATGCACTCACCCACATCCGATTACGCATATGTGCCTCCTCAACGTTCTTCCCGATCTTCAAGCGACGTAATTGCACTAAGAGCCCATTGCGGATGTAGGAATCGTATTCCGCCTTTCCTACGTCCAAGCTCGGCATAACGCCCAGGTCCATGAGTTTTGGATCAAGCATGTAGTAGAGTGCAACCAGATCCGCACGCCCTTCCTCCAAGGTGCTTG
>JAGNUG010000192.1 GCA_017987115.1 Flavobacteriales bacterium | reverse complement strand
CATGGAAGGCATGCATCGCATTGATAAAGAAGAGCCACTGAAAGGCGGCTTTTTGATCGCTATGGGTATCAGTGTAAAGATCATGCCGTTGGTGCTGGTGCCCTATTTGGTGTACCGCGGATATTTCAAAGGTGCGTTAAGTGCGTTGGTCTTTACATGCCTGATACTATTCGTACCAGCTGCGATGATCGGTCTTGAACAGAATACCTATCTTCTGGGTGAACGATGGACCTTGGTGAATCCCATGAACAACGAGCATGTGATGGATGTGGACGAGACCACCTTCCATTCCATTACCACCTTCCTTTCCGTGCTCTTGGTGAAGGATGCGGGCGATGTTTACCGAAAGGACCTGCCACGGAACATTGCGGAGGTGAGCATGCAAACACTGAGTCTGGTGATCAACATAGTTCGACTAATACTCGTAATCGGCACATTGTATTTCATCCGTTCACTTCCTTTTCAACGCACCAATGACAGATCGCAGTTGTTCTATGAAACGAGCTACATCTACTTGATCATCCCATTGATATTTCCGCACCAACAGCATTACGGTTTTTTCTTCGTACTACCAGCTATTGCATACTTGGTATTCTTCTACGTGCATGAATACGCGGTGAGGGCATCTGAAAAGTGGCGAACGCATCGGTCCGGTATCATCTTCCTGACCTTCCTTGTATTCTTCCTGCTGAACAGCCATTTCCTACTTGGGGAATTCCGGAACTTCTATGACCATTACAAGACGTTGACCTATGGTATGCTTTTGTTGATCGTTCTGCTTGCAGCACATCGCCCGAAGGCACCAAGTTCAATTACAAGATCCGCGATCACCAAGAGTGACTGAACCGACCAACATCGTGATCCAATAGTTACGACTATCTGAGCTCTCGGCATATCTTCGCGAACTCAATAGACCAGATTTCCATGAAACGCCCTACCCTCCTTGCATTAAGCGCCGTTCTTATTCTCTCCTCTTGCGTGTCCAAAAAGAAGTACGTCATGCTTCAAGGATCCTCGGACAAAATGACGGCGGACATAGCCGCGCTTGAATCGGATCTGAACCGCTGCAACACTGCAAAGGCTGGTCTGGAATCGGCCAATGAGCAATTAAAGAGTCAAGTGGCAGAGTTGAGCACTACAAATGCAGCATTGCTGAACAACGTTGGCAACATGGTTACGCTTAGCGCAAAGGAATCGGAGAACCTCGAACGTTCATTGGAAAGTATCCGGGAGAAAGATCTTCAGATCAAGACCTTGCACGATGCGCTTACACGTAAGGACAGCGTAACGATCGCGCTGGTGACAAGTCTCAAGGGCGTACTAGGCAATATGGATGATAAGGATGTGGAGATCAACGTAGAAAAAGGTGTTGTATTCATCAGTCTTAGTGATAAGCTCTTGTTCAAGAGCGGTAGTTATGTGGTTTCGGATCAAGCCGTTGCTGTGCTGGGTAAAGTGGCCAAAGTGGTGAACAACAAACCGGATATGGATGTGTTGATCGAAGGCCATACCGACAATGTACCGGTGAGCAAACCGTGTATCAGTGACAACTGGGACCTGAGCGTATTGCGTGCCACAGCGATCGTGCGTGTATTGCAGAATGATTTCCAAGTAGCACCAAGCCGCATGACAGCAGGCGGCCGTAGCGAATTCGTACCGTTGGTGGCGAACGATACGCCGGAGAACAAGTCAACCAATCGGCGTACGCGTATCGTGATCCTTCCTAAACTCGATCAGTTCTATGACATGATCGAAGAAGGCATGAAGGAGGCGGAGGATGCTGGTAAATAGGCCTTTTCGTTCGGCCTGAGCGTCGTCTTCATTGAGGTTGGACGTTATCCACGCGATCACTCGTACAAGCCGTTTACTTTTGCGCAGATGTCCCTTTCATCACGACTTCTGGAAAATGCCGTGGATCAGTTGGCCACGTTGCCGGGTATCGGTAGACGCACCGCTATGCGCCTAGCGCTTGACCTGCTGCGACGGGAACCACAGGAAGTGGCACGTTTCAGCGATGCGATCAAGGAAATGCGGGAACAGGTCCGCTACTGCGAGGTATGCTGCAACATCAGTGATTCAGAAAAGTGTGCGATCTGTAAGGACCCTTCACGCGATGGCGCATTGATCTGTGTGGTTGAGGATATCCGCGATGTGATCGCCATTGAGAACACGCGACAATTCAAAGGGCTTTACCATGTACTTGGTGGCGTGATCAGTCCTATGGACGGCGTAGGTCCGGATGATCTCAACACTGCGCAGCTTTTGGACCGCGTATCCGGTGAGGAAGTGAACGAGGTTATCTTGGCGTTGGGAGCAACGCTTGAAGGAGACACCACCGCCTTCTACCTGAACCGTAGGCTTTCCGAAGCGAAGATCCAAGTAAGTACCATTGCAAGAGGTATAAGCGTAGGTGGCGATCTGGACCAAGCGGATGAATTGACGCTGGGCCGTAGTATTGCCGATCGTAAACCATACGAGCAAAGTGTTCGATCCAAATAAGCAAGCAAATAACTTTCTGAGGTCGTTGTACCGGATCGGATCCGCATGAAGCTATCTGTCATCATCGTCAACTATAATGTGCGCGCGTACTTGGAGCAATGCCTGCGCACTGTGGAACAGGCCCTACAAGGCGTCGATGGTGAAGTGTATGTGGTGGACAACCAGAGCACGGACGGTAGCGTTGAAATGGTCCGTTCGAAGTTCCCCAGCGTAAAGTTGATCGCCAATACGGAGAACGTTGGTTTCAGCAGAGCGAACAACCAAGCGATCCGAGCGAGTACCGCGGACTATGTCGTGTTGTTGAACCCGGATACAGTGGTCGGTGAAGATGTTTTCCGCAAGGTCATCGAATTCATGGATACACATCCAAAAGCAGGTGGTCTTGGCGTAAAAATGATCGATGGCCGGGGAAACTTCCTGCCTGAAAGCAAACGTGGACTGCCCACACCGGCCGTAGCATTCTTCAAGATCATCGGCATAACCCGTTTGTTCCCACGATCCCGCATTTTCGGTAGATACCACTTAGGTCATTTAGCCGAGAACGAGACTGCTCCTATTGAGATCCTTTCCGGTGCATGTATGTTCCTTCGGAAGCAAACCTTGGATGAAGTCGGCTTGTTGGATGAAAGCTTCTTCATGTATGGCGAGGACATTGACCTTAGTTATCGTATAACATTAAGTGGGTATGAGAACTGGTACTTCCCCGAAGCACGCATAATCCACTACAAAGGTGAGAGCACGAAAAAGAGCAGTGTGAACTATGTGTTCGTGTTCTACAATGCCATGGCCATTTTTGCGCAAAAACACTTTACACGACGGCGAACGAACTTCCTCAGCTTACTGATCAACGGAAGTATCTACCTCAGTGCCGCAGGAGCGATCGTTGCGCGGTTCCTAAGGAGAATGATGTTACCAATGGTAGATGCAATGGTCATTTTCATGCTGCTGACCATGCCGTTTGTCGTGATCAACGGATACGTACCGACAGTGGATCTGATCATTTCAGCTGTATCGTATTCGGCACTTGGATTGATCTGTGCAGCCCTTTTCGGCGGTTACGACCACCCCATTCGCTTAGGGAACGTATTCAAAGCAATTGCTGCGTGCAGCATCATTGCATTGGCTAGTTGGGGTGTAACCGGTAACGCATATGCCATGGATATGCATGTTGCATATGTCCTTGCCTTGATGCTTGTCGGTCTATTGCTCTCGCGTGTTGCAATGCATGTTCTTGGTATCAAGCCGTACAGTCTGCGCTCCGTGGACCGTGAACGCGTTCTGGCTATCGGCACCCAGGACGAATCCGAACAGGCTTTGGCCCTTTTATGGCAAACGCATTTCGGAGTGGGCAAA
>JAGNUG010000091.1 GCA_017987115.1 Flavobacteriales bacterium | reverse complement strand
CCTCCAGCACGGTCCGGCGCATCCATGATCACCGTATGGCCGCCTACAAGTGCATTGAATTGCATTTTCCCCATCCATACCGCTTCTATTTCGTGCGCCATCTTATGGTCGTTGTGTGGTTTGGAACAATTGCCTTACACTAAGCAAAGTTCTTATTACCAGGAAGTACGAGAGGTGAGGAATGTCACTGTGTCGAGCAATGCGATCAGGATATTCATTGATTCCTGCCACAATACTATTTCGAATTTGCACGTAGAGATGTCAGTGCGATGTAATGGGACATTTCATCATCGCAACCTTCCAGCCATTCAACTATAGCAACAGTGCATTATCGGGCTTGAGAAGCGGGAGCTATTTTTGTGGAATTGCCGGTCCATACACTTGGCCTGTTCCACCCAAGTGCCCAAACTGAGATATTGTGTAGACCATGTATCCTTTATTCATAGCTCTGCTGACCATTGTAGTGGTACCGCATGATTATTTCATTTCCATACTGACCATGCGCCACGATCCTTTAGCGCAAACCATTGATATGACCTGGCAGATGACCGCGCATGATGTAGAACACGCATTGGAAAATGTAGTGGACCTTAAATTGGGATCACAGCGGGAACACCCGAAAGCGGATAGTTTGTTGAACGTCTACTTTATGGAACATTTGCAACTGAATAGGGATAGCACCCAATTGCAATGGCAATGGATCGGCAAAGAGTTGGAAGGTGAGAACCTGTTCTGCTACATGCAAGTGCAGCAGATCGAAAGTATCAAAGGTCTACGCATTTCAAATACCCTGCTGCACGACGTAATCCCAGAACAACAGAATAAATTGATCCTTGAAGTTATCGGCATTCCGTCTACCACAATACATGGCATCGGGACGGTTTGGACCTACACGTTCAACTTGGGCGATGGACCGGTGTTGTACGGAGAATGAATCCACGGCTACTTACCATACCGTTGCTGGTCTCTTCTATCTGCATGCATGCACTTTCGATCAGGCAGATACCGCATAGCACATTGGCGGATACCGCAGGATTCGCATACGAATTACGAGTGATCGAGAACAAATTAGGAGCGCTTGGATCTACGATCAGGGATCAATTGGTGCCGATCGAAGTTCAGTATTATTCGTTCTCGGATAACACGTTCAACGTGGTCGACACAACACAATTGTACTCAGGGATCTTGATCGTACACCGGTGTTTGGTTGAAGATGTGAAGGCCATTTTTGCAACCTTACAACTTAAACGTTTCCCCATTGCGAAAGTGATACCTGTGAATTGTTACGGGTTGAATGCCGACAGCACCGGCTGGAACGACGATGCGTCCATGGCGGACAATAACACTTCGGCATTTAATTACCGCAGCAGGCCAACATCACCTAAGATCAGTAAACACGCTCTAGGCATTGCGATCGACATCAACCCTATGTTGAACCCCTGCAGAAATTCCGGTCCCAACGGAACTGTTATGGAACCAATAGGTGGAACGTATGTACCGGGGCGTCCCGGAACACTTGTCGCAGATGAGGTGCTACCGATCATTGGAAAGTACGGCTGGTCGTGGGGTGGTCTTTGGCCGAAACCAAAGGACCACCAGCACATCGAAAAGTCCAAAGGAAGATGCGAACACTTGGAATTCAGTAATGATCTGCGTCCATGACCAAGCAAGAAAAAGCCGCCTTCGTACAGGAAACATTGCAACGGCTTTATCCCGAACCGGCCATTCCGCTGGACCATAAGGATCCATACACCTTGCTGGTCTCCGTGCTATTGAGTGCGCAATGCACGGATAAGAAAGTGAACGAGATCACTCCACTCCTTTTCGCACAAGCCGATACGCCGGAAATGATGGTGCGACTTGACGTTGAAGAGATCCGCGAGATCATTAAGCCGTGTGGACTATCACCAATGAAATCCAAAGGCATCTACGGATCGAGCAAGATCATTCTGGATGAACATGGTGGCCAAGTACCCGCAGATATGGCAGCCTTGGAACGCATGCCGGGCGTCGGACACAAGACCGCAAGCGTTGTCATGTCCCAAGCCTTTGGTGTACCTGCATTTCCTGTGGATACGCACATCCATCGCTTGGCATGGCGATGGACATTGAGCACAGGAAAGAACGTGGAACGCACGGAAACCGATCTGAAGAAATTATTTGCGCGAGAAACCTGGAATGCCTTGCATCTGCAGATCATCTACTTCGGAAGGGAATATTGTCCAGCCAAGAAACACGACCCGCGTGTTTGTCCGATCTGTAATGTGATCGGTAGGCGGTCCCTGTTCGATCAATAAAAGTGACGAGCGTCATGATCCGATCAGGGGTATCTGCGTAATTTCCTCGAATAACAAATGAATCATGAGCACTACTACATTACTTCAAGATGAATTGATCCACCGGTTGATGGCCGAGAGGCAAGGGCCGTGCGTCAGTCTGATCTTCCCGACACACCGGACCATGCCCGATGCCACGCAGGATGCGCTCGTTCTTGAACGCTTGATAGCCGAGACGGAGAAACGCATATTGGAACTGGGTGACAAACGCGCCATGGGTCCTATTTTGGACCGCCTGAGCAAACTGGAGTCATCCATTGACCACAGCCACAATGCCGATGGTATGGCCATCTTCATTGCCGCTGACATCACGGAAGTGGTGCGACTTCCATTCTCTGTGGATGAGCGCGCTACTGTCGACCCAACTTTTGTCACTCGGGAAGTTGTGCGCTGGCGCCTAGGCGCTGTGGATCATCATGTATTGGTGCTCGGCACTAAGGGCGCACACCTCTACCATGCTTCGAACGAACAACTCCTCGGCGAGGTGCGCGGCTCCTTTCCATTGCGCAACAACCACTATACCACCGACGCTTTGTCGACCAGCACTTCGAAAGGCCAACTGAACCAACTGCGGGAGTTCCACGTGGATGTGGATCGTGCAGTGCGTGAGGTGGTGGGTTCCAAGGGCCGCGTGGTGGTAGCTTGTACCCAGGAACAATACCCACAATTGGTGACCGAGGGGAATCAAGCATCCATCTACATCGGAAATGTGCCCGGAAGCCACGATAACACCTCCCCGGCTGAAGTCGTGAAAGCTGCATGGACATTGGCCTATGAGGACCAGAAGAAACGTCAGGTGGCAGACCTTGAGCTCCTACATACGGCTCCAGTCGATAAGCACAGTACATCCGTGATCGACATTTGGAAGCAGGTCCACGAAGGTCGTGGGATGACGCTGCTGGTGGAACGGGACCTGCGGATGGCCGCCAAGGTCAACGGTGATAGCATTGAACTCGTAAATGACCCGAAGGCTCCCGGAGTAGTGGATGACATTGTGGACGACATCATCGAGGAACAGATCCGCAAAGGTGGCGACGTCCGGATCCTACCGAACGGTCTGTTGGCCGAATACAAGGGAATAGCGCTGTTGCTCCGGTATTGATCGGGATGGTCCGAGGACATTGGCGAATTACATTTGCGCCCCGTCCATGGGCACCCTTGGTTACTACATTGCGCTTCCGTTCATATATGGCATCTCTATGCTGCCATTTCCGTTGCTTTATGTGCTTTCGGACTTGATGAATTTTGTCCTATTCGGCGTTATCGGATATAGGAAACAGGTGGTCTTGACCAATTTGCGCAACAGTTTTCCGGAAAAGAGCGAAACCGAGATCCAGGCCATTGCGAAACGATTCTACAGCTGGTTCTGCGACCTGACCTTGGAAACTTTGAAAACTTTAACTATTTCGTCCGGAGCATTAAAAGAACGGGTAACATTCCACGGAGTAGAGATCCTCAAGAATTATGCACAGCGGGATCAGAGCATTATCATCGTGTTAGGTCATTTCGGGAATTGGGAATTGGCGGGTGCCAGATACAGCCACGAACCCGGTCTGCCTCAATTGTATGTGATCTACCATCCCCTACAGAATAAGCATTTCGATGCGTTGATCCTCAAAATGCGTACGCGCCATGGTACACGGCTTTATCCCATGCGGGAAGCAAGCAAAAGCATGCTTCGGGACCGTCACTTATTAACAGCAACTGCGTTCATAGCCGATCAAACGCCATCTCCGGATCGCGCTTTTTGGCTTACCTTTATGCATCAGGAAACACCAGTTTTTCAAGGCACGGAGAATTTGGCCAAGAAGCTGGGATATCCTGTAGTGTACATTTCGATCACTCGACCGCGACGTGGGCACTACAACATGCAAGTGGAGACGCTTGTGGAATCACCTACCAACACCAAGGAAGGCGAGATCACACGGATCCATACGCAACGTTTGGAACAAGATATCATTCAGAATAACGATATATGGCTGTGGACACACAAACGATGGAAGCACCGAAGGCCTTCATACCAAGCATGAAAGTGCGCACGGAGAAGGAACTGATCCTTGCTACGAAGCAATTCGCACAGGAAGTACGTGCGAAAAGCTGGTGGCATTTGGTGAGTACGAGCCTGCTTATGGCGACATTCTACTTCGTTATTTTCTGGCCAACAACCCCTATTTGGCTGAAGATCATTGCTAGCGGACTTACGGGATTGACGATCGCGCGGATGTTCATCATCTATCATGATCATCAACACAAAGCGATCCTGCAGAAATCGAAGGTGGCAGATTTTTTCATGACCCTCTTCGGACTGTACATTCTCGCACCTACTAGCATTTGGAAAAGGAGCCATGATCACCACCACACACATAACAGCAAGCTCTATACAAGCAGCATTGGCAGCTACCCTATCGTGACTACCGAAAAATTCAAGTCGTTCACGAAAAAGGAGCGAGCAGTGTACCTTTTCATTCGTCACCCGCTCACTATTGCGTTCGGTTATATTTTCGTATTCCTTTTCGGAATGTGCGTACGCTCGTTCATCAATAACCGAGCGAAACATTGGGACTCTCTGATCGCACTGATCCTGCATTTGGGAGTGGGTACGCTGATCGTACTCACCTTAGGCTGGACTGAATTCTGGCTGGGATTCATTGCCCCTGCTGTGATCTCTCTCGGTCTTGGCGCATACTTGTTCTATGCACAACACAATTTCCCAACAGCCACCTTCAGCGATAAAGAAGGTTGGAGCTATGTGAATGCCGCCCTGGGAAGTAGCAGTTATATGCGCATGAGCAAGATCATGCATTGGTTCACAGGCAACATTGGTTTCCACCATGTACACCACTTGAACGCGCGTATTCCCTTCTACCGATTACCTGAAGCCCACAAGGCCATTCCGGAATTGAAGCACGCCAAGACCACCTCACTTATGCCGGGTGAAATGATCCGCTGCCTCCGCCTGAAAGTCTGGGACCCTGTTAAGGGCAAGATGATCGGGTTCAAGGAGATGGGCTGGAAGCGGTAGGCACTATTTTTTTGGAGGCCCTTGGAGGTTGTTCGAGCGGACCTCAAGTGCATTTGTGCTGAATTCGCGTAACGTACTGGGCAACCTTTTTGAAGCGGTCCGTCATTATATGCTTGAGGTAACTTGAATGTTCGTTTCCGAACGTTGATCAATTCCATATTGATCGTCGAATGGGCACGAACTGTTATCTTCATGCGGACTCTTTGTTGGAACCTACCTGTCCAACCGCTCCAATGCCTAATAATTTTCGTGCAAGACCTACCAGCTATGAGGACATTCCTGACCCACTGCCTTTGGTTGATCCTTTTGTCACTTGGCGTAAGCAAAGCCGGGTACGCTCAGCCACAGGCTCCGGATTGTAATTCGTGTGCCTGTGTACCCTCTGGTTTCAACTTTGATGCAATACTCGCTGACCCAGGTTCTGGTCCCATTGGAACGGCAAATTCGGTTTCGTGTGTTGCTGGCAGAACCTACAGGAGGTTCAATGTCACCGCTGGAAATACATATCGTGTTAGCCTTTGTGGTACCGCAGTGCCTATGAATACGGTACTATACATCAGGAGCAATAATGGGGCGTTCTATCAACTACCAGGTGCTTGCGATGATGATGGTTGCGGCGTTTCAAATGGACATGCGTCGGTGACATTCAATCCGGTGGCCTCGGGTACTTATCGGGCCTACTTTTATGTTGGATCGTGTGGTGCGGGCAACGCGATCACAGCACCTGTTGAACTGACCGTAACCTACCTCGGACCAGTTGCGACGCCAGTGAATGATGACCCATGTGGCGCGATCATGATCCCCGGTCCACTACCCACCAGTTGTTCCGGTCCAATTGCAGCTACCACGCTCGGTGCCTCGGCTACGGTGGTAAGTTCACTTGGCGTAACCCCATTGGTTCCGACGGCGGCGTGCACAAGCCCGGCGGTCCAATATTCTGGTGGAGATGTTTGGTTCAGCTTTCCCGTACCTGCAAGTGGACTCGTCGGAATAGAAACCTCCGACGGTGCGAATTGTGCTGGCGGATTTGGATTGTATACGGCAGCGAGTTGTTCAGGAACATTCACTATGCTCAGTGGTACAGCACCAAGTTCGGGGCTTTGTTCCATAGAAGGCTTAATGGCCCCCGGCGGTGGTGATGCGGGTCTTGTTTTCGATGCGTTAGACCACGGACTTTCGCCAGGTGATATGGTCTATGTACGCTATTGGGAACGGAACAACAATGAAGTTGGTGCTTTTTCAATTTGCGTTTATGAAGCTATTTCTACTGATGCACCAACAATGAACAACCTAACGCAAAACACATTACTGATCGTACCGAACCCAACGCGAGGCACTACTGAACTTGTTTTTACTGAAGTTCAAAATGAAATAGTGTCGATCCGCATAACCGACAGCGGCGGCCGGTTGGTTGGCGAGATCCGCTCTACGGCAGGCGTGCAACGCGTCACCTTGCCCACCCAAGGGTTGGAACAAGGCACTTATTTCGTACGGATGAACACCTTAGATGGAACTTCACTTGGCGTTACGCGCTTCGTAAAGCAGTAAGCATTGAAGGTACATTTAGAAAAGGCCATCTCGCAAGCGGTGGTTCTTTAAACGTAATCTAGCAACAACAGTGTATTCACGTGACAGGCCATCGGTCATTATTACTCGACCCAATAAACCGTTGCGACAACGCGAAGTACTTGAAGCCGCGCAATGCGACCTCCATTGGAACAGAAGAAACGCCCCCTCAATTCAAAACAATGTCGATCTTCCCTACTGGAGGGGCATCGACAACGCGGAGTGCGCGGGAGTAGCCAAGAATAAGTTGAATGGTGTTGGCGCGTGGACCCATGCTCAGGTGGTTCTTGGGGGTCTTTGGAGTGTTGTACGAATTCTTCTTGCGAAGGGTAGAATGGGCCATTAAATGGAGGGTTAAGTTTCTTTCAATGATGCCCTAACGCCGGCCCAGTTCCGTGTATTGCATGAGTACCACAAAAAAATAGCGGCGGACCCAAAATTTGTGCCCGCCGCCTTGGAATCTCAACTATCATTTACGCGCGTTCCAGCACCAGATCACGCTCCTTGATCATTCTTCGCATATTGATCAGGGCATAGCGCATACGACCCAATGCCGTATTGATGCTTACATCGGTTTGCTCAGAGATCTCTTTGAAACTCATGCTCAAATACGTCCGCATGATAACCACCTCCCGTTGCTCGTCCGGTAGTGCTTCTATGAGCTTTCGCACGTCAGCATCGATCTGCACATTGACCATACGCTGCTCTACGTTCTTGCCTGGTTGTGCAATGGTGGCAAATACGTCGTGGTCCTCATTGCTACGGACAAGTTTCATTTTCTTGTTGCGGCGGAAGTGATCGATCACCAGGTTATGGGCGATGCGTATGACCCAAGGGAGGAACTTACCTTCCTCGTTGTACTTGCCGTTCTTCAGGGTATTCACCACTTTGATGAATGCCTCTTGGAAGATGTCCTCAGTGAGTTCACGGTCACGAACAAGCAGGTACACATGCGACCACACTTTGCGTTTATGTCGCAACAGCAAAGTTTCGAACGCAGCTTCACTGCCTTCCAAATATGCGCGTACAAGTTGTTGGTCCGTAGACACCTCCGCAGTAGCGGTCCTTTGACGTTTTGATAACATGGCCTTGCCCTTTTTTGGTCCGTTGTGGATCGAAAAATGTAGAGGGTAGAGGTCTTGCTATCTGGTCTAGGTTTTGGTGTATGACCCGCTGCTCAGTGCAGTGGGTGTGTTGGTCTATTGGTTATCAGACGTGGTTCGGTACAAGAAACGTTGCCTGACTTATGGTTATTGTGTAGAACTCTAAAAAAATTGTTTTCAGCCTTACATAGGCAAAGATAGTGCCTTGAACCCAGTAAAGGCAAACCGATAGCTGCTTTAAGACTACCGTTTCTTGCTCTTTCAGCACTATTTTATGGTCATACCGCTAGCATTCCGGTTTCATTCACCTCAGGGCGATGCATGTATACGAGCGTAGTGATTTCATTCTGGATCCATGAATTTTGCGATCTCAGAAGAAATTTCAGTTGCACCGCTGGGTAATATTCACCTTTGGTCGACCCTCCCGGCTCAAGGCCGGGATAACAGGATCGACGTTACAGGCGCCTATTGGCGGTTGCGGCGCTTTCTATCTCACAATAATTCTTTGTACCTGTATCACCCTCTCATTATCCCGGAACATGCAGTAGGGTTCGTTGCGAGGGTCGCAAGCGCAATAGTAAGGGTTTCGTTGAGAAGGAATAGCCCAAGCTATTCTGACGAAACGAAACCCAGTGAAGCGATTGCTGCCGCAGCGATTGCGAGCCGTAGTAGAAACCCTACTGCATATTCCGGGATCATTACTTATTCATTTTCTACTTCAACCCGGATCCATAAGGTTAAATTTGCGCCGCTCAATCCTCCCCTATCCCATCGAAAAGACCACCACAGCGGCAAAAAGCCCTTCGACACCTATGCGACCGAAAGCACATGGTTTCATTCGTGTACAAGGTGCAAGGGTGCATAACCTGAAGAATATCAATGTGGATATTCCGCGGGGCAAATTGGTAGTGGTGACCGGGTTGAGCGGCAGTGGCAAGAGCAGCTTAGCGTTCGATACGCTGTACGCTGAAGGACAACGGCGCTATGTCGAGAGCCTAAGCAGCTATGCACGTCAATTCTTGGGACGCTTGGAAAAGCCTGATGTCGACCGGATCATCGGCATAAGCCCGGCCATTGCCATTGAACAAAAGGTGATGACGAGTAACCCACGCAGCACCGTGGGTACCAGTACGGAGGTGTATGACCATATGAAACTGCTCTTCGCACGAGCTGGTCATACCATAAGCCCTGCAAGTGGACAAGAGGTTAAGCGCAACACCATTGAAGATGTGGTGGCTGGTGTGAACAGCTACCCGAAGGACGGTATAGTGCTGATGCTGTCCCCGATCCATAGGCCGGAGGGACGAAAACTGCATGAACACCTGGATATCTTGCAGCAACAAGGATTTGCGCGTGTTCACGATGGAACGGCTGTTCACCTGATCGAGGATCTTCTGAAAGCAAGGACGGAACCCACAGGCACATGGTTTTTAGTCTTGGACCGCTTGACCGTTGATCCAGGGAATGAAGAGAGTGAAAGCCGCATTGCAGACAGTGCAGAGAGTGCCTTTTTCGAAGGCCAAGGTGAATTGATCCTTTTGGGTGATGATGCCAAAGGCAAGCAACGCCAAATGGGTTTCAGCGATAAATTTGAGCTGGATGGGATCACATTCGAGGAACCCATTCCGAACCTGTTCAGTTTCAACGACCCGGTCGGGGCTTGCCCGAAATGTGAAGGATATGGCAATGTGATCGGAATTGATGCGGACCTGGTGATACCGAACAAGACGCTGAGCGTATACGATGATGCCGTTGCTCCATGGCGCGGGGAGAAGTTGAGCGAGTGGAAAGAAAAGTTCATTGTTGCCAGTGCAGAACATGATTTCCCGATCCATCGTCCGATCCATGACCTTTCAAAAGACCAGTTGGATCTACTATGGAAAGGAACAAAAGGCGTTCACGGGATCGATCGGTTCTTCACCTATGTTGAAGAGAAAAGCTACAAGATCCAATACCGCGTGCTCGGCAGTAGATACAAGGGGAAGACCACCTGTCCGCTATGCGAGGGTTCGCGCTTGAAACCCGAAGCACGGTATGTGAAAGTAGCGGGCAAGGACATCACGGAACTTGTGGCGCTACCGATCAGTGAATGCTTTGAGTTCTTCCGGACCGTAGAATTGAACGAACAAGACCGACGTATTGCATCACGCTTGTTGAAGGAGATCACGAATCGTCTTCAATATCTGAATGAAGTTGGTGTGGGGTATTTGACCTTGGAACGCCGCAGCAATACGCTAAGTGGAGGCGAAACACAGCGGATCGACCTTGCCACTTCGCTTGGCAGCAGCTTGGTCGGCAGCATGTACATTCTGGATGAACCGAGCATCGGGTTGCATCCGCGCGATACGCTGGCACTGATCGAAGTACTGAAGAAATTACGCGACCTTGGTAACACGGTGATCGTAGTGGAACATGATGAAGAAGTCATGCGCGCAGCGGATCACATCATTGATATGGGCCCCATGGCCGGCAGTCATGGCGGTGAAGTGGTTTTCACCGGAACCCATGCCGACCTGATCAAAAGCGATGGTCTAACGGCAAAGTACCTTACCGGGCGAGAGCAGATCCCGATCCCGACCAAACGCAGATCCGTAAAGGATAAGTTGATCCTACTTGGAGCACGCGAGCACAATCTGAAAGGCATCGATGTGGCGTTTCCGTTGAATATGCTCACCGTGGTCACGGGTGTTAGTGGCAGCGGAAAGACCACGTTGGTAAAGCGCATCCTCTACCCTGCTTTAAAGCGAGAATTGGAAGGATACAGCGAACGTCCGGGAGAACACAAGAACCTGTTAGGTGACATCAAGCGGCTAAAGGCGGTGGAAATGATCGACCAGAACCCGATCGGGCGAAGTAGCCGCAGTAATCCGGTTACCTATGTGAAAGCATGGGATGAGATCCGTACACTATACAGCGAGATCGACATTGCGAAAATGCGTGGTTACAAGCCCGCTTACTTCAGTTTCAATGTTGATGGAGGGCGGTGTGATGTATGCCAAGGCGAGGGCGAAGTACACATCGAAATGCAGTTCATGGCGAACATCAATTTGAAGTGTGAGGCCTGCAATGGAAAACGGTTCAAGGAAGAGATCCTGGATGTGAAGTTCGCCGACACGGATGTAGCTGAATTGCTCGATATGACCGTGGATGATGCGATCAGCTTCTTCCAAGAGCATGGTAACTCCAACGCATGTACGCGCATCGTGAGCAAATTATTGCCGTTGCAGGAAACCGGCCTGGGCTACGTAAAACTGGGACAGAGCAGCAGCACGCTTTCAGGAGGTGAAGCACAGCGCATCAAGCTGGCTAGTTTCCTTGCTAAAGGTCAGGATGAAAAACCAACGCTTTTCATTTTTGATGAACCTACGACCGGCCTCCATTTCCATGACATCGCCAAATTATTGAAGGCGTTCGACATGCTGATCAGCAACGGCCACAGCGTATTGGTGATCGAGCATAACGTGGAGGTCATCAAATGTGCGGACCACGTCATCGACCTCGGCCCAGAAGGCGGAGATGGCGGTGGCCAACTCGTATTCGAAGGCACCCCGGAGGATCTCAAAACCGCGAAAAATTCATATACCTCGCAGTTCCTAACGTGATCACTTTAGGCTTTCCATAATAGATCGGTGTTACCGCACCACCATCACGTGTCCCAACTTGGTCACTTGCTCAGTAGGTGTGCATTCAGCATTGTATTCCAAGCGATAAACGTACACATCGTTCTTTACTGGAGTGCCTTTGAATGTACCATCCCATGGTCTGATCGGGGATCCGGTCTCATAGATCTTCTCGCCCCAGCGATTGAAGATGAGCAGCTCGGTACCTCCTTCACCATAACCGGTAATTTTGAACGTATCATTTCTTCCATCATCATCCGGGGTGAATGCATTCGGAGCGAATAATAATGCATCCGGATCTTTTGGCAGAACGGTTATCGTATCCATGTGAGGGCAGTTGAGTTCATCCCAAACTGTGAACGGGTAAGCGCCCTCACCATACACGAGCTGCGTTCGATCGGTCCCTCCCATAACCCATTGATAAGCTGTTCCCTCCATCGGTATGGAGAGAAGGATCTCGGCCTTCGGACAAGCGATCAATGAATCCGAAAGATCCAATTCCACTGCTTGTAGGACTTCTACGGTATCGCGGCCCGTACATGTTCCGGCTACCACTTCCACAAAATAGATCCCCCCTTCCGCAACGGTGATGGTAGGTGTGGTTTCTCCCGTGCTCCACGAATAAGCGTCCACATCAGCAGTAGCGTCCAGTATGGTGGTCTCACCAAGGCAGATCACTGCTTGTGGCACAAGACTGGTGGGCAGATCATTGATCAATGTCACTGGCAAGGATATTTCATCGCTTTGTCCACAATCAAGATCGGAAATGGAAAGCGTAACGGTGTATGTTCCCGGAGCAGAATAGGTGTGAGCAGGTTCGAACGTATCGTAGATCGTACCATCGCCCATATCCCAATTGTAGCTCACATTACCGCTACTGGAATTCGTGGTTGATACCAGCAATAACGTACAGCTGTCAGTTTGTTCCACAGAAAAAGCAGCAGTTACGGGAACCAACGGGTCGATGATCACTTGTATATTGGAAGAAACGTCCGGTACGCATCCCCATAGATCAGTGATCACCAATGTAATATCGTATGTACCCGGTCCTGAAAACGTGTGGATCGCATTCGTGTCATTGTATTGTGCTCCATCACTCATGTTCCACTGGAATGCCATATTGGATCCGGAACTAAGATCAGTGGTCGTTACCACCAATTCCTCACAATCAAGTACCTGGTCGATCGTGAAATCAGCGACAATTGGGAGCAACGGATCAACGATCAGCTGTACCGAAACGGTATCGGAGATATTGCACGTTGTGCTATCCACAGCTATCAATTCAACGGTATATGTACCAGCACCCGAGAACACATGTGTAATATCGGTTCCCATCAACTCAGTACCATCACCCATAACCCATGTATATGTAGGGGCGTTACCGAAGGAGGTATTGGTTGTTGAAACCAATAGATCATCACAATCCGGAAGTTGCTCAATAGTAAAAGCGGCTTCCACCAGAATGGGTTCAGCTATAATGATGGTAGAAACAACTGTATCGGGCAGCGCACAATCCAACGGGTCGTAGGCGATCAATTGCACATTGTAAGTACCTGCCGAGGCATAGTTATGCACCACATCCGTATCGGTGTACGTAGTACCATCGCCCATATTCCATTCGAATGAAACGCCAGTGCCTGTGGTCGTGTTGGTGGATTGAACTTGAAAGACGGTACAATCGACGGTTTGGCTGATCGTAAAACCTGCTGTAATTATCTGCGCTGTATTGATGGTTATCGGAAAAGTGATCGTATCGGCAACTGTACAGGTAAGCGAATCATAAGCGATCAGGGTAACGATATATGAACCTGGAGTGGTGTACGTGTATGAAGGTTCAAATACGGAAACGGTGGGGCTACCATCACCGAAATCCCAAAGCCACTGATCCCCGGTACTGGTGTTGGAGAAATCGATCTCGATGGGCGCACACCCTTCATTGATATTGCTTCCTCCAGCAGCATTCACAGCGGCTACTTGAAAATCGATCTTGAAAACGCCTATGTCATATCCAAAAGGATACGTACTGGAAAAGGCGTTCGCTGTGGTATTGAAACCAAGATCCGTACACACGCTCTGATACACGATGCCGTCCTTATCGAACCGACTAGTACCTCCATCCACATGATCTCCATCGCCACCATAATAGGATCCGAAAAGGAGACTTGTCAGATCCGTATCAAATGCCGCCAGATAAAAACCGCCGGTTGCTTGCAACGCATTCGCAGTAATGGGCATGCCAAAGCCCATTCCATATGGTCCGGCATGCATTGATATGTAGACATGGCCACAAACATCCACCAAAAAGGCTATGGGAGCAAGGTCCGTACCGTCGCCCATTTCCGTGGTTATGAGCGTTGCGGAAAGATCGGGCTCCAATTTTGCAACGAAAACATCACCTGGTGTACCAAATGTTCCCGCAGGAGTGATGGGAACTATCCCAGCACTTTCGCCATAGATATAAACAAAACCGTCCAGGTCGGTATCAATAAAGAATGCCTGGTCGAGATCGGTGGTTCCAAAAAAGGTGGCTTGATCCAAGCTCGAACCATTCCCGGAAATATGTGCCACGAAGACATCAAGGAAACCACCTAAGTAGTTTGGTGCGAAAACTCCCGGAGTGGTAGGGAATCCTTGCCCTTCAGTTGAGCCGCATACAAAGTAGCCACCAGTGCCATCGGGTGTAAGGCCATACCCGGTATCCATACCGGCACCACCGAGATACGTGCTGAACAACAAATTGCTTAAAGAAGGATCCAATGAAAAAAGAACAGCGTCCTGTAGCCCTGCGTTAAAAGCTTGAAGGGCTCCTGGAGTAACA
>JAGNUG010000191.1 GCA_017987115.1 Flavobacteriales bacterium | reverse complement strand
TTGCGCCGCTGTGTTTTTCATAGAACGCCCGTTGTAATTTGCTGCTGAGGATGCGCAATTTCTTGGTTCGTTCTCGACGTGTTTCCATGGGGATAACGTCTTCCATGCGAACTGCCGTGGTGTTAGCGCGCTCGCTGTAGGTGAACACATGCAAGTAATCGACCGGAATGCTACGGATGAATTCGTGGGTTTTCTGGAATTCGCCTTCGGTTTCGCCCGGTGTGCCGGTGATCACATCCACGCCAATGCATGCATGTGGAATAACGCGTTTGATGTGTGCAACGCGATCGGCATACAGCGCCGTGTCGTATCGGCGGCGCATGCGTTCCAAGATCACATCGCTGCCACTTTGTAATGGCATGTGGAAGTGAGGTGCGAAGCGTTTGCTGTTGGCAACAAAGTCGATCACACCATCGTGGCATAAATTCGGTTCGATGCTGCTGATCCTGAAACGGTCAATCCCGTCAACTTCGTCCAGCGCTTGGATGAGTTGAAGAAAATTCTCTTTATCGACGCTGTTCGACGCGCCGCTGCTCTTTCCGAAATCACCCGTATTCACTCCGGTAAGTACGATCTCCTTCACGCCAGACGCCGCGATCTCACGTGCTTGTTGAACGGTCTCTGCGATCGTTGCACTGCGGCTTCTTCCTCGCGCCAAGGGTATGGTGCAGAATGAACAGAAATAATCGCAACCGTCCTGCACCTTCAAGAATGTCCGTGTGCGGTCATTCGCGTTGTAACTAGGGACGAAGATCTTCGTGTCCTTGATGGGGGAGTAGTGGGCCTCGCCTTTCGAAGGGGCGGTGCTTTCCTGAGTCATTCCGGGCTCGACCCGGAATCTTCCTGAGGATGGCACTGCCTTTCGCTCAATATAGCTGGCCAGATCGAATTTTTCATTGGCACCCAATACAAGATCAACGCCCGGAATAGTGGCTATCTCCTCCGGTTTCAATTGCGCGTAACAACCCACCACTGCGATGAACGCCTCGGAATTGATATTCCTGAACCGACGCACGTGCCGCCTACACTCCTTATCAGCGTTCTCAGTAACACTACAGGTATTCAATACGAAAACATCGGGGCGATCTTCCACGCGTACCCTTGCATAGCCAGCTTCTTCCAGCGACCGCGCAAGCGTGCTGGTCTCGGCGAAATTGAGCTTACAACCGAGTGTGTGGAAAGCGGCTTTGAGCGGTGCACTCATTGGATTATTTAGCAGGCGTAGTTTGAAGGGCAGGGTAGGTGCATTTTGCCAACTGCACCTGCCTAGTGCCACTTTTCATAGAAATAGCCTGCGAAGGTACCTACCGCCCGGTGAACAGGTAAGGTTCAGGAATTGAAGTAGTTTCGAGGCAACCCAACGAAGATGTTGCGTCTTTTGATGTGTGACTGAGTTATTGACCAAGGCCTCAAAAACGATTTCGACCATGAGAACATTCCTGACCCTTTGCTTTGTTACATCCTCCACATTGTCCGTCCATGCTCTTGATGTTGTGCTTTTTGTACAACAACATTCTTACTGCGGAAGGGCATCCGGAATTATTTATGCAAATGTTACAGGCGGAGTGCCACCGTATACATACCTCTGGAGCGATGGTTCTTCTGGACTTAGTTTGAACGGCGTTAATGCTGGTATGTATTCACTTACAGTGACCGATTCACAACTCGATCAGGCCACTGGGGATGGCGAAGTGCTTTTGCTGAACAGCTATGACTACCAGAGCAACAACCCACCGGGCATTATGCATTGTCCAGGAGACCCCATGCAAACCTTTGTCTATACTGGTATGGATCAGGTGGGTGTGCAGCCGTTATCATGGAGCATCTATGGACCGAATCCCTATAGTTTTGATGCGCCCGGGCTAACCCATGTTGGACAATCCACTGTTTGCGCGGATCCGAACGGTGTTGTTTACGAACTGCTCAATTTCACTGGCATTTCGCCAGGCCCAGTAACTGTTGCATACACGGATGCGAACGGTTGCCCCGGAACAATGGATCTTTATGTCGCTGGGCCAATGACTTGGCCCAATGTCCAGGTGTTGGATGTTGTACCGAGCTGCCCCAATTGGGGGACCGGCTCTATTGTGTTCTCCTATCAACCTACTGATCCGATGGGTGTGGCGAATGTTAGATGGCGCGCGGACGGCGAACCTACTTCCTGCGGGAACCAGATCAGCCAAACCTACTTGGCCAATGGCTATATCGGCACTATTACAAATTTATCACCCGGTGATCATTGGCTGATCATCAGCAACGATCTTGGGAATTTGTATGAGGGTTCGGCCTATTCCTACTTGGAATGCAAGGATTCCATCTTGGTGAACGTGCCCGCGTTGAATGTGGATTGCGGACGTGTTACAGGGCGGCTCTATATCGATGTGAATGCGGATTGTATTGCTGCCGGTGGTGAGAATCGAATTCCCAATAGCATCATTGAGGTAACTCCCGGACCCTCATACACTACCACCGATGACAATGGGCAATACACGGTGTATCTTCCCTATGGCACGTATTCGATCGTAGAACAGAATGCAGTCTATGAGCAGTCGTGCCCAGCAGATGTGACCATAACCACTGGTAATTCGCAAACCGTCAATATTGGATGCACCGGTGGTGTGCCCTTGGATGTACAAGTATCCATGGCCAATGGACCAGCGCGTCCTGGATTCGAGTTGCAATACGCAGTGGACCTCGATAATCTGACCTCTGGATCTCCGGGTGATGTTACATTTTCTTTGGACCTTGATCCCAACTTGACTTGGTCATATGCATCTCCTTCTCCAACTTCGGTGAACGGCAATACGCTGACCTGGACCACTCCCGAGTTGGTAATGAATACGGTATTTGCACACCGCGACATCAATGTGCACGCGACCGTTCCTTCAGATGTGGGGTTGATCGGCACAACACTGGTCACAACGGCGACGCTGGTAACAACGAATACGGATGCTGATCCGTCAAACAACACGGCGATCTCCAACCAACTTGTTACTGGTAGTTACGATCCAAACGACAAGGTTGCAACGACCAGCAGTGGTGCAAGTGCTTCACAGTATTTCATCGACGGCGATGAATGGATCGACTACACCATTCGATTCCAGAACACGGGTACGGATACCGCTTTCAACGTGATCATTACAGATACACTGCCTACCACCTTGGATGCATCCTCGGTGCAGTGGGGTGCTACGTCGCATACATGCACTCGGACCATTTCCGGAGCTGGTGTCCTCAAGTTCATCTTCGCTGGGATACTGTTGCCCGATAGCAACGCCAACGAGGCAGCTAGTCATGGTTTCGTGAGCTTCCGTATTAAACCGGTTGAGCCTGTACAGGTGGGTTCCACGCTGGAGAATAGCGCTAACATCTACTTCGACTTCAATGATCCGATCATTACCGAACCGAGCGTGTTGGTGGCGGAGTTCAGTACGGGAATGCAGGAGCAAGCGCAAGGGCAGGGGCAAGTGCGCCTGCTACCGAATCCGGTGGAGGACCAACTCACGGTTTCTTCTTCTGGTATCATCGGGCTGATCCGGATCATCTCGGCAGATGGGAGGGAGGTGGTGCGCTGGAATTCAGGGGGGGGCAGTGCCAGCATTGATGTGAAGGAACTGAAAAGCGGCGCCTACCTGCTGATCGCTGAATTGAACAACGGAACAAGCGCGCACGCGCGCTTCATCAAACACTAGAGCGCGATGATCCTCTTGCGAACACTGCTGCCAATTGGATGCATCGCGATGAACGCGGTCTGCTCATTTGCCACCGACGCCTACATCTCGATCCTGAAGCCGGAGACTTGCGGCAATGCGAACGGCGAGCTCATTGCCGGACTGCAGGGCGGCGTCATCTACAACCCGCTCACCTACGCTTGGTCCACGGGCGCCAACACGCAAACCA
>JAGNUG010000190.1 GCA_017987115.1 Flavobacteriales bacterium | reverse complement strand
CCTGCCAAAATTGAAGAATGGTTCCAATGCTCACCAAGCCTTCAAAGCGGATATGCGAGTTGTCCGGTATCTCGCCCAGGATCCCGGTGACCATAAGATCCTGTGAACCGTCCCACCGGATCATCTTACCCATCGGGTCCGAATCTCCAAAATATTTCTTCGCGAGCTCTTCACTCAGCACAATGCTTCCAGGCCTGACCAACGCCGTATTCGGGTCACCGACCTTCAGTGGGTAACCGAACAATTCGAAGACGGTACTGTCCACCAGATACAATCCGGTCTCAGTGAACAGTTTGTTCGTACTAAGGCTATCCCCAACTTTAAGCGAGTGCTGCGGATCCTGGAAATCGAACCAACGGCAATACGTCTCGATCAGTTCCGGATGATCAGCGGATAATCGTGGGCCAAGACCGAAGACCATGCTGCTGCTGTGTTCGCCCTGCCCTTCCATTTCGATCTCGCCGACAACGCGGTAAACCCGATCAGTATGTGGAACGAATCGGTCGTAGCTCCGTTCATAGCGCACATACGATCCAATGAGCACGAAGCTTGCGATACCGGTGGCCAGACCCAATAAGTTGATCAACGTATAAAGCTTGTTACGCGCAAGGTTCCGCAAGCTTGTCAGGAGCAGGTTCTTCAGCATATCTGTATGATATTAATCATGACGCAAGGCTTTCACCGGATCAGCTAACGCAGCCTTGTAGGCTTGAATGGTCACCGTGACCACCGTGACAAGGAGTGTGATGAGGAACGCACTGATATATAGCAATGGCGATATACTGGTGTGGTAAGCGAACGTTTCCAACCACCTTCCGATCGCATACACAGCGAGCGGGAAAGCGATCACAGTAGCCATTCCTAAGAGTATCACGAACTCCCGGTTCATGCGGCGGATAATGTCCACAAGTGGAGCACCCATCACACGTCGGATACCGATCTCACGTGTACGTTGCTTCGCTGTGAAATAGGCCAGCCCATATAGCCCCATGATCGTGAGTAATAGCGTAAGGACCGCGAATGCCGTGAAAACGCGGAACATTTTATCCTCAGTCTGATACAATTCCGCGATGCTATCCGTAAGGAAGGTCGCTTCCCAATCATCGTTCGGGAACAAGCGCTTCCAATCAGCGCGAAGTGTGGCGAGTTGCGTTTGCACATCACCCGGACTGAGACGAAGTACAAGATCCCGTGCACCATACCGTTGACTGCTCTGGAACAAAACGAGCGGTTCGATCGGCGTGTGCAAGCTTGTGTAATGGAAATCCTTCACTACGCCGATCACTGCGATCTCCTGCTCCGGCTGCGGTGGATCAGCTTGGTCGTCTCCACCTACATAGATCTTCTCGGACAAGGGATCGGTCCATCCGAATGCCTTCACGGCGCTTTCATTCACCATCACGGCATTGTCGGCATCACTGGGTATTGAGGGGTCGAAGTATCGGCCAGCCGCTAGTTCAATACCGAGCAACGCAGGAAAATCGGCATCCGTATTCATGGTCGGCATGGGTTTATCGATCCGACCTTCAGGCGTATTGACCTGTAGCACCCAACGCCCACTTCCTTCACCAGGCAAACTCCTCGTGAATGACCCACCAGTCACGAAACTCTCGCGCATTAATTCGGTCTTCAACGTGCGCAATGCATCCCACGCGAGTGTATCCTCTCCATCTGGACTTGGCATCGAAATGCTCAGTAGATTGTCCTTACGAAAACCCATGTCCGTTGTGCGTAGCCAGTGCAATTGCGCAAAGACCGCCAGAGTACCGACCACCATGAACAATGCAATGGTGAACTGTGCACCCATCAACACCTTCCGCACTCCGCCCTTGCCTGCACCACTTGCAATACCTTCCTTCAACAATAACTGTGGACTGAAACGACTAAGGAAGAAGGCCGGATAACTGCCTGCAAGCACACCGATCACCAATACAATGAACAGAACCACGCCGAGGAAGCTTCCACGCAACAAGTATCCCATGCCGATGGCTTTTCCTGTAAGACCATTGAACGCCGGTAGAAAGAACCACAGCAATCCGATCGCTACGACAATGCCGATGAGCGCTATCAGCACACTGCCACCAATGAATTGTGCAACAAGTTGGCCGCGTTGCGCTCCACTCACTTTGCGCAAGGCCACTTCTTTGGCACGACGCGTTGCATCAGCGGTGCTCATATTGATGTAGTTGATGCACGCGATGGAGAGGATCAGGATCGCGACGATCGCGAAGAGCGTGACGTATGCTTTGTTTCCTTTCTTGGGCGTGTCGTAGATGAGATCATTGTTGAAGTGGACCTCGCGCAATGGCTCCAAGTTGAATCGGATCTCTCCGTGGAAATCCTCACCACCCCATTGTGGAACAATGTACTTGCTGACGAAGGCATCCATCTTGCTTTGGAATGCATGCTCATCCACACCCGGTCCTAGAACCAGGTAGTTGAACGAACTATTGTTTCCCCAACTTTGTCCTAGTTCGCCCTTTGCTTGAGAGGACAGGCCCAACCGGCTCATGAAAACGCCCATAGGGATATGTGTATTCTCGGCTTTCTCATCGATCACACCAGCCACTTTCAACGTGCGTTCATTCCGTGTAACGAGTTTGCCGATGGGATCTTCAGCGCCGAACATACGCGTGGCCATCTCCTGCATGATCACGATGTTATCAGGTTCGTCCAATGCGCTTGGACCACCTTTCACCCATGTAAAATCAAATACTCGGAATGTGCTGGTATCAGCATTGTATCCATCCTCAGCCACGTAGGACACACCGCCATATTCCAACGTGGTACGGCCCAATTGGTATAATGACACGCCTTGCTCGATATCAGGATATTCGTTCAATAGCGCTTCCATGATCGGGAATGGTGTGATCCCGAAATCATCTTCCGTGTCCCCGAATTTGTAATGCGCTTGGATCCGGTAGATCCGATCCGCTTTGTCATGATTCGAATCATAGCTCAATTCATCCTGTACATAGATGTAGATGAGCATGCACGCTACAATTCCAATGGCCAGCCCAATGATGTTGAGCGCTGCGAACAGCTTGTCGCGCTTAAGCGTGCGCCAGGCTATGAGAAGGTAGTTCGTTAACATGCCGTCCAAGTTTTCAGGTCATAGCTCTCTCATGCTTTCAGAGTATCGAAGCTGTTGGTGTTGCAACATCCACAACTTTACCATCAAGCAATTTGATGGTCCGTTGCGCATATCCCGCATCGCGCATGCTGTGTGTTACGATCACCACCGTAGTTCCAGCTTTATTCAATTCGGCAAGGAGGTTCATCACTTCCTCCCCCATTGCGCTATCCAAGTTGCCTGTGGGTTCATCCGCAAGGATCAATTGCGGTCGGTTCACAACGGCACGCGCAATTGCAACTCGCTGCTGCTGTCCGCCGCTGAGCTGCTGAGGAAAGTGCTTGGACCGTGCACTGATGTTCATACGTTGCATGGCTTCCTCGGTACGTTGCTTCCGTTCCGTTCTCGGCATCTTCGTATAGATCAACGGCAATTCAATGTTCTCTGCAACGGTGAGTTCGTCGATCAAATTGAAACTCTGGAACACGAACCCGATGGTATGTTTCCGCAACTCCGCCCGCTTGCGTTCGTTATATCCGCTCACATCCTCGCCATTCACGTAATAGTGGCCGTTACTTGGAGCATCCAGTAATCCAATGATGTTGAGCAATGTGGATTTACCACAACCGCTTGGGCCCATGATCGCAACGAATTCGCCTTGGTCAATAGTGATATCCACGTTGTCAAGTGCTGTGGTCTCAACCGTATCCGTCCGGTAGATCTTGGAGAGGTGTTGGGTTTTCAGTAGGCTCATGTTGCTCGTTGTTCTATGCGACCCATTGATCGCGTTCACTATTGGATAATAAGTTCTTCAGCATCGTTGAACGCACTGTATCTAC
>JAGNUG010000090.1 GCA_017987115.1 Flavobacteriales bacterium | reverse complement strand
TCCTACATCCGTGCCAATAAAGTCATCGTTCGAGCAGCCGATATCGAGGTCTGCGAAATTTCCGATGCGGAAATCGGTGAGTGTTTGGTTACCGCGATTGATAACGGTGTAATGAACGAATACCGTTTGTTCAAGAGCTGGCCCAGCCGAATTATAAGCAAAGGGCATCATGTGAACTTCCACACCGATCTGTCCACCACCGGACTCAGTATGTGGCGCAAGCTTATCGTTGAAGATCGTGAACAGCGCCTGGTCACCCTTAATGCATGGGTAGTCACCTGTATATGGGTCATAGTATCCATCACCATTATGATCCATGAAAGGAGCTAGGTATTGAGCTTGCCCAGCATTCACGTTTCCATTGGCTGGCCAGTTGATGAATGCCTGCGGTACGGTATATCCATTCGGGAATAGCGTTGCAATGTCGCAGCCAGGGTCGTTCAAGCAATTGAACCAAAGGACGTGTTGGTCCACCTGTACCTTATCAATGCGCCATACGTTATCATAGGCAAGCGATACCTGTTCTGAGATAATAGCGGAGCCATCAATTGTCAGCGGACCAGGAAAGAAATCCGAACCGCTGCCATATAAGTGTGCAGCGAGCTTCATTTGGCCATCAGAGGTTATTCCACTCAGCCAAAGTCCTGCACTGAACAGCGTACTAGTTCCATCGGCCGCAGGAACAAAAAAGCCGTGGGACTGCGTACCCTGATCGTACCCGATCCTACCGTCGGAGAAAACTCGAATTTCAACATCGTTGATGTTCAAGGTGTTGAACGCTTGGGAGAAAGCCTGAGGCTGTGCGCTTAACAGAACGCTTGTAATGAGTAATACTTTTTTCATGATCGCGGAGTTTAGTTGATCTCTTTACCAAACGTAGATCGATCGCTCACGGAATTGTTGGAGGTTCCGAGTATCGGTCGAATAGGAGGATGGAGCGGTTGGAACGCAACGAAGATCGACGCCCTCTGTATAGGTTCGAATGCTTTTACAACACTACGATTGGCTTGCCATAATATCGGGGTATTGGGATGTCAAGCTATAGCTTCCCCAACAACCCACGCATATCCACCTTCTCGCCAACAATGCGGCCGAGATCGGCAATTGCAAGGCGTTCCTGCAGCATGGTATCGCGATCTCGGATGGTAACAGCATTGTCGTTGAGCGTGTCGTGGTCCACGGTAATGCAGTATGGTGTACCGATCGCATCCTGCCTGCGGTAGCGTTTACCGATGCTGTCTTTGTCGTCGAACTGGCAGTTGTGGTCCAGCTTCAAGCTGTCGATGATGGCGCGTGCTTTCTCCGGTAGACCATCTTTCTTGATCAGCGGTAACACGGCCACTTTCACCGGTGCTAGTGCTGCTGGAATGCGGAGTACGGTGCGGTCCTCGCCATTCTCCAAGCGCTCTTCTTCGTAGGCGGAGCTAAGCATTGCCAAGAACATGCGATCCAGTCCGATGGATGTTTCGATCACGTAGGGCACATAACTTTCATTGGACTCGGTATCGAAGTAGCGCAGTTTCTTACCGCTGAACTCTTCGTGTTGCTTCAGGTCGAAATCGGTACGAGAGTGGATCCCTTCAAGCTCCTTGAAACCCATCGGGAAATTGAACTCGATGTCGCACGCTGCGTTGGCGTAGTGCGCGAGTTTGATGTGATCATGGAAGCGGTAATTCTCCGGAGCAATGCCTAGCGAACGATGCCATGCTATGCGTTTCTCTTTCCAGCTTTCGTACCATTCCATTTCGGTGCCTGGCTTCACGAAGAACTGCATCTCCATCTGCTCGAACTCCCGCATGCGGAAGATGAACTGGCGTGCTACGATCTCATTGCGGAACGCTTTACCTGTTTGGGCGATACCGAACGGCAACTTCATCCGTGCGCTCTTCTGCACATTGAGGAAATTCACGAAGATCCCTTGCGCTGTTTCCGGGCGCAGGTAGATCGTGCTGCTCTCGCCGCTCACACTGCCGAGCTCGGTAGCGAACATCAGATTGAACTGGCGTACTTCGGTCCAATTCGCTGTGCCGCTTACCGGACATTTGATCTCTTCATCGATGATCAACTGCCGCACACCTTCCAGATCGTTCGCTTCAAGCACGGCCTTCATTCTGCCTTCAACTGCGTCGATGCGATCTTGGCTGCGTTTCACATTCGGATTGGTGGCCAAGAATTGTGTTTCATCAAACGCATCCCCGAACTTCTTCTTCGCCTTCTCCACCTCCTTTGTGATCTTATCGGCATACTTCGCCATGTGATCTTCCAGCAGCACATCTGCACGGTAGCGTTTCTTACTGTCCTTGTTATCGATCAGTGGATCATTGAACGCATCCACGTGTCCGCTTGCTTTCCAAACGGTGGGGTGCATGAAGATCGCTGTATCGATGCCCACGATGTTCTCGTTGAGCTTGGTCATGGCCTCCCACCAGTACCGGCGGATGTTGTTCTTCAGCTCAACGCCATACGGGCCATAGTCGTAGGTGGCGCTAAGGCCATCGTAGATCTCGGAGCTTTGAAAAACGAAACCATACTCTTTGGCATGGCCGATCAGGGTCTTCAGGCGGTCTTCTTGGTTGCTCATGATGGTTACTCGTACGCCTTGGAAACCTGTGGCGACGGGAGCGCAAAGATGGGTATTGGAACGCAGATTACGCAGTTCACTTCTAAGAGCGAAGAGGACATACGGTTCGCTTAACCTTATCTTTGCAGTCATGGAAACCTACGAGGTGGACATAACTAACAAAAAGGCGAAAGTGCTGCTGGAGCAATTACAGGCACTGGGCATTATTACTATGCGCCCTAAAAAAGAACGGTCCTTGGCGCAGGTAATGGCCGACATCCGTGCAGGTGTAAAAAAGCCTTTGACCGAAACCGAGGTCATGGCAGAAGTTAAAGCTGCGCGTAGATCTAAGAGCCGCCATGCCGCATCGAAAAAGCCACAGGCTCGTCGTCGATAGCAACGTCTGGATCAGCTATTTGCTTACGAAGTCGTTCGCAAAGCTGAACGAATTGATCTCATCGGCAACATTTCGGTTGTTGTATTCAGAGGCACTATTAATTGAGCTGGCGGATGTGCTTGAACGCCCGAAGATCAAAACTCAGCTTGGACCTGCTGATGTTGCTGAACTATTCAAGAGAATACGAGAACAAGGTACAGAAGTAGTGGTTACATCGGTAGTGGAAGTTTGCCGAGATCCGAATGACGATAAGATCCTTGAGCTTTGTAAAGATGGCAAAGCCGAACTTCTGGTAACAGGGGATAAAGACCTTTTAGTACTAAAGAAATTTGGACGCACGCGCATAATGACCCCTGCTCAGTTCATTGAAACGTACAAATGATCGAACACGGAAACACCCTTATCTCCGAAGATATTTTCGAGAAGCGCTTCGTGTGCGACCTCAGTGCATGCAAGGGCGAATGTTGTGTAGCGGGCGAAAGTGGTGCGCCTCTGGAGCAGGACGAAGCCGATCAGTTGAAGGCGTTATGGCCGAAGATCAAGCCGTTCATACCGGAAAAAGGACAACGCGCCATTGAAGAAAACGGAGTTAGTGAAGTGGATGATGACGGTGATCTTGTGACCACCTTGGTCGAAGGTCGCGGTGAGTGTGCGTTCACCGTTTTCGATGATAAGGGTATTGCATTGTGTGGTGTTGAGAATGCATGGAAAGCTGGTGCAATATCATTCCGCAAACCAGTTAGCTGCCATCTCTATCCGATCCGGATCACCAAGTTGAAATTCCACGAAGGCCTCAATTACCACACCTGGCCGATCTGCAAACCCGCCTGTGAATGCGGTGCGAAACTGGATGTGCCTGTTTACCGATTTCTAAAGGAGGCGCTCGTGCGGAAATACGGCGAGGAATGGTTCAAGGAATTGGATGAGATCCACACAGCGTGGTTGGATCGTTAACGTTGCTTCGAAGTGATCGATCTGTTCATCTTTTCGGAACGTGCGGAATAATTTCACTCCTTCTGTTTCGTTACTTCTTTATGCTCAATGATAACGCGTTGGTCCAATTTTCACCAATGATATCAATGCCTTCAGACGTTAAGTGATCCAATAAGTTAATGTGGGCGGCAGATGCAAGCGTTGTTAGTTCTTCGTGAAAAAAAAGTGTTGCAAGTGTGCTTTAATGATCCAGCCCGCGTCAGCAACGGCGTGCAAGGTCATGTTGAAAACTACGGAAACTTAGTGCCCCTTTCCACTTGTGAAAAGTAGATCGCGGTCGGACTTTTGTAACCCGACGACGCGCTGTTCCATTTCCGTCATCGGTACCAAGAATTTACAGTTGAATTATTCATTGAGGTCTCCTCCCTCCTGAAACTTTACCCCCGGTCCCGAACCATGAGTACCAGAACGAAGCCTGCCCAGATCAGCATGATGGATGACATTCTTCCAGCGAATGTGGACAACACCAATGAACCATTGTTGCGCGAGAACAAAGATCGATTCGTGATCTTTCCGATCCAGCACGATGACATTTGGCAATTCTACAAGCAACATGAGGCAGGCTTTTGGACGGCGGAAGAGATCGACCTACAGATCGACCTAAGTGACTGGGCTGATAAGTTGAATGATGATGAGCGGTACTTCATCAAGCACATTCTTGCCTTCTTCGCGGCAAGCGATGGTATCGTGAACGAGAATCTGGCGGAGAACTTCGTACACGAGGTACAATATCCGGAGGCACGTTTCTTCTATGGCTTCCAGATCGCCATGGAGAATATCCATAGCGAGACGTATAGTCTGTTGATCGATACCCTGATCAAGGACCCGATCGAAAAAGATCATTTGTTGCATGCCATCGAAACGGTTGAATGTGTACAGAAGAAAGCGGAATGGGCCTTGCGTTGGATCAGCAAAGGCAGCTTCGCTGAGCGCTTGGTGGCATTTGCAGCAGTTGAAGGGATCTTCTTCAGCGGTAGCTTCTGCTCATTGTTCTGGTTGAAGAAGCGCGGATTGATGCCGGGACTAACATTCAGCAATGAATTGATCAGCCGCGACGAAGGCCTGCATTGCGATTTCGCTTGTCTGCTCTATAACAAGCATATCGTGAACAAGTTGGATAAGAAAACGGTCATGAAGATCATCATGGATGCGGTGGAGATCGAAAAGGAATTCGTGACCGACGCGTTACCTGTGAACCTTATTGGCATGAACGCGAAGTTGATGCAACAATACATCGAGTTCGTTGCAGACCGCTTGTTGATGGAACTGGGCAATGAGAAGGTGTTCAACGCTACCAATCCGTTCGACTTCATGGAGATGATAAGCCTGCAAGGCAAGACCAACTTCTTTGAGAAACGTGTAGGCGAATACCAGAAGGCCGGCGTTATGAATAAGGATAAGGAAGGGAACAAGTTCTCATTGGACGCTGATTTTTAGTGCGCCCTTTGAAGCCCAAACATGGCAGCAGAACGCTCTCTCCTTGTTAGCGTAGGAAACCAGGAGGGCTTCGATACGGAACTTACCCACCAACTAACAACGTTCGGTTAACGATCCTCCGGGACCAAGGATCATTAGGCGTTGTTAAAGAACCCAACTTACGGGTCCAAAAGTTTGACAGATCAATCGGCAGAGAGAGGCCACCAACGGGAGTTGAAAGTCGACCAAAGCCACAAAAGCCCGCTCAAAAGAATATGTACGTAATAAAACGCGATGGACGCCGGGAGGCAGTGAAATTCGATAAGATCACAGCACGGGTCAAGAAGCTCTGCTATGGGTTGGATCCCAGTGTAGATGCTACGCAGGTCACTTTGAAAGTGATCGATGGTATCTACGATGGAGTAACCACATCCGACCTGGATAACCTTACTGCCGAGGTATCCGCCACCATGACGGTGCGTCACCCGGATTATGCCCAGCTCGCAAGCCGGATCGCGGTAAGCAACTTGCATAAGAACACCACCAAGTCCTTCAGTGAAGTAATGAAGGACCTCTACGAATACACCGACCCGAAGACCGGAGCGCGTGCAAGCCTCTTGGCCGATGACGTTCACAAGATCATTAGCGATAACGCTGAGGTATTGGACAGCGCCATTATCTACGACCGCGACTTCAGCTATGATTATTTCGGTTTCAAGACCTTGGAGCGTAGTTACTTGCTGCGCACGCACGGGCAGGTAGCTGAGCGTCCGCAGCACATGCTTATGCGTGTAGCCATCGGTATCCACAAGAATGATATCGATGCAGCGATCAGCACATACAACTCGCTGAGCGAAGGATGGTACACGCACGCAACACCAACTCTATTCAACGCGGGTACGCCCAAGCCGCAGATGAGCAGCTGCTTCCTGCTTCAGTTGAAAGAGGATAGCATCAATGGAATTTATGATACGCTGAAGCAATGCGCGCAGATCAGCCAAAGTGCCGGTGGCATTGGCCTGAGCATCCATAACCTACGGGCGAAGGGTAGCTACATCAAAGGCACCAACGGAACCAGCAATGGTATTGTACCGATGTTGCGCGTGTTCAACGATACGGCCCGTTATGTGGACCAAGGAGGCGGCAAGCGCAAAGGCAGCTTCGCCATGTACATTGAGCCTTGGCATGCCGATGTGAATGATTTCCTTGACCTGAAAAAGAACCACGGTGTGGAAGAGATGCGCGCCCGCGACCTGTTCTATGCCATGTGGATCCCTGATCTGTTCATGAAGCGCGTGGAGATGGGTGGAGATTGGACACTGATGTGCCCACACGAATGCCCAGGACTTAGCGATTCATGGGGAGCCAAGTTCGAAGCGTTGTACGAAAAGTACGAGAACGAAGGCAAAGGCCGTAAGACCATCAAGGCGCAGGACCTGTGGTTCAAGATCCTGGAAAGCCAGATCGAGACCGGTACACCGTACATCCTGTTCAAGGACGCGGCCAATGGTAAGAGCAACCAGCAGAACCTCGGTACCATCAAGAGCAGCAACCTCTGCACGGAGATCATCGAGTACACCAGCCCGGATGAAGTGGCCGTGTGCAACTTGGGTTCCATTGCGCTACCGAAGTTCGTTACCAAGGGCAAGTTCGATCACGACAAGCTCTTCAGCGTAACGTATGAACTGGCGCGCAACCTCAACCGTGTGATCGATCAGAACTACTACCCGATCCCAGAGGCACGCCGCAGCAACATGCGCCACCGCCCGATCGGTATCGGTGTGCAGGGTTTGGCCGATGCCTTCATCCTGATGCGCCATCCGTTCGATAGTGTGGAAGCGAAAGTGCTGAACCGCGAGATCTTCGAGACGATCTACTACGCTGCACTTACAGCAAGTAAAGACCTTGCGAAAGAAGAAGGCCCTTACGAGACCTACGAAGGCAGTCCAATGAGCGAAGGCGTGTTGCAGTTCGACATGTGGGGTGTGAAGCCGAGCAGCCGTTGGGAGTGGGATGTATTGCGCGAAGAAGTAAAGAAGCACGGCGTGCGGAACAGTTTGTTGTTGGCTCCTATGCCGACCGCCAGCACCGCGCAGATCCTAGGTAACAACGAGTGCTTCGAGCCATTCACCAGCAATATCTACACCCGTCGTGTATTGAGCGGAGAGTTCGTGGTGGTGAACAAATACCTGTTGCGCGATCTCGTGAAGTTGGGCCTCTGGGGCGAAGACCTCAAGAACAAAGTGGTGGCGAACAACGGCAGCGTGCAGAACATTCCGGAGATCCCGCAGAACCTGAAGGACCTCTACAAGACCGCGTGGGAGATCAGCCAGAAGGTCATCATCGACATGGCCGCCGACCGTGGCGCGTACATCTGCCAAAGCCAGAGCTTGAACATCTTCATGGAGAACGTGAACTTCGCAAAGCTCACAAGCATGCACTTCTACAGTTGGAAGGCAGGCCTGAAGACCGGCATGTACTACCTCCGCACCAAAGCTGCAACGGACGCCATCAAATTCACCGTGGACAAAGCAAAACTCACCGAGCCGAGCGCCAAAAAAGTTGCCGAGATCCAAGTAGCAAAGGCGCCGACCGCCAACTTGATCGAGGAAGAAGTGGAAGTGAGTACGGAAGAGCATGACCTGCCGGTTACCGCTGTTGAAAAGCAGAACGGTGCGCGCATGAAGGCCATGAGCAAACAAGCCCAGGCCCAAGCCGAGATCAGCTGCTCACTGGATGATCCGGATAGTTGTGAGATGTGTTCGGGGTAGGGGAGGAATGAAATAAAGGCCGTTGAGAAATCAACGGCCTTTTTGACATAATAATAATAATAATCTCAAAGGACAGAAACCTCTAGGCCAATGAAAAGCTAACCGATACAAACGAACAAGGGAACGCTCGAACGTCCCCTTGCTCTATACTGACAAAGATGAAGCTACTCCTCCAGTGCCAATTTGGCGACTATGTCGCCTTTATTCTGGTGCCAAGATATGACCGCACTGTGGTACCAGCCAACGAGGTACCCCTTACAATTTGTACACAAAAACATGTGTACGAGAGTTCCCAGATTTCACATTCGCCTGATGTGGAGAAGGTTCTCAGGCCCAGACCACCTCCATCCGATGTTCGTAATTAGAGAAGCACTGGATTGGGTGCTAGAATTTCCATCCAACGAGGTAGGTCCTCCTCGTCTAAAGGGCTTAAACAATAGTAACATGGCTAAGAAAGCAACAAGTCTCCGCGCTGCAAAAGCAGCTTCGAAAGTACTTCGTGATGGCCGGTCAAGCAAACAAAGCAAGACCGCTGCGGCTAGTGCACTTTCCCAAAGGGAAAAGAGTAAGAGGAAGAAGTAGGAGAGCCCATCAACCACTCGGAGGTCGGGTGGTTGATGGTAGGCCATACAATCACGAAACAATGTCAAAAATGAATTACACAGCTAGTGATCATGAAAATGGTTCGATTCGAAATACAGAAAGAGCTCCAAGAATTTCAATCAACAAACTCGCGGAGTACATGGGAGCCAATGCTTTGAGGCGACGTCAGATCGTTAAGGACGCTAAAGCCCCATCAAACTTCATTGTTAGCCGATATGGAGAAGCACGGAGGATATCCCGTGAATACTTCACTTCCCATTTGGATAAAGAGCTTCTGAGCGAGGCAATACAATTGCTTTCAAGCAAAGAGGCTCTAACGGATTTTCAAAAGGACGACAAAACGAATTCAATTCTCAGTCTGGAGTATTTGCAAGCTATGGATATGCCCGACCTTTCAGAGTATGAGGTGCGCTTGCTCGAAGGAGTAGGGGCAGTGCTTGATCTTGAAGGGGTCTCGGTTAGTGTCAACCCCGATTTGCTCCTATACAACACAAATACTTCGAAATTTGGAGCTTTGAAATTGCATTTGAGCAAGAGCAATCTGTTGCAGGAGGAAGGTAGGAGAACAGTCGCTACGGTGCTGCGCTACTATCTAGAAGTAACGCAATTTGATGCCATACCAGCAGCTTGTTTCTCAGTTGATGTCTTCGCCGGGAAGTTCTCAAACTCCCCGTCTGCATATAAGCAAACCATGAAACGGGTTGAAGCTTCATGTAGGGAAATTCGCCTCCATTGGATGGATGTTTGATAAGTGGTCTTGCGGAAATGGCAGGAAGTGCATAGGGTTTGGAAGTTGTCCAAGCCACATGCGCTTCCTCCTTCCTTAACGGGTATGATATGATCAGCTTGCCATTTTGGATCGAATGCGCCGCAATATGCACATCGGCCTTCATCACGAATGAGTAATTCCTTGCGAATTACTCTGCCGTCACCTTTGAGAATTGCGAACTGCACGTATGCGGCATCATTGCAGTTTGTGCTTGCCCACTTGCGTCTTCGACCACTCAGCCGGATTCCACAACCACAGGCGCACAAGCCTACAACAGAGGGGAATACAGAACCCATTATCAACCCTTTTTGGTACCGAGTCCAAGGATTAATCATTTCACGAAGTTCATTATGCAAAACGGGTTATAGTTAGATCATTAGTGTCATTTGCTAACGACCAATTGT
Organism: Flavobacteriales bacterium; assembly: GCA_017987115.1. Taxonomy (GTDB): domain Bacteria; phylum Bacteroidota; class Bacteroidia; order Flavobacteriales_F; family PHOS-HE28; genus PHOS-HE28. Next base: position 4,758 of record JAGNUG010000090.1, on the reverse strand, counting down.
TTTAAAACACCGCAGCGACGTCCATCTGCCGAGCCCCTACCCTCTCATGAAGACCAACAGATCACCTGCTGCCGTGGATCTGCGATTCGTGGCTTTCCGTCTGGTTGTTTATGGATGTATGACACCTAAAACGTATTTTACTGAACCCCCGCAGGGTGAACGCTGACCACGGCTCATCTCCCAAACCACCGCCGGGTCTGTCGTGTGTGGGCTATTGCCGGGCAGGACGACCCTGCGGACCCGAAGCCGGTACTGCCGGATCACAAGATCTTTGGAGGGGACTTTTCCAATATTCTTCGAGTTTTATATCAGTCAATCCAATATCCAATTTCCTCAAATGCGTAGATCGAATAGACGCTGCATAAATAGAGCAAAATCCAGATGCAGAGTTCTACAATAGCGCTAGGCTTAAAATCACCAAAGTCAACTCCGCTTGCGTGCATCCGAATGTCCACTGATTCACCTACGGACAAGACATCGCGTTGCTTGTCTTTGACCTGGATCGATCTACCATCAGGGATCTTGACCGAGTAATTAGCCTTGTCGTCACCACCTTCGTTTTCATAATTCTCAAAGCTCTCCACTATCCCTTGCACACCAATGCCATTTAATACGATATCGAGACTTAAGAGCCCTCCTCCATAACAGATCGCGAGGACCGTAAAAATGTTGAAGAGAATGCTCATCCATATTTGAACAAAGGGCAATCCCAATGCCTGAATGATCAAAAGCGTGACCACTATAAGCAACACGGAATAGTACTCGTTCGGAAGAAGGTATTTCCGGGTAAAAGGAATCCGAAATAGTTTATTCGGTTTGTTGATCCTAGCGAATGGATACAGTTGTTCACGTTCAATGATAATACCACTGTCGTAACGATGAATGAAAACTGCACCATCCTCAGTAATGGAACGGAGTACATGTCCCTTAAAGAATGACCCGAGCATTGAACTTCCTGTTTTGCACGAGCGAAGATAAACTGCCGTAATTCTAGACCACTGCATGCCCTTTCCCACAAGGAACCCCAGCAATTTCAATGAGATCAACTGTTCAGCAAATAAAGGTCAACTCCCCACAAAACGAACAAGGCCCCGGAATACCCGGGGCCTTGTTGCATGTGTGTTGCCCGCTCGTGGCAATGCGCGTTGGTGTTATGCGGCTGCCAATACTTTGCAAGGCTCGCTCATGCTGCTTTCGCCAGCGGCACCGATCGTTGAAACTGCGAACCAATAGAACTGGCCGGGCAACAAGCCGTCCGCATAGAAACTGCTCTTAGTGGTAACGCCAGTAAGCTCCCACACGAAAGGGTCTGCGGTGCGGCTCACGTACACATGGTACATATCTTCTGATCCCTGCGGTGTAAATGTTGCTCACAGTTCATTTCCCAAATTGCCGCCGGTGCTTGAGCCCCGTGCAGCGGTGGGTCCGTCGTGTGTAACCACAGGCTACGGAGATCCTACACATTGCGCGTAGCCACAGGCAACGCGCAGAAAAGAGGCAAGGCGCAAAAAGGCGCAGATCTACCACAACGGATCGATCACCAACAAACCGGGTTCATCCTGATAATTCCGCGCAGAACTGTACACGTAATCCCGTGGTTGATCCACCCAACCTGCACGAACGGGGTTGTTATGGATGTAGTCGGCCTTCTGACGGATGGTGTGTGATTGCATTTGCAACGGGTGATTACCGTGTTGCCACAATTTGAAATTTTCGTTGCGCGCGGTTGTCATGGCGTTCACCGTAAAGCGTGCGGTCATCCATAGGCGTCGGCTTTCTGTTTCGTCTTGCACCGCTTTGAAGATCGCTTTGCTGGTATGACCTTTTAGGTCGCGAACAACATCAGAGAGTTTTCCTTCGGGAGTGCTAAGAATAGCATGTACATGATTGCTCATGATCACCCATGCGTGAACATGAAGACCTTTATTTGCTTGACAGTATCGGAAACTATCGAGAACCATATCGCGATAGACCTGCCTGGTGAATACATCGATCCAATCAACAATGGTAAATGTGAGGAAGTGAATGGCTTGTTGATCGCCTATTCGATAACCAGTTGGCATGACGGTTTTCTATTGGGCATGGAAGGTAGCCACAGGCTACCGAGAGCCTACAAATGGCGCGTAGCCGCAGGCAACGCGCAGTACGGATCTGCGCGTTGCCTGTGGCTACGCGCTCCAAGTACTGGAAAACGGTAGCCTGTGGCTACCCTGCACAGTTCAACCCCCTACAGGTAAACGATCCCGGCTCATCTCCGCAACCTGCGCCGGCGCTTGAGCCCCGTGCAGCGGTGGGGCTGTCACGTAAGGGCTTTCAGCCGGGGCAGGACGACCCTGCGGTCATGAAGCCAAAGATCACTTTTTCCGCTTCAACTTCTTTATTGGGTGCTGACTCGTTTGGAAAATACGGTAGATCACCGTCATCGCCATCAGTGTAAAGTCTTTCGCACTTTGCGGACCATTTGGTCGCTCGTGAAACTCTTGCCCTCGCCCTTCAGATATCGGGAATGTGAGGCATCGAGCTGTGCTTTCTGTTCCTCGCTCAACTCGAAATTGACGGCTTGGTTCAACACCATGTCAATGGAACGTAACTCGGACTCACTTTCCGACGCAAGGATCTGCTTGGCAAGGGTGACTTTTAATTCATCCAGCTTCATAATGGAGGAGGTAGGTTCGAAGATACGAACTCCACTTGGCGTAACGATCGCGGAGAAGGTCACCTAAGGTTTTGTCAGTCACTCAACACCTCCCTCAGCATACGGCCACGGAATACCCGTGATCACCGAATCGCCATTTGCCGTAGGAGTGACCTTGCAAGCTACCATGGTGCCACCCGGGCATTTATTCCAATGCAGCATGGAATCATTCATGTCGCCGCCGAACGTAACGGGGCCATCGAACGCATGCGTTTTCAGTGCTACGTAAAGCGCACAGGTCCGTTGGAGAATGCCAAGTTCCAATAGATCGATGTCCACCGCTGCTGTGAGATCTTTCGGTCTTTCGCTGGCTGCTTGTTGCTGCGCTGCAAGGGAACCATCGGCATCTCGCTCATTTGTGCACGACACGGTCGAGAAGAACAGAAAGAGGGCAACAAGGTGTTCGGTGCGCATGGTTCAGCGTGTTGGTATACCAAGTTTACGGAGTTCACTGAACGCCTTTTGTGATATACACAGTCTTTAACGTTTGGGACCGCGCTGACCTCGTGAAATTCATATGCAGTGCGGACCACACTGCAAGGGGTTCTCCAACCTGACCACCAGCACCGTCATTAATATTATTACAAAGCCACCCTTAGCAGGCAACCGTTCAAGTTTCAGAACGTCATAGGATCAGCGGGTTGTAATAGATTCGCCCACCACCAGAAGCCAGCTGAGCATGCAAGTATCGAGTATCACAAGGTTTTGTGTAGTTGCATTGCTGGTTCTAGGGCTGTTCGGCCCAGCCGAAGCACAGACCAACTCAGTGCCTTTCACCAGCGGCCCCATACCGCCTTGTGACACCAGTTATTTTACTGCGGATGTTTCCGGTGTTGGTACGTTGTACCCTCCAGGATGGGGTGGTGGATGGACTTTCTCACTGCAAATGCTTACGATCAATATAACCAGTGAGCATCCGTGGACCTTGCAGGTCTCCTTGACTTCACCGGAAGGAACGACGTTGCTCTTATCCGCATTCAACGGAGCCGGGGGTCAGAACTATACGAATACCACGTTCCAGTATTTTCAATATCCATCCATAACCACGGGTTCTGCCCCTTTCACTGGTGATTGGACAGCAGAAGGGGGTTCACTTGACGCGTTCGATTATGAGAATGCGGATGGAACTTGGACCATTACGGTGATCGATACGGCCTGTGGCAGTAATGGACCTGGCCCTGGTGGGATCTGGACACCGGGCTGGTTCGATGGGGGTGCGGGGAATGGTGGATTTGCATTCTATTTCGATCCTGGCCCACCACCGTGTTGGGGTGGTATACCGAGCGATATCATGTATGTATGTGCCGGTGAAACCGTGGATGTTTCCGCTTATTATGAGGGCTTGGGCACCGGTTATTCATACAGTTATTGGCCATGGAGCGGTGATCCGAGTTTCGATCCCACAGCGGCAACCGGAACACAGACCATACAGGTGGATGCAATGGATCCTTGGGATAATTGTTGGTATTCCGCTGTGTTCGATATTGTTGAATCGCCCCCAACTTCACTTGGACCAGATCAGGTGATGGAAATTTGTGGTAGCGGAACAGCTGATCTGAATGCATTGTTCTCGCTTGTAGGGTCCACTGCTACGTGGTCGTTCGCCGGAGCGCCGTTCTCTACCAGTTCAGCATTCGCTGCCAACGAACCCGGTATCTATCAGGTCATTTCGGGCAGCGGAACCTGTACCGATACCGCATTGGTCACGTTGAACGTAAACCCCGGTCCTGTGCTTGGTCCGGATCAACCTATAACCATTTGCCCAGGCAGTAGTTTGGATCTAACATCACTCTATAGCACCACAGGAGCAACGGCAGATTGGTATTTCGGTGGCAGCGTATTTGCTACGCCGATGATCGCAGAAAATGCAGGGGTCTATATGTTGGTCGCTACTGCGCCGACGGGTTGCACGGACACTGCTGAAGTGACGCTTGTAGTGCAGACGTTGGCATCTGTGGGAGCTGACCAAGTGGTAGACTTGTGCAGCAATGCAACGCTCGATCTTACTTCGCTTTATACTACAACTGGCTTGTCTGCGTCGTGGTCACTAGCTGGAGTACCGG
>JAGNUG010000012.1 GCA_017987115.1 Flavobacteriales bacterium | reverse complement strand
GTTCGCGATCATCTTCCGCGAATTCAACGGCTTTGCGGATCGCAGCATCACCACCCGCAATAATACCGATCACCAATCCATGTGGTACGCCGAACGTTGGCGGACATTCACTTGCATCAACGATACCCAAACGTCCGCTGGTTCCTGCACCCATGTAGAACAAGCGTCCACCACGTTGCATGCGTTCCGTTATGGCATCGACCAGACCTTCTATCGCAGGCAAGGTCCGTGTTATCGCTTCTGCAACCGTTCGGTCCTCTGCATTCATGTTGGTGAGCAACTCGCTGGTGGACATACGCTCCAGGTGGTCGTAACGCGATGCGCTTTCGGTGATCTTTTCCATTGGGGTAGGGTACAAAGAAAAGAGGCCATCCGATCGGATGGCCTCTTTTGTGCGAATATCGCTAGTGGTTATTGCAATACCACTTTGCGTGTGATACTACCTTCGTTGAAATGCAATTGAACGTAGTAGACTCCGTTGGCCAGATCGCCACGGTTCAAGATATACTGTTTTGCATTCACTGTGTTGGTGTTCACTTGACGACCATTCATATCGAACAACACGATACGCTCGATCGTAGCATTGCTGCTGGTGATCGTAACGCGGTCGTTCGTTGGGTTCGGATAAAGATCAAGACCAACAGCGATCGCTGAGTTCTCATCGATACCGACCAAGCTGCATGGGCCTAGTTCCAAAGCGCAAACAATACGTGGGTTCATATAGCCCATGATCGTGTCGATGTACGTGCGACCTTTATCGCCACTGGAATTCGGGTTGCTGCTCAACGAAGCTTGGTTCGCGGTGATAGGCGGTGGGCCTGCAATTACAACGGTTTGTGCTGCTGCCGAGTTCGGATCCCACCACTGCCATGGACTTGCTTCCTCGTTCAACGCAGGGTTCTGGGATGGCCAATCAGGAGTTACCAATGGAAATAGTCCTTCAACACCCGTATTGATCGTTACGGGATCTCCGTGGGATACCGTTGTGCCGTACAATGAACGAGCACGTGTGGTGTATGGATCAGCACCGACCATGTTCACGAAACTGTCGTTATTGCCGTATTGGTTCGCTAATTGAATGAAGATGTTCGATCCTTGCACAGGAACAACAGGGCCCCCCGTCGTAGGAACGATAACGATACCTTCCGTGAACGGAGCGAATGGATCGAATGTCGTATGGAATGCAACCATCGGTGCGTCCCCAGGAGCCATCCAACTCGTATCAGCAAGTGCGCCACCAAGGTTTACGCAGAATTGCGATGCAGCATCCTGACCATTTGGCTGATAAAGCGTAAGATCACCATTGAAGCCGTCCAGATTGCCGACGGTCAAGGTGTCGATGTAGCTGATGCTAGGCTCGAATGGATCCGGACGGAATTTCTCGATGAACAATTCAGCAGGTTCATCCAATGTTGCATTCGCAACAGCGATGTAACCACCTGTTCCTTCTCCAAGAACAATGATCTTATTCGGGTCAATGGCATAGGTGTTTGCATTCGCTGCATCGTCCTTCATGAATCGCGTGCATTGGCGCACATCATGCACTGCGCGGTAGATCGCGTTGAGCAGTTGGCCCCTGCGTTCCTGCTCTGTTCCTGCAAGTGGATTCCACCCAAGACGGTAACTCATGCTAGCCGCAACATAACCACGACGTGCTAATTGGCGGCAGATCTCCACGGCGGTGCTATCCTTGCGCGTACCATTTGGGCTACCATTTACAGGCGGCGGTAGTGCGTCACCTGTATGCAGGTATATCACTAATGGACGAGCAGTCTCGGTGTCAGACGCACCAGGTGCGTATAGATCGAACCGTAAGTTGGTCACTTTAACAGCGGTCGATTGGTCGGTCGGGTCGAAGTATTCTGGAGGGATCGGTTGGCCGGATATCGCGGCGGTCTGCAATACGATGAGGTCGTCACCCACATTCGGTGATGCCAAGTTGGAGGTTAGAAAATCGATGTTCGTGCCGTAAATGACATCCGGTGTTTCCGTGATCTCAGCTGCGGTGAATACCTCGGTGAGATAGCGCTGCGCGTTGACTGTAACGCCTAAGGCGATCACGCTGCATGCCAAAGTCGTGCGTAAGGTCTTGTTCATGTTGGGTTGTTTTCGGTTAAAGACGATCTAAAGATAGATCATTATCGTTTAGAGAGTTCGTAGATCAATTGGATGTATGCCAACCTGCCGATCCTCGGACCGCCATAGACCATGTACACGTCATTGTTCAAGGCTTTATCCAGCTTATCGTTACCTTCAATGTTCTTATCGAAGAATGGTACCACGCCGAGCAAATTGCTACCTCCAAGTTTAACGGTAAGATGTTGCGCTGGGAACGTTACGTTCACTTGGGCATCGATCATATCGTAGCTCGGTATCGGACCTGTGAATTGCGGTGAACCCGTGAAGGTGAACCCTTCGATGTACTTGTAATTGATACCGAATCCCAAGTTCTGCTTATTTGTGAACGGGATCTTCATGTCATGCCCTGTAATGCTGATATTGAATTTGTTCTGTGGCGTATTGAACGCGGGTATGATCGGGTCGTCCTGTCCGCTGGTCAATTGGTTATAACTGTAATTGAACGCGTAAGTGATCTTTTTCGCATAATAATTCACGCCGAAATTCACACCTTGGGTACGTACCTGCTCAGTGGCATTGGCAGCGAGGCGATACACCTGCAAGCCTCCGATCGGAAACCCGGTCGTCTGGTCGAAGTCGGATGAAATACCGATCACATACCCAATGAAATCGGTGTACCAACTGCTATACGCACTCGCATCAAAATAGAATTTGTCCCAATGTGTGCCACGGTATCCAACTTCAATGGTCCTTGCTTTTTCCGGTCGCACACGATCTACGTTGAAATATTCCAACTCCCCGATGCCTTGCAATAAGGAAGGTGAATTCCGATAGTCATTGAAACTTTCAACAGTGATCAAACTATCACCTCCGGCTTCGAACTGACCGTCCACATTGCCAAGAAGAAGCGCGCGGCCAACATTGTAATAGAAATATTGATCGGCCAGTGTAGGATTGCGCACAGCGCTTGAAAAGGAGATCCTGAAAACACGTTGTTCGCTTGGTGTGTACACCAATGAAAGGGCGGGGGAGAACAGGGCATTGAAATTCTGGTTCTTGTCCATTCGGACGGTGGCCGTCATTTTCAATTTATTCTCAAAGAATCTCTTTTCAAGACCAGCGTAAACGCCGAATTCATTGTTCTTGATCACCACATTTCCGGTATCCTTGAAGATCGTTCCTGCACTATTCGGTAAGTATTGCCGGTAGTTTCCACCAACTATGATCTCAGCGAATTTTGGCTTGAAGCGGTATTCACCCATTCCGTGGGCGAGTTTGGAACGATCGAAGAATCGCGACCCACCCTCTGTGAATGTTTTGCCCTTGATCTCATCGAGCTTTGCGTTGAAACGATCCGTTCCAACTATGAAAGCGGGGTCCAGATTATTCGTATTCAAACTATTTACTGAGTCAGCAACGAGTTGATGGTACTGTGTGTACAACGCTTGATTGGAATTCACATAGTCGATGATGTACGCGTCATAGGCCTCAGCAGTGGTAATGCCTTGCGCAATTGCTTCCGATCCGGGTAAATAGTAATTCGGTTGCGTTGCATTCAGAAGACCGGGATTCAGCGCCGATCCGATCCAGCCATCCCATAACGTGAAATATGCCGTATTCCAATCTATTGTGGACCCGGATGCTTCCTGCAACCGTATCGCCGTCGTGAAAATGTCATAGGTTTCGCCAGCTTCCTCAGTGGTCAAGTAACCGCGTAAGAACCACGTTCCTTCCTTCTTTAGTTCAAGCCTTTGTTGAAAGAACTGGATGTCCTTCAAACGATATCTGTTATCGCCCTGGAAAACCGTACTGCCGCGGCTGTAATTGCTGGCGCTGATCAGTTCAATGCTATCCGCGATCATATAGTGTAGACCAAGGCCGACCTTTACGTTCTCCGTTCCGTAATCAACAAGGTCACTTTCCCTGTATCCAGGCCGTAAGAACTGACCTAGACCATGATAGTTCCTGCGTTCGCTGATGGTCGAGAAATAGTCATTATTCACGGTAACATTCTCGTCACCATAGGAATTCACACCATCATACCGTCCCGGGTTATTCACCCCGGTAGGTGAGTCGCTGGTCGCATCATAATTCTCTGCGAACCAATCCGTGGCGCGCATTCCGAAGAGATTCAACTTATAGGCGAATTTGTTCTTTCCTTCTTTGTTCTTGAATACCTGCGCCCAACGCACAGCTCCTTCCAACAGATCGCGTTCTCCGGCTTTGGCACTTACGCTCAATCCAGGGAAAAGCCATGGACTTTTGGTCGTCATGTTGATCACGCCGTTGAATGCACCCGGGCCGTAGAATGCCGTACTCGCACCAGCGATGATATCCACTTTCATTACGTCGAGGTCACTGGCTCCCAAGAAATTGCCCAACGAGAAATTCAATCCCGGGCTCTGGTTGTCCACGCCATCGATCAATTGGAGACTGCGTACCGGACTTGTGCTATTGAAGCCCCGTGTATTGATGACCTTGAATCCCATACTGGCTGCGGTCATATCCACCCCTTTCAATGTTCCTAAGCTTTCGTAAAAATCACCACTTGGGGCTTCGCGTATTGCGATCACGTCCATGCTTTCTACCGTGAGCGCCGCTTGTTTCTGCTTTTCACTAATACGGGATCCAATGACCTCCGCTTCGCCTAAGAGTACTTGGTCCGCTCCCAATTTCACCTTCAACTCTTTGTCCAACGTAGCGACCGCTATCTCTTGATCGGTATAGCCAACGTAACTCACCACTAATGTAAAAGGGGGCAGGGATGGTACCGAGAGTTCAAACTTGCCGTCGATGTCCGTAATGGCACCGGTCGTAGAACCTTTCAGCTTAACACTAGCACCTGGAAGAGTCTCGCTTGTTTGGTTATCATATACGGTACCACGTAATAAGTAGGGTTGGGCGCAGACCGAAGCACAGCAACATAAGGGCAATCCAAGTGCATATAGAAATCGGAGGAAGTGAGGCAGTATCCTATGCATACGCTTTTAGAGGAGGAGTGATCAGAGTGAGCTCTTCGTTAATAAAAGATCGTGCGCCGGGAGGGGGCATCCGATCGGAAAAGTAACGTCAATTTCTTGATCATGGTGCACATGATGGTATTGTATGGTGTTCATACCCGATCGAATGGTGAACTTTGCGCACATGTCACTATCACTTACGAGCTTCGGTGCAGCAGGCACCGTAACCGGCAGCAAGCACTTGATCGAACTTAAGCGCAACGGCACAGCCACACGCCTCCTTCTGGATTGTGGCATGTTCCAAGGCGAAGCCCTGCGCGTATTCAAGGGTGACCCCAATCGTAGTTTCGGTTTCGATCCCAGGAGTATAGATGTTTTGGTCCTAAGCCATGCGCACATCGACCATAGCGGTCTGTTACCTCGGTTGGTGGCCGAAGGGTTCAAAGGAGCAATTTGGAGCACGCCGGCTACGCGTGATCTCTGCGAGATCATGCTGATGGACAGTGCGCATATCCAAGAGTATGATTTTGAGTGGGAACAGAAAAAGGCGCGCCAGAAGAAGAAGGAACTTACGCTTGATGGACCATTGTATTCCAAAGACGATGTGCCACCAACATTGGCTTTGTTCCGCACCGTGCCCTATGGTGAACACGTCACGATCGCAGAAGGCATTGACCTGCATTTTACCGATACAGGTCATATTTTTGGAAGTGCTGCAGTACAATTGGTACTGGACGATGGTGAACGGAAATTGAAACTTGCCTTCTCAGGCGATGTGGGCCGATATGTGGACCGCTTAATGCCTGATCCCGTGCCGTTCCCGCAAGCAGATGTGATCATCTGTGAAAGCACCTATGGCAATCGTGATCACTCGGCCATTGAAGAGGCGGAAGAGGTTCTACTAGGTCATGTGTTGGATGTGTGCGTGAAGAATAAGGGACGTATGATCATTCCGGCTTTCAGTGTTGGGAGAACGCAGGAAGTGCTGTATACATTGAATAAGCTCAGTAACGAAGGACGCTTGCCGCGTATTCCCGTTTTCATTGATAGTCCTTTGGCCATAAGTGCAACTGGCATTGCACGCGGCCATACACGATTGTTACGGGAGAATGTCCAGAAAGAGTTGCACGCGGATCCGGACCTGTTCAGCTTTCCGGGCACCTCTTTCGTGCGCAGTGCGGATGGTAGCCGCGCATTGAACGATCACACCGAACCCTGCATCATAGTAAGCGCAAGTGGCATGATGGAAGCAGGCCGTGTACGGCATCATCTGCGATTGGCGTTGCCGGACCCTAAGAACATGGTGTTGGCTGTCGGTTTCTGTGCGCCCGGTACGTTAGGAGACCGGCTGATTCACGGAGCGGAAGAGGTGTCGATCTTCGGAGAGAAAGTGGTTGTAAGAGCCAAGGTGGTGCGCATGGATTTCTACAGCGCCCATGCCGATCGAGGTGAATTGAAGCGCTACCTCAGTTGCCAAGATCCCGTTAAAGTGAAGAAATTATTCTTGGTCCACGGTGTGGATAATGCCTTGGAAGGCCTCCGCGATCAGTGCCTTGAACAAGGCTTCAAAAAGGTGATCATCCCGGAGCGAGGGGAGCGGTTCGAACTTTAGGTCACGCCCCGAACCCCATCGCCTTTTTAACGCCTTCTGGTAGTGCTGGCAATTTTCTGCGCTCGAATAAGAAGCTGCTCAGGTCCGCGATCTCACTGAAGATGTAGTGGCTGTCCATGGCACCTTTCAAGTAGGCTTTACCCGTGCTGCCACCAGTGCCTACGCGCAGGCCGATCATGCGGTGTACCATGTTCACGTGACGGCTGCGCCATGCCGCCATGCCCGCATCAATGTCCAACAACGATTGCAGGAATCGGAATGCTTGTTGCAGGATCGGTTCATCGCGGTAGAGCATGATGAACACCACACTGCGCGAAGCCTTAGGGCTTAGCTTACGCTCAGGAGATCCTGTGTTGAATATGGTCCGCCATAATTCAGCATTACCTTCTTCACCCTTTACCAAACTGTCGGTGTAAATGGCTTCCAATTGCGAAAAGAATGCACCCTCTTTACCGTCCCAGTATTTCGCATCGAAGAACGGCATACGTTCCAACCAAGTGTTCACCAACTCAAGCAGGGTGGGCATGCTTTCGAGTTTTTCGATCTCTGCTTTGTGTTCCGGCTTCAACTGGCTCGTATAGTATTGCTTGCCGAAACGTGCTTCCATGCGCAGTCCTAAGCGTGCTTCAAGGATCTTGAACTGCATGCTCTGGAATCCACTTGCCGGGCGTAACAGATCTCTGAAGTCCAAAAAGTCCAATGGTGTCATGGTTTCCATAACATCCATTTGCTTTACCAACAATTCCAGAATGGTGGTTACACGTTGCAAGCGGTGTACAGCAATGTTCAGTTCACCGCCATTATCATCCACATGGTCATCAGCGAACATTTCGATCACACTTCCGACCTCATGCAAAACTTGCTTGAACCAAAGTTCATAGGCTTGGTGGATGATGATGAAGAGCATTTCATCATGCGCCTTCACACCATGCTTGTCACTTTCCGGAGCTTGTGCGCCGAGGATCTTATCCAATTGGAGATAGTCTGGGTAGTATACGTTGCTCATGGTTCCGGTCTACAGTTCTGCGAGGTGCGATCATCTCATTTCATCCGACCGCTGTTCCGCCAAATGTAGCGGGATGTGTTCGGGTTGAGCTAACTTTGGTCATGTTCCGATCGGTCCTACTTGTTCTAAGTCTTGCTCCAACGCTAGCAATTGGGCAGTCCAGCGTGGATATTCTGAAGGGAAATTCCGATAATGCACAAAAGGTGTATGATTCAGGTACGGTCAACGCTGTGGGTGCGGACAATGGTAAGATCCATGACCTGCGTTCCGTGGATGTAAAGCCGATCTACCCGGGTGGGGATAAGGCATTGGAGGACCATTTACTGGAACCTGCAACGTGCGGCAAATTGCCACCTATGGAAAGCTGCATAGGTTCTTCCGTCATGATCTTTGATTTCGTCGTGAATACCGATGGTTCGGTTAGCAATGTGGAATTCATGAAAGAGGGCTGCACGGTATTGCATAGCAGGGTGGTATGCGCGACCCAAGGATTGAGCAAATGGCAGCCCGCGCTCTTGAACGGTGTGCCTGTTCGTGCACGGTTGCGGAGAAAGGTGAAGTTCGATCTACGGTAGACTTTCCAAGTAACTGAGTTAGCTCTTTCGGTATTGCGTGCTTGCGTACACGCTGCAGTGTCTGGTTCCAAGCGGCTTATCCATTAACCTACTTTACCGTTCCCTGTTCGATCCGTACCGTTAACTAGGTTTTTAGTTCTATAACTATAAATTTAGTTATACTTGCATCATGGAACAGTTGACACGGGCAGAAGAGCAGGTCATGCAAGCCCTTTGGCAGATCGAAAAGGGGTTCGTAAAAGATGTGATGGAAGCAATGCCGAAACCAGTTCGAGCGGCCAAGGCGCCGGCGTATACCACAGTGAGTACCATCATCCGGATCTTGGAACAGAAGGGGTTCGTTGGGCACGAAGCGTTCGGAAGAGCACACCGTTACCATCCCATTATCTCTCGTGATCAATATGGGGAACGCACGATAAAACAGTTCACCAAGAATTATTTCGGAGGCTCTGCACACGAATTACTGAGCCACTTCATTGAACGCGAGGATCTTTCGGCCGAGGATCTCGATGAACTTCTTATTCTGATCAAGAAACACAGGGAAAAATGAACATTGAACCACTCACACTGATCGTTAAAGCGAATGTCGTGTTCTTGTTGTTCTGCGCCGTCTATTGGCTTGTATTGCGCAGAACCACTTTCTTTTCTGCGAACCGCTTGTGGTTACTGGTCGCACCATTCGTTGCCTGGTCCATCCCACAGTTCGAGGTCACTTCCGTATTTCAGGATACCGGTCTACTTTTTACAATGCCCGAACTGATCATTGAGCAAGGGCAGGTGCCAGGATCACTTGGGTCGTTCGATCTGGTTGAAGCATTGCTGTTTGTCCATTGGGGCGGCTGTTTGGTTGCGTTCGCGCTGTTATTGGGACGGTATTGGCAAGCGTGGCGCATGACCCGGAATTGGAATGTCGAGGCGTTCTCGTTATACGGTGCTATTCGGATCCCGACTGACCTGAATAGGGAGGATGTCGCCCCGATCTATATGCACGAAGCCTTTCACGTTAGGCATGGCCATAGCTGGGATATTCTGTTCTACGAGATCTTCAGTGCGCTCTCATGGTGGAACCCGATCTGGCGTTGGGCCATTCGGGAACTGAAGCTGGTCCATGAGTTCCAAGCAGATGAAGCCGTCAATGAAGTTACATCCGATTATGATGCCTTATTGATCGCGAATGCCATGGGCGTTCCAACCAATTCACTCACCAATAGTTTTCGTTCATTAACCCTTAAAACCCGAATAAACATGTTACACCGTGAACGTTCGCCGCGAAAGGCGCTGATCAGGTATGCGTTGATCATACCACTTGCATTCGTTGCTTTGATGACCGTATCCTGGAGCGCTCCGGGAGCGACGGTTCAAGAACCAACCAAAGGGAAGATCGATAAGATGCCAGCTTTCAAAGGTGGCCAAGAAGCGTTGTTCAGTTATATCGCTGAGGAGCTGAATTACCCGAAGGAGGCTTCAAAACTGGGTCTGGAGGGAAAAGCGCTTATTGAGTTCGTGGTTCGAAGTGATGGTCGGGTCGACAAGGCGCGCATAAAGGAAAGCACCGATCCTTCCCTTGGTGCTGAGGCATTACGGGTCATCCGTTCCATGCCGAACTGGGAGCCTGGAATGAATGAAGGCAAGGCAGTGGATGCATCAATGGTGTTACCTATTGTATTCAAGCTTGGAGATTGACCTGCGTGCCGTGCCTATTAGCAACAAAGCCCCGCAACGATCATCGCTGCGGGGCTTCAAGTATCTGCTTGGATCACTTCTTGATCTCTTTCTTATCGCCAGCATCGGATCCACGCATTTCCTTGCGCTTTTCCATGTGCTCTTCTTTCTTTTCCTCCTTGATAGCTTCCATTTTGGTGAATTGCTCCGGGGTCAGGATCCCTTTCAGGTCGTTCATACGAGCGTCATGTAGCTCACGACCGGCACCTTTGTTCTCCTCTTTCATTGCTTGGCGCTGAGCCTGACGTTCTTTACGCATCATTTCAGCTTTCTCAGCGTATTGAGCATTCAGTAAACTAACTTTCTCAACTTGCTCTGGAGTCAGGTCCAGTGCCTTTGTCATTTGCTCAGTCTGGATCTTGGCACGCTCTGCGGGTGTCTTGCGTTCCTGGTCCTGTGCGTTCACCGCTGCAGCTGTGAAAATGGTCACTGCTGCGATCATCATTAACTTCTTCATGTTCCTTATGGTTTTCTCCGGAATTCCGGTGTTGGGGTTCGTTGAATGTGAATTTGACAATTCTCGTGCCGAATAGTTCGATCACGTATCATTCACAACAAATGGTAATGCTCCAACTGCAAAAGGGTATTCACGTGGAACACCCTTAATACACTTGGAGGATCGATCCGGTCACTCGTTATGAGGTGCAGTTTGCTGACGTTGTTCCGCTCCTGCGGCGCGTTTTTCAGCACGAATGGCCTTCATTTGTGTGTATTGTTCCGGGGTCAGGATCTCTTTGATCTCGCGGCCATGCTGGTCGCGAAGTTCTTTGCTTTGTTGGACGCGTGCATCCCGATCACCTTCTGCTTTGCTCAAAGCGTTCATAGCCTCGGAATAACGTAGATCAGCAGCTTTCATGCTCGCGATCTGTTCCTCACTCAGGCCTACTTCCGTCATCCAAGCGGCTTGTTTTTCTAGTGAAATGGCAGTCTCTGCTGTCGTTGTGCCTGTTTGTGCATGGATGCCTGTATAAGAAAGTGCAGCAAGTACGGCAAAAGCGATGGTTAGTGGTTTCATAGGGGTTAGGTGGTTTTCAATGGATAGACGTTCAGGAATGCAAAAAGGTTGCCAAAGGATTTTTCGCTCCATATGGCGCGGATCGAAGATAGTTGATCAGCGGCATTATCCGGGTACCTCAGCTCATAGCCAGATAGGCTTCTGGGATTCAGGCGTTCTGAAGGTGTTGTCTACGCCCAACGCTAAGTAGGAATAGCCTTAGCTGTTCATTGAAAGCGTCACTGTTCTCCATATTGCTGAGGTGACCGGTATCCGGGATCTGCACGAGTGTACTTCCGGGAATGGCCTCATGCATGCTAGTGCTTTCACTGGCCGGGATCAATTGGTCTTGCTCGCTTGTGATTATCAGTGTTGGCACGGTAATGCTTGCAAGCATATCGGTCCTGTCCGGTCGAACAGCCATTCCGCGAGAAGCTGCGGCGATCGCCGCTGGTTCCTGTCGGTCCATCATTCTCTTCAGGTGGTCCGTAACATCGACCCGTGTCTGTTTGGTATGCTCCGAGATCATACGGTCGTAAAGTCCTACAGAAATATTTGATGAGCCACTTTCCAGCACGGTCTTGGCCGTCAGGAGCCTTGCCTTTCGTGTTTCTTCCGGATCGTCGGTAGCCTTTGTGTGGCATAGCACCAAGCCCTGGACCATCGATGGATATTTCTGCAAAAAAGCGAGGGCTATATACCCTCCCATAGAGAGTCCGCAGATCACGGCTTGTTGGATCCCCATCGTTCTTAACAGTGCATGAAGATCCGAGGCGTAGTCGCCCATGTTCATGATGTCCGGCGTATCGCCGGAGTCACCAAAGCCACGTAGGTCAGGTGCTATCGGCCGTGCTACGTCGCGCAGCCCCTCCAACTGAGGGCGCCACATGGTCCGGTCCAATGGAAAACCGTGGATCAGTAGCAGTGGAATACGCTTTTCTTGTTGACCGTAGGTCATGATCGGCAAGTTACGTAATGGAGATAGCCATCGTCAAGCCTTATTACCTTGACCAAAGCGACGAGATCTTACAGGTCTCTTGTTCTAATTCAGTGAGTTGCATACCATATGCGATGGAGGCCAAGTTTATAGCTTCGGTTAGGGTGCGTGTTAATTAGTGTGGTGCAATGTCGGTTTCGTCGAATTGAAGGTTCAAGTTGACTTTGTCCTGAATACTTTTGCATAGAAGAAACAATATGTTACTCGAAGTAGGAATATGTTGTCATGAAATACTGATCAACGCGACTCTACGTTCAGAGACCATAGTTTGGTTTGAAAAGCATTAAAAATGACGTGAAGTGAACCAAGGGAGGGAGAGCCCTGAAATTTACTTCTAGTTAAGGAATGGTCCCGGTTTACCGGGATCATTTCGTTTTCGGACCACCCGATACTTCTTCAATAATGTCATTGCGTTGCCGTGTACCGAAAACCACGCGTCTTAGCTGAGTTTTTCCCTGTACGCAGATAGCGGTCGAGACGACCAGGTACGGTTGTCCTGTGTTAGATCTCAGGCGCGATCCTTGAGTAGATGGCGCTATCAAGGAATTTTCCGTTCCAAAAATAGTTCTCCTTGAAAAGCCCCTCGCGAACGAATCCATTGGACTGCAGCAAAGCGTTGGATGCACTGTTCTTCGGATCCGTACGAGCTTCTATACTATGGAACCCTAGGCCTTCAAAACCATGTGAGACAACTGCCTTTGTTGCTTCGCTCATGATCCCTTTCCGCCAATGGTCTGCATGTAGCGCATAACCGATCTCACCACGATAGTGTTCCAGTTGAATGCGGTAGTACCCGATCATGCCGATCAGTTTGGGATCGGATTTCGTTGTAATTCCCCAAGTGATGGATGAGGATTCTTCTCGCCCCTTTTGTACTCGCTCGATGAGTTCGACGCTATCCTTGATGTCTTTAGCACGTGGCTTACCAATGTATTGCATCACACGCTCGTCCGATCGGATCGCGAAGACCGCTTCCACGTCGTCCATTGTGATCTCTCGTAGAACGAGACGTTCGGTGTTGAGCGTTGGAAAAGGGTCGGTCTTCAGTTGAAGCATTGCTTGTCAATTTCGTGTGATCGGTCCGGTTAACGTGATACGCGTATTTCCAGTTCACCATAATGAACGATCTGACCTGAACGGATCTTGCATGTTTTGCGCAGCTCCTGTTGGCCATCGACCTTGACCAGACCTTCTGCTACCAGCATCTTTCCTTCGCCACCGCTATTACAGACTCCCGCTAATTTCAACAGTTGGTTCAATTCGATGTATTCGGTGTGGATGGTTATGGTTTTCGTATCCATTCAATGAGTTACTTAACTCCTGCAACGTTAGGAGATCGAGATGATCTTCAATAATTGAACGACGGAACCAAGTTTGAATTCAACCGTTTCTCCGGTACGGTTTCCCATCAACGCGCGTGCGATGGGTGAAGTAAAGGCTATACGTTGTTGTTTTACGGAAGCTTCATCTACACCGACCAACGTGAATGTGAATTGCTTTCCACGCTGCGGACTTTTTTGATGTTCAAATGTCACTGTAGCACCGAAACGGACATCCTCCAATGGATCGACTGTCCGTTCTACAATACGTGCTGTAACTATCCGTTCATTCAATAGGTTCAGCTTACCATCGATCACCGCATATGATCTGCGACGTTCATCTTCACTTCCGCGTGCCTCGGAACGTTGAGCTTCCAATGCCTTGCGTTCAGCCTGCAATTGTTCAAGACCTCTGGGTGTTACATAATTGGTCACGCCATCCGGCAATGCAGCGCGCGGTGGAATGAAAGGGGCTTCCTCCTGATCGTTCTCACGTACGAATCCTCTGCTCATGGTAAGGGACAAAGATCGGGGTAGTCGATCGAACCTAAAGATCCCGGTTATGATCACTGCTCGGCTCGAGCTTTTGCCTTCTTATTATGCCAGTCATCGAAAAGTACACTTAGCCAAACACCTACCGGAATGCTGACGAACATGACAACGACCAAAAGGATAGTTGGCAGGCCAAAAAGTAGCAATAGGCCGCCAATGATGATCCAACAGAGCATAATGCCAATGAAAATACCGAAACAACCGGCCATTTTGGGTAAGAAATAAGCCACATTGGAATTGAAGTATTCATGATCGAATTTTTCATACTTCATACGGCCGAAGTGTTCCGCTCTGGCTTTCGCGGAATGCTGATCGCGGCGCACATTCCGTTCATACCTGGCCTGTTCTTTAGCCGGCGCGGAACGTGGGCTCGGACTGAACCGGGTCACATCGTAACGGGAACGTTTGATCGGGTCGGATAGGATCTCATAGGCTTGGGTTACCCGAATGAATTGTTCGTGTGCATTCGCTTCGTTGGATACATCCGGATGGTAGCGCTTGGCCAAAGAGCGATAGGCATCTTTGATTGCATGCGTATCCGCAGTATAGGAAAGGCCAAGCGTTGCGTAATGATCCATGGACGAACAATGCTCGGTTCTTTATCCCTTTGCTGATCTGAGTTAAGCCCGGTTCATTACCCTTCAACCTTGGTCGGCCCATGGATCGTAAGAACCGAAGTTCCATAAATGCCCTTCTGGATCAGCGCAAGTAAATCCGCGACCACCGTAGTCCTCATCCTTCAGTTCAACAACGATGCGTGCACCATGTGCTTTGGCCTTTGCATAAAAGGAATCGGGATCATCGACAATGATATACGGACTTTGGGTAACAACGCCGTTTAGTTCTTGCGGCGACCTTACCAACTTGGAGTACTCACTTTCCTTGTTGGAACTGCCCAACATGATCATGATCGTTCCCAATTTCAATTGTGCGTGGTGGATCACGTTGCCTTCTCCGGGCACAACAAGATGTTCTTCGAAACCGAATGCGCTGCATAGGAACTTGATGGCGGCTTTTGCATCCACATAGGTCAATGCTGGGATCACTTGTTTTGCTGACATGTTCGTCCTATTCGTAAATTCCAAGTCGTTGTTGTAATACGCGCATTTCCTGCTGCATGGTTTCCATGCGTTCCAGCATATGACTTATTGCTTCGATGCCTTCCAGATTGATCTGCAGGTCGTAATGCATTCGGGCCAGTTTTTCTATGTGCGGCAGGTATTCCGGTTCAACATAGCGCTGTTCTTTGATCGTTGTGATCCTGATCAGACCCCGTTCGTGCAGTGCCTCAACAAAACTAGCCTCCAGACCTTCTTTGTCACAGTAGATCTGCATAGCTATCAGTTCTTCGGTTTCCATGGTCTAAACGGTTTTACGTAGGTCAGCTAATTGTTGGAACAGTTCCTTCTCTTGTGGACTTAGGTCCTTCGGAAGTTCCACGTTGTAGGTTACATAAAGGTCTCCGAAATGACCGTCATTCTTATAGATCGGGAAGCCCTTGCCTTTCAGTTTCACTTTGGTATTGTTCTGTGTTTCCGGAGCAACCTTCAGCTTTACCGCACCTTCCAGCGTGTTCAGTGTTAGCGTGCCTCCCAACATCGCTGTGGTGAGGCTAATGCTCTCTGTTGTGTACAGGTCTTTTCCGACGCGTTGGAATTTTGGATGCGGATCAATATGGAACGTGATATAAAGATCACCTTGTGGACCGCCATTCGCACCGGCTCCACCGTGGCCACTGATCTTAATGGTCTGCCCATTCTCAATACCTGCGGGTACTGTGATCCGGATCTGTTGGCCATTTACAGTAAGCGTTTGCTTATGTGTCTTGAAGGCGCTCAAAAGATCAAGACGCAATTCCGCCTGATAGTCCGGACCGCGGAATTTCACCTGTCTACCGCGCCCGCCGAACATGCCATCGAACATGTCCTCATAGCCTTCCGCACCACCAAAAGGATCGCTGCCACCAAAACCGCTGCCACCTCCTGTTGCACCGCCTTGCCATTGCTGCGACCGTTGCTTTTGTGCTTCGCGAAGTTGATCCGCATGTTTCCATTGGTCGCCGAACTCATCATAGTTCTTGCGTGTGACCGGATCACTTAGGACCTCATTCGCTTCATTGATCTCCTGGAATTTCTTTTTCGCATTGTCATCGTTGGGATTCAGATCCGGGTGAAGTTTACGCGCCAATTTCCGGTAGGCGGCTTTGATCTGATCCGCACTTGCTTTGCGGTCCACTCCGAGGATCTTGTAGAGATCGGTTGACATGGATGCGAAGTTAGCCTAAGGGAAGGGTCCATAGTGTTACTGAACAACCGGAATGCGGAATTGTATAAGACCCACAACGAGTGATTACCCGTGATAGACCCGCGAACTGACGATCAGCCCCTTTTCGATCACCAGCACTTCACCAACTCGAAGATCATCTTCACCTTTAACATGCCGAACATACTCCATGAAGACCTGTTCATCATTGGCAGTGAGTTTGAGTACTTCATACTGCAACGACGGTAACCGATCGAACGCATCGCGCCACCATGCGCGCAGTGCATCCTTGCCACACACCATGCCATTGGTTTCTGGCATCCGCACCTTCAGTTTGGGGCTGTAATGTTCGGCTTGGTCATGGTATAGTGCCAGTAAGGCATCTAGATCATGTTCGTTGAACGCAGCGAACCATTTAGTGGCGATCTGTTGATTGAGATCAGCAGGCATGGATCTTGAACTATACGTTGTTGCAGTCAACTTGTGGATGTTCCGAACAAGCGCATCCAATAATTGAGTTGGACAGGCTACCGATGACAACGTGAGTGGACATCGGAGGTTCACTTAGATGCAAACTTCACACAAATAGACCCTTATTCGGCCTCGGCCTTCGTTTTCTTGCTTGGATCCAAGGGCTTACGCACTGGCATGTTCGACCCTGCACGGTTGAAGGTGTATTCGAACTTACCACCGCTGCGCGCAGTTGCCCTGCATTGCGGGATCAAGTTCAACATGTTCTCCTTCTGCAGTTTCTTCAGGAACAAGCGAAAATTCGCGCCCTTTTCCTTATCACGTTCTACAAGTTCGCGATCTGCAAGCATAGGGTACAGTTCCTGGCTCGGTACGTTCACCGAACGGATCTGTTCCAAATGCTCTTCAATGGCCCGGCTGATGCGAAGGGCTTGCTGGATCTCTGGCTGAGTGAGTGACATGCGAGTGTAAAGGTGGTTATTCTTTGTGAATTGACCAAAAAAGGATCCTTATTAGGCAGAATATCAACTTATTAAGGTATCGTCAGTTTGCCAAACGCTGGGGCTCTGCCTCGTTGATCAGGCCGATGATCGCGTCAACAACATCCTCAATACTCGGCTTGCTGAAGTAGTCACCATCCGAGCCATAAGCCGGGCGGTGCGCCTTGGCGGTCAGGGTTGTAGGAGCGCTATCCAGATACTGGTAACCGCCTTGAACCTGTAGGATCTGTTGAAGCAAATAAGCGCTGGCACCACCAGGAACATCCTCATCCACGATCAATAAACGATTGGTCTTTTTCAAACTTTCCACGCATTGATGCTCACGGTCGAAGGGTAGGAGGGTGCGCACATCGATCAGCTCAACATTGATGCCCAGCTCATGGATGCGTTCAGCAGCTTGCATGCAGATCTGGAAAGTGCTACCATAGCTGACCAACGTAAGATCGGTACCTTCACGAACGATCTCCGGCATTCCGATAGGCACTGTGAACGATCCTAGGTTACTCGGTAAACGCTCTTTGCTGCGATAGCCGTTCAAGCATTCGATCACCAGCGCAGGGTCATCTCCTTGGATCAATGTGTTGTAGAACCCTGCAGCTTGTTGCATGTTGCGCGGTACACAAACGATCAACCCTCGTGCGGCATTGATGATCATACCCATAGGACTGCCACTGTGCCAAACACCTTCCAGCCGATGTCCGCGGGTGCGGATGATCAACGGTGCTTTTTGACCGCCTTTGGTACGCCACTGGATGGTGCAGAGGTCATCACTGATGCCTTGGATGCAGTAGAGCAGGTAGTCCAAGTACTGGATCTCCGCCACCGGACGCAGGCCGCGCAACGCCATGCCTAGACCTTGTCCTAGGATCGTTGCTTCGCGGATACCGACATCGCTGACACGCAGCTCTCCGAACCTTGCTTGCATGCCTTCCATGCCTTGGTTCACATCGCCGATCTTTCCAGTGTCCTCACCGAAAGTTAGCAATAGTGGCTCCTTCTCGAACAACGCGGCGAAGTTGTCACGGATGATGATGCGGCCGTCCACCTCTTCATCCGTGTTGTATTCCACCGATACCTCCGCAACATTCAAGCTGCTGTGTGCACTTTGGCTGTATAGGTGACTGCCGTATCGGTCTCCATTGAGGGCCATCGCTTCCTCGATCCAGTCAATGAGTGGTTGGCGTGCGATAGGGTCGGCTTTTCGGCCCGCCAACAAAGCTCTTCGCGCGGCACGCACGATATCCTTCCAGCCTGGGCTGATCTCGGCGCGCAGCTCGTTGACCAGCTTGGTGATAGTAGCCGCAGCGGTACCGTCATCATGTTGTCTGCCAGCGGCCAAAGCTTCCA
Organism: Flavobacteriales bacterium; assembly: GCA_017987115.1. GTDB lineage: Bacteria > Bacteroidota > Bacteroidia > Flavobacteriales_F > PHOS-HE28 > PHOS-HE28. Next base: position 36,391 of record JAGNUG010000012.1, on the reverse strand, counting down.
TAATGAAGCTCGCGTTGTGGACTTCCAGCTTTATCTCAGCTTCGAACGCTGCCCATGCCGCTTTCTGCGCAGCACGTACATCTTTCCTTGCTTCTTGTTCGATGGCATCCAGTTCCGCCTCGGTAGCTAGCGGCTCGCCGCCTGGTTTGAATGTGAGTATCCATTGACGGAATTTCACATTGCAATCGTACTCCTTATACCAATCCAACAGAGGTACCTCTTTGATCTTTTTACCGTTGTTATCTCGGATCCAATCCGTTACGCTGTTCTTGTACCGCTCGTGTGATCCACTGGTGCTATGGCCTTGCGGTTGCGTGATCTCCTGAACATGGATCAAACACGGAACATGCTCCTCACGGCAATCGGCGATCGCCGTCTCATACACTTTGTTCAATCCTGCATAGTCCCAACCTCTAACCGTGTGGATCCGGATACCGTTGGTGCCGTCTTCTTTCTCGAATCCTTTCAAAAGCCCGCTGATGCTACCTTTCGTGGTCTGATGATCCTTACTGACGCTAATGCCCCAACCATCGTCCCACACGTTCATTGCCAAGGGTACTTGCAACACGCCGGCCGCATTCATGGTCTCCCAGAAATGCCCTTCACTGGTGCTGGCGTCGCCGATGGTCCCGAATGCGACCTCGTTCCCTTTATCGCTGAAGTGCGTGTAACCGTGCAAAGCTTTGTTCTTGCGGAACATCTTGCTGGCTTGCGCAAGCCCCAATAACCTGGGCATCTGGCCAGCGGTCGGCGACATGTCAGGACTGGAGTTGAATTGCTCAGCCAAGTTCTTCCACTCGCCGTTCTCATCCAAAGAACGCGTAGCAAAATGCCCGTTCATTTGTCGGCCACCTGTTGCTGGTTCGTGCTCCAGGTCGGCATGCGCATAGAGTTGTGCGAACCATTGCTGAACGGTGAGTTCGCCGATGGCGAACATGAAGGTCATATCGCGGTAGTACCCGCTGCGCCAATCGCCTGGGCGGAATTGTTTGGCCATGGCAACCTGCGCCAACTCCTTGCCATCGCCGAAGATGCCGAACTTGGCTTTTCCCGTAAGAACTTCCTTGCGGCCCAATAAACTCGCTTCGCGGCTAGTATGCACCAGCGCGTAGTCGCGAAGGATCTCTTCACGTAATTCCTTCAGGGTGATCTTTGCTTCGGCGGTCGCGGTCATGCACACGGTATCTTCTTGTGATCGTCGCGAAGTTAGGACTGGGAGGGGAATGTTGAATGATGTTCGGGTTATGACCAGGTGTAAGCATCCCTAATTTATCTGTGAACTAGAATGTAACAACTCCTGAAAGCCTGTATACCAAACTATTGATTGCACCATTTTCGTAATAGGTAATGTCGGATTGTACTTTCAAACTATGCTTGTTGAAGTAATGAGAAAATCCAACTACATACTCCTTTTGTGTGCTCATTACTGAGGCAACCTTAGCTTCTGGTTCTATTTGAGCATATCTCATTGAGATCTCATTCGTTCCAGTTACAAAATACCCGGACTGGATCACGAAGGCAGTTCCTGAAACTATATAGTTGATTTGAGTTGTATCCGTATCATTCGTAATTGGACCATTGTTCGAATTTCTGTTGTACAATTCCGACGCTAGAGAAAAACCTTTGTATTTGAAAAGTACATCAGCGCCATAGTACTGAATGTTCGCCGTTTGTGAATTGTATAAAAAATCTCCAAGCTGCCCCATTGTTCGAATCGCTCCATCGTTATAGCTGTACGCACCAGCAATGGAGATTTTCGGTTTCAGTTCTCTTTCAATATCGGCTTCAACGTAGGCACCGTTCTTTGAGAAATCGCCTAATGGTAAATACTCCATTCTCCCGGAATAACAAAGTCTGCCATTTTTACCGGAAATAATTCGACCCTCACCGCTTGATATTGAAAGTGTGGATCTTAGAACGGCTTTACTGATGTTGAAATTAGTATGGATCCAAAGCCCTTTATCCCTATCCAATGTGAAATTATTGTTCGCAATGGAACGTTCCACCAATTGAAGAACTGCAGAGGAAACCTGCCGTTGTCTATTGCCTGGAAGTTTGGTCTGCCCAAAACCGATACGCATCCATTTATTCACCATATAGAAGAGCATGGCGTCTCTCAGAATTAAATTGTTCTGCATTGTGCTATTGGCAGAAGTAATATCTCCATGAGCAAATCCGATCTGAATGCGGTATGAAAATCTTGGATCAAATGCACTTCCTTGAATATTCAAACGACATCTTCTCAACAAAAAGTCGGCACCACCAGTTTCGTTCGTAAGATCTCCTTTCGCCTCGAACATACTTTGGATGCGTCCGCGGATCGCCATTGTAAACGTTGAATCGGGAGATGTAAATTGAATTCCTTTGCCGAATTCCATTTTGGTAGAGGGGGAATTTTGTGCCAATACATTAAAGGAAAGGAATAGAAGATTACATGTAAGTACGTAAAATGCTTTTTTCCTCTTCATGGTAAACATAAATTGATCGTAGGCTTCCCCTCTTTCGGACAGTGCTAATTTAGGTTTTCAAGTGTTTGTTCTGGTTTCAGCGCCTTAGCTGGGCGCACCCGGCTAAGACGCTGGCGGGCGAATTCCATCGGAGCAAGGTCATCCAAGGCATCAAGTGGTCTGTGGTGGTTGTAGTCGTGCATCCACTGATCGGATCGCTCTCTCACTTGGTCCAGATCCTCGAACAGTTAGGCATCACCCCTCTTCCAAAGCTGCCGTTGAAGCGTTCCATGTATGCGTTCTGGGTGGGCTTACTTGGTTGTATATGAAGGAATTCCATGCCATGTGCATGGCTCCGATCCTCGGTGATCTTGGCGATGAACTCAGGGCCGTTTTCCATACGGATCTTCATGGGTTTAGCCCGTCGAGCCATCAAGTGGTTCAATACCCGGACCACTCTGGTGCGGGTACTGCTGGGCTTTCTTCAATAATGCTTCTTCCATTTGGGTGTCATCCTTCTGTTGCAAGCTGCGGTACATCGTAGAGTGACTGAAAACTACCACACGACACGCCCTGCTGATGCCGTGCTCTTCTCTGTAGTGTTCCACCATCGCTCGCCGCTCGCAGGGTTTTAGGGCTTTTTTGCGATGATCTCCTTGGCCAGCTCATGGTCCAGAGCCAGCTCCGCATACATGCGTTTGAGCTTGGTGTTCTAAGCCTCTAGCTCTTTGAGCCGCTTAAGCTCACTGGCATCCATACCACCATATCGCTTGCGCCAGGTGTACAAGGTCTGCTGGCTTAAACCGCGATCACGGCATACTTCAACGGCGGCTTTGCCACCTTCATGCTCCTTCAGGATCGATACGATCTGCTGTGGAGTGTATCTGCTTTTCTTCATCACTGGTCAGTTTCAAAGTTCTCAACTTTTCAACTGTCCGAATTGTGAGGAAGCTTACACTATTTCCTGAACAGCTGATACGATCAGCGATACGCCAATTTAACCAGACCTGATTTATCGGCGATCTGAATATCCCGCCCTTGTGTGGTGATCAGTCCTTCATCCTTCAGGTCACTTAAACACCGGATCAGTGATTCCGTGGCTGTGCCCACAATGCTTGCCAGATCTTCTCTGCTAATGCGCAGGCCAAGGTCTGCTTTGTTCTCCTCCGCATAGCGGTCATGGACGCGTAACAATGCTTGCGCAACGCGTTGGCGAACACTTGCATAGGCAAGTTGCAAAAGGTGCATTTCCTTTTCCTTTACATCGTGCGTGAGCATTTTGATGAATCGGATACTTACATCACGGTCTTTCTGAAGCAGGGCCAAGAGGTCTTCGCACGGGATCAGCGCAACTTCGCATTCTTCCAACGCTTCGGCGGTCTCCATTGCTCGGCCATTCTCCAAGAGCCCCATGTAGCCAACGAAATCGCCGGTGCCGTGCAGGCCCGTTACCAATTCCTTGCCGTCGTTGTTCATCTTGTACGTTCGCACTTTCCCGGATACGATGTATGGGATCTGGCGCATCTCGTCGCCGTCATGGAACAACGTTTCCTTCTTCGCGATCTTTCTCGTTTTACGGTCGCTGCTGATGTCCTTCAATGCCTCCAGACCGCGGGCCTGATCCATGAATTTGTTCAAGCCTTCGAACCCATTGTCAAAACCTTTGCGGAACAATTCGCTCCGTTTCAAACGCCCTTCAACGGCGTTGAGCAATTCGCCCTCTTCGTATGGTTTGGTCAGGTAGTCATCGGCTCCCAATTCCATCCCCTTGCGTACATCGCTGCGTTCTGCTTTTGCACTGAGAAAAATGAACGGGATCTCCGCTGTTGCTGGATCACGGCCCAGCAGATATAGTACACCATGCCCATCGAGCTCCGGCATCATGATGTCGCAGAGCACCAGATCGGGCGATTCCTTTCGCGCTATTTCCACGCCCCGCCTACCGTTCTCCGCTTTCAACACGCGGTAGTCCGCGAGTTCTAGGATCTCGGCGGTATTATCCCGCATATCGGCATCGTCTTCGATCAGGAGTATCGTCTTCGTGGAGTGCATGTCAAGTAGCGAGGTTTTGTGGAAGCGTTACAGTGAATTTCGTATTGCCCGATCCACTATTTAAATCAATGATGCCTTCAAGATGATCCAAATAGCGCTTCACAAGATTGAGCCCTAGGCCAGTTCCTTGAATGGTGGTCGCATTGCTTCCACGGAAGAACCTTTCGAACAAGTGTTGTTGGTCTTCCGGTGGGATCCCGATCCCTTCATCTCGTACAGTGATCACCAACCGACAACCCTCAATATGCGAGCGTAATTCGATGGGTTTGTTCTCAGGCGAATATTTGATCGCGTTGGTCACTAAGTTGGAGATCACATTGCTCAGCATTTGGCGATCCGATAGGACGTTGCGCTCTGCAGCAGTATGATCATAATCCAACGCTTGGCCGGGTTTGGCGAGCTGCCGCAGTTCCTCCATCAATTCGATGCAAAGATCAACGATGTCGAAAGTCGTAGGATTGCATTGCACTTGGCCTTGTTCGATGCGTTCCAACGATAGGAACTCGTTCAGCATGGCAGTCATCTCCCTCACTTTTCCTCTTATGCGTCCAAGGTGCTTGTCCACTTTCTCATCACCCGTTTTTTCGGTGTACCGACCGATAAGGTCAACACTGCTCATGATGGTGCTCAGCGGAGTGCGGAATTCGTGACTTGCCATGGACACGAACCTGCTCTTTAAAGCATGCAGTTCGCGCTCTTTTACCAGTGCTTCTCGAACGCTTCTTTCCGCGGACTTCAGCTCTGCGGTGCGCTGTTGTACCAGTTCTTCCAATTCCTGTTTGCTTCTGCGCAGGACAACTTCAGCCTCGTGCCGCAACGTAATATCGGTCACTAGGCCCATTGCGAATTGCTGGTCGTCCACCTTGAAGTGATTCAGACTGACCTCGACAGGGAATACGGTTCCATCTTTGCGCTGGCCATTGAGTTCCATTCCGATCCCCATGAAACGCTCAACTGGTTTCTCATTGTATTTTTCTCGATGACCCTTGTGTCTTCCGCGTATAGCTTCTGGGATCAAGATCTCGATGGTTCTGCCGCTCAATTCATCTTTATTGTAACCGAACATTGTATCGAGCCGTGGATTATGCATAACGATGACCCCTGCACGATCAACTACGACCAGTCCTTCGGCAGCAGTTCGGAACAGAACACCACCGACCCGCTCCATGTCCAACGAACCTGGAACCTTTTCCTTTGAGGTGCTCATGCCGGAAAGATAAGGTGGAGCAGGCACAAGCGTACTCATGGTGCTGGACCTGCTGGTGCGATCGTGGCTTCACCTGTACCAGGATCGTAGACACGCCACTTGCTCATAGGTTTTGCGTAGAGATTCAAGGTAACAGCGCGTTCGGGTGCAATGTTGATGAACCGGTGGATGGAGGTTCCATTGGTGAGCGAGTCATCTTCTCCCGGTCGAAGCGTCAATTCCCTAGTTCGTTGGAGACCGCTACTGGTATTGACGAAGCGTTCTTCCACCACTTCGCCTTTCACGGCATGTATCCAAGCCGTATGGCTGTCATAATCGTGGATGCTTGTGCTTTGGCCAGGCTCATAACAGATCACTAAAAGCTCAAAGTCATTGTTCCTCTGGATGCATGTGCGGGTGTAGTGCTTCTTGTTCCACCGGAAATAGGGCGCAATGTCCTTTATCGGAACATTGTAGCGCGAAAGGATCTCTCCATATGCGCTACGGTCCCGGTGCCGCAGTAGTTCGCGCACCAATTCACGTATCGATGTGATCGATTGCAAATGCATTGTTCAGTGCGTCACATGGACGCAATGCACAAACGTACCGGGCCAATTGGTGTTCTACCCTGACGAACGTCAGGGTAGACGCAATGAAATTGCAGAAAATGAGATCAGTTCCCGAGCTCACATGCCACCGCAATGACATGTCCATCAGGATCTGCGAAATACGCTACGCGATGACCCCAATCCCTGTCCTTGGCTTTGTTGATCGATCGTGCGCCAGCTTTATTGGCCCGTTCGTATACGGCGCCGAAGTCTTTTTCCAAAAGATACAGCTCACATCGTGGAGCGCCATTGGCCGTGGACGGATGCGGTAACGGCCCACTGATGATCTTGGCAATTCCGTTCTCAGGCATCAACCCCAATATGCTGCCACCTGGAAGTTCAAACTCCGTCATGCCCGGCACGTTGAGCGTGGGTTCCAGGGCCAATAGAGTGGTGTAGAATGATGTGCTCTTGAGTTGATCCTTGACGTATAGGATGAAGTGAATGCGCACCATCCGGAATTCAAAATTTGTATTGCATGGATGGTCATGGACCGATGAAAGGATCGGTCCATGACCGTTACGATCACATGCGTTTCACCAACCACTGCATGAATTCATGCTTCAGTTCGTAATACAGTTTGTCGAATGTCTCCATGGCATCACGGTGCGTGGTGTGATCCGCAAAAAGCCGATGGTCGATGGCGATCGGATGCTCGATGCTCTCTTTTGCCAATCCGTTTTCATGGAGCTTCAGTTCGTGTCTTAGTTCATCGATCACTTCACGTTGACGGATGTATTGGTTCTGGAAATGTTCCAGCTCAGCCATGACGTCATTGCCGGTGTTCCGCTTCGCGATCTCTTCCATCCGGTGTTCCAAAATGCTGATCTCTTCTTTGCAGAATGCCAATTTGTTCAACCACAGTTTATGGTCATTGTGGAGGTCGGTGATGTGTACTTTTTTTTCTTTCGTGGTGCTCATGGGATCTTGTTTCAATGACAATTTATTACGGTGCCGGCGACTTCCGGTGGAGGTGGACTGATCAAAGGTATTCCTAATTCAAGGCCACGTAGGATCATTAACACTGCTAAACCTGTGACCAGTACAGGTGATGCTTTTCGCATTAATGTACGGGCATTGGTGCCGAGCATGGAACCACTCATGCGCAATGCGATCAATGCGGGCCAAGTTCCTAGACCGAACAACGCCATGAACAATGCGCCTTGCCAGACCGTTCCGAACGTTGCTGCCCCAAGCGCTGCAGCGTAGACCAACCCGCATGGCAACAGACCGTTCAGTGATCCGGTGAGGAACAAGGCTTCGGCTGCTGTGCGTTTCAAGTTCCTTGCCAATAGACTACGCATTCTACCAATGGATAGTGCTATTGATCCTGTTGGTGACCAACGCTCAAAGAGGCTCGGTACGATCACGGATATCAACAGTACGATACCTGCAATGATCGTCGTGGCGCGTTGCAGACCAGCAAGCTCCAATGCATTTCCAAAGGCTCCGAAGGCTGCGCCCAAGAGTATGTAAGTGAGTAGCCGTCCGCTGTTCAGGATCAATGTGCTGGTAAACCGTGAACGCCAATCCGGTGAAGGGGAGGGCACGGCCAATGCAATAGGACCACACATGCCAACACAGTGTGCGCTGCCCGCAATACCAAGAACGAAAGCCGTAGCGAGCAGGGCATTCATTGTACCACAATTTTTTGTTCCGAGTAATACGTGTTCTCAGCTGACCTCCATTCCAACAACGCGTTGTAACGGCCCGGTGCAAGCAGATCTCCTACGACCTCGAACACGCCATTATCAGTTGCCGTAACGGCGATCGTTCTATCCAGTGACGGGTTGTTCGGGCGCAACAGCGTGAGCTCGCCAGTAATGGTTGCCGGGTCGACCTCTTTGGGGAACTCCAGTCGAATACCCTTAGCAGTGATCTGCATCACAACTTCCGCCGAGAGCGCATTTGCGCGGTTGGTGTTGTTGATCCGTTGCTGGTATTTCAGCTCTTGCTCGTAATAATTATCCGTTACCAAAGGTGATGGGTTCTGCGCAGCTTTGATCATGAAGAAGACCATCATGCCCGCAAAGGCGATCAGCGCAAGCGTTATTCCTTTTCCCCAGTTCATTTCTTGTTCACTACGATGGGTCCGACAAATGAGGTCTTTACTGTCTCTAATAGCTTATCACCACTGAATACGCCGATCTCCAACTTGGTCTTGGTGCCTTGCAATTGGTCCTTTGGTAGGATGATGAACAACTCACCTTGCGCCAATTCACCGGCCTTAAGGTCCATTTTCTTTCCGATCAATTTGATCTCGCCTTCGGCATTCATCAATTCCATGCGTAATGGCATATCATACCGGGTCTTGTTCACGGTCTTTACATGGTACAAGTTACTTATACGGCCGTCCGGTTGTTCCTGGAAGAGCATTCCTGGTGTGCGTAAGAGGGTAGTATCCGTATCTGAACGAATGGCTATCAATGTGCTAAGCACACCTATCAGTGCTACCAATACTACGGAATACGCTTTCATACGCGTATCGAAACGGAACGGCTTCTTATCCGCGATCTCGGATTCACTGGCATAGCGGATCAGGCCTTTGGGCAGGCTCACACTTTCCATCATGTGATCACACGCATCAATGCAGGCTGTGCAATTCACGCATTCCAATTGTGTTCCGTTGCGGATATCGATCCCTGTGGGACATACGTGTACGCAGGCCTTGCAATCGATGCAATCGCCCTTGCCCGCTTCTTCACGGACCTCATTCTTACGGAAAAGACCGCGTGCCTCACCACGCACGTGATCGTAAGCGATGATGATGCTCTTGCGATCCAACAATACACCTTGTAGGCGTCCGTAAGGGCAAACGGTTGTACACGCTTGTTCCCGGAAGAATGCGAAGTTGCCATAGAACGCTCCGCTGAATGCGAAGATCGCGGCCAAACCACCCATGTGCTGGGCCGCAGGTTCCTTAATGATCCTCAACAATTCATCCGAACCGATGATGTAGGACAGGAAGGTATTCGCAATGATGAAGCTGATGCTGAAGAAGATAATATGCTTCAGCGTTTTCTTCCATGCTTTGTTGGCATCCATCGGGCCTTTGTTCAAGGCTTTTTGTTGTTTCCAATCACCCTCAATAGCATACTCGATCCGACGGAAAACGTGTTCCATGAATACCGTTTGCGGACAGGCCCATCCGCAGAACAGCCGACCGAAGGCGACGGTGAACAAGGCTATGAAGACAATGAATGTGAGGAAGCCGATCACGAAGATCAAGAAGTCCTGTGGCCAGAATACTTGCCCAAAGAAAACGAACCGCCGCTCCACCACGTTGATCATCAACAAGGGTTCACCGTTGATGCGGATGAACGGACCAACGAACAACAGGACCAGTACTGCATAGGCGAATAATTGTCGCCAATTGGTGAACTTTCCTTTCGGTTTTTTAGGATAGACCCAAACGCGTTTTCCCGCCTTGTCCACCGTGCTTATTGCATCCCGGTAGCTTTCGTCCGGCGCCGCGTCGCGCTTGATATGGGCTGGTTGAGGTGTCATTGCGTCACCGCCACGGAAGTAGTATCCGCAGTGATGGCCGTACTATCGGTAGGTGCTGCATCAGCATCTTGCCAAAGCTCTCCCTGCGGTGCTTTCTGCGTGGCAGGGCCAGTGCCTTGCAAGCTGATGATGTAGCTGGACAAAGCACTGATCTCAGCGGGTTGCAGTTGGCTCTTCCAACTGATCATGCCTTTTTCAGGTACACCGTATTTAATGGTCTTGAAGATATTTTTCACTCCACCACCATGTATCCAATAGGCATCGGTCAAATTCGGTCCTACGGAGGTCTCGGACCCCGCTCCATCCGCTCCGTGGCAGGGCATACAGAAGGTCGTGAAGTTGGCCTTGCCCGCTCCGATAATGCTCGCATCAGTGCTCAAGACCACAGTGTTCTCATCCACTGTATTGGTCTGGGTCGCCTTATAGGCTGCAATGTCGACCTCGGCTTGGGCCATGGCTTCTTTGTATTCCTCGGTCTGTTCAGGGATGATCTCAATAACATGGACGGCAACCAAGTAGAATACTCCCCACGCGATGCAACCGTAGAAAAGCCACAACCACCAAGGTGGAAGAACGTTGTCCAGCTCACGGATACCATCGTAGTCGTGGTCCAACATGATGTCCTTTTCCTGTTCGATCTCTACCTGCTTGGTCAAGCTCTTCATCAACTTGTCCCACCAACTCGGTTCCAGTGCTCGTGATGCTTCAAGCGCTGCCTCCTTGGCTTCAGATCCGCTTATTATTCGCGTAAGTCGGCGAACCAAGTTCAATTGTACAAGTAGTACGATGAAAAGGAACAGGTTGATCACCGCCAGCATCCAGAACGCATGATAACTGCTTATTGCATACCCTGTTCCTTTGAACGCTTGCGCATTTGCGGAGTTCGCGGTGAGCAACAGGAAAGGCAATAGCATAGCTGCTTTATTGCGGTTGCTCATCAACTTTTGGATCCATCCACCTGGGCCTCCCATAGTGCGCATGATGCTTGCGAGCGATGCTATGAATACCACTTGAACAACCGCCAGTGCGACGAGTGCATACAGGAGATTCCGGCTTACGTGAAGCAGAGGTTCTACTTGAACAGCTTGTACCGTGTCCTGTGCGAGAAGGGGGAGGGTGATAGTTGCCAAGAATGCAACGATGGTTCCGCGTTGGATAGAATTGCGATCAATGATCATTGTGTTCTATTTCGAGGGTGGAAAATTCTTCGGTTATCGGCAATGCCGCCATGTGGTCAACATGACTACGCCCCACCTTCCGCAACCAGATCAGCATCAGAACGAAGAAGGTGAAGAACAGTACGAACGAGATCAAGGGATATATTCCGATCCCGATGATCGTGTCCATGTGGTGCTTGATGAATTTCAGCATTAGGGTAGTTCACTTATTTCAGTGACAGGCTTACTCTTGATGTCCGTTCCCAACCGTTGTAAGTACGCAATGACCGCAATGATCTCACGATCACTTTGGGCATCAATCCCATCCTTTTTCAATCGAGCAGTTATTTCTGCGCTTTGCTTTTGGATGTCATCGTTCGCTTTCGTCGGGAAGTCTTCTGCATATGGAACGCCCATGGTGCGCATGGCTTCCATCTTCTTCTCGGTAGTGGTAATGTCAAGTTCGTTCTCGAACATGTTTTCATAAGCCGGCATCAATGATCCCGGGCTCATGGACGTAGGGTCGAACATGTGGTAATAGTGCCAACTGTCGGGATACTTGGCTCCTACGCGCAATAGATCGGGACCTGTTCGTTTGCTGCCCCATTGGAACGGATGATCATATACGAATTCACCGGCTTTGGCATATTCGCCATAGCGTTCCGTTTCACTCCGGAACGGACGGATCATCTGCGAGTGACACGTGTAACATCCTTCGCGTATGTAAATGTCCCGTCCATGAAGTTCAAGCGGCGTGTACGGTTTCACTTGACTGATCGTTGGGATGTTGCTCTTCACCAGGAACGTAGGTACGATCTCCAGCACACCACCAATACCGACAACGATCAAACTCAAGATCAACATCTGGATCGGACGACGCTCGATGGCTCTGTGCCAGGTTTCAGTGTGACCTTCTTTCAACGCTTCCATTGCCGGTGCCTCGGCATCCTCATTCACGATCAGTTTACCCGTGCTCACCGTCTTACGGATGTTGTAGATCATGATCAACAGACCGATGATGTACAAGGTGCCTCCTAAGGCGCGTAACCAGTATGCGGTCTGGATCTCCAACAACGTATCCAGGAAGTTCTTGTACACCAGGAATCCATCGGGGGTGAATTGCTTCCACATCAAACTTTGGAAGAAACCGGCGAAGTAGAGTGGGATCGCATAGAAGATGATGCCCAATGTGCCCAACCAGAAGTGCCAATTCGCCAAAGTGGTGGAATAAAGCTTGGTGCCGTAAAGGCGCGGTGCCATCCAATAGATCATACCGAAGGCCAAGAACCCGTTCCAACCTAAGCCGCCAATGTGGACGTGGGCAATGATCCAGTCCGTGAAGTGCGCAATGGCATTGATGCTCTTGATGCTCAGTAGCGGTCCTTCCAACGTTGCCATTCCGTAACAGGTAACGGCTACCACCATGAACTTCAGAACAGGATCTTCGCGAACACGGTCCCAAGCACCGCGCAGTGTGAGCAGACCGTTGAGCATTCCACCCCAGCTTGGTGCGATCAACATGATACTGAACACGACACCGAGGGATTGTGCCCATTCAGGCAGTGCGCTGTATAACAAGTGGTGCGGTCCTGCCCAGATGTAAAGGAAGATCAAACTCCAGAAGTGGATGATCGAAAGCTTGTAGCTGTATACCGGACGGTTCGCAGCTTTGGGTAAGTAGTAGTACATCAGACCCAGGAACGGAGTGGTCAAGAAAAACGCTACCGCATTGTGCCCGTACCACCATTGCACCAAGGCATCCTGAACTCCAGCGTACCAGCTGTAGCTTTTGGTCAATGAGATCGGCAGCTCGATACTGTTCACAATGTGCAGCATCGCCACAGTTACCCATGTTGCGATGTAGAACCAGATCGCTACGTACAAATGCCGTTCGCGACGCTTGAGGATCGTGCCGAACATATTGATGCCGAATACCACCCAGACCAGTGTGATCGCAATGTCGATCGGCCATTCGAGCTCGGCATATTCCTTGCCGGTGGTCATACCCAAGGGCAGTGTGATGGCGGCAGCGACAATGATCAACTGCCAACCCCAGAAATGTATCGAGCTGAGCAGGTCGCTGAACATGCGCGTTTTCAACAAACGTTGCAAGCTGTAATAGACCCCAGCGAACATGGCATTTCCAACAAAGGCGAAGATCATGGCGTTGGTATGCAACGGACGCAACCTCCCGAAGCTGCCCCATTCAGCGAAATTCCAAGAGGGCAAGACCAATTGCATGGCTGCTGTTAACCCTACCAATGCGCCCACCAGACCCCAGAGAATGGTGACGAACATGAAGTTCTTCGCAATGCGGTTGTCGTATTGAAAACGTTCCATCATGGTTTCTTGATCTTGCTGTTCTGCTTTCGAAATTGCGGGTGTGTCTATTTGACTTTCGTGTTGGTATCCACTTGCGGCGGATGGTCGTGCAGCATGCGCACTGCGGGCGACCGGTCATCATCATATTGCCCTTTGCGCACCGCCCATACAAAGGCACCCAGAAAGATCAGGGCTACCAGTGTGCTGCAGGTGATCAATAGAAAAATGACGCTCATCAAGGGTTCTATCCTTTGGCGATGCGAAACTGATAAGGATCAGTTCGCCGTACCTTGAATTCGGTCAGCCGGAAAGATGACTTTTGTCAGGTTGGGCTAAAGTCATGCAAAAGATCTATTCGTGCAAATTCCGGGTGTAACAACGAAAGCGTCCGTTCAGGACGCTTTCGCCGCTTTCACCCAGCTGCACACTTTTCCCGTATGTACAGTCGAATTATTAATTAGCGCTAGGAGGTAATAGCACTTGCTCGATCACGCAAACAATACCATTGCTCGCAGGTACGGTGGCTACCACCTTTGCTCCGTTGATCATAACAGCCCCATCAACTACGGTGATGTCGGCATTTTGGCCGTTCACCATGCCGAGTCTCTGTCCGTTCTTCAGCATCTCTGGTTTCAGAACGCCGAGTGCCACGTGGTATTCCAGGATATTAATGAGGTCACTTTTGCTCTCGGGTTTCAACAACCCCTCCACAGTTCCGGCCGGTAGTGCTTCGAAAGCTGCGTTGGTCGGTGCGTACACAGTGAATGGACCGGCATTGCTGAGCGCATCAACAAGTTCAGCAGCTTGTACTGCAGCAACTAACGTGGTATGATCCTTGGAACCTACAGCTACACCCACTACATCTTTTTGAGACTGGTCGTCCTGTACTGTGCTTTGGCCACCGCCGTCCGGGGTGGTAGATACGGTGTCCTGAACAGAAGCGGGTGCGCCTTCACCACATGCCGTCATCAATGTAACGGTAAAGGCCAGGATCGTAAGAATGGAAATGTTCTGCTTGCGCATGGTTCAATGTTTATGGGCGCAATGTCTGCCGGGATGGTTAACCTGCAAATGAGCAATGTCACGTGAATGAATGATAGTTCGCAGTTATAAATTCTTTCGCTGGAATGCCCGAATAGCCCAGAACATGGGCAGGATCACCCAGAGGAACAGTGCGAACAACGACACTAACATGCCGCCAGCACTTCCAAAGAACTGCTGGTATACTGCACCGGTGTATCCTAGTAATGCGGCGAGATCGATCTTTAACATGATCAGGATCCTCGCCAGATCGATGGGATTCAAAGCAGCAAGTGGAACGATCACCGGTTCTATTGGCCGGTCACTGAAACCGAACATGATCCACAACAAAATGGCATCGTACACAAGGACCATTATCACCCATGTGACCAGACCGATGCCGACTCCGCGTGCGCGATCCCTGTTCTTTACGGCGATCAACCCTCCAATGGCAGTGAATACCGCCGTCAAAGCACCTCCTGTAAGTAAAAGCGTGTAGCCGGCTCCTCCCGAAGCATAGACAATAACAGGTAGTCCTATCCCGAATAAAAAGGCGACCAACAGTGCAAGCGCTACAGCTAACAATTGCCCGAGCACAATGCTCCGCCGATGCATGGGCTGCACAGCCAATAGTACCGTGAATTCGTATTGGTTATAGAAGTAGATGATGGTAAAGACCAAAGACAATAGGGGAACCAGCGCAAGTGCAACTTGCGTTAAACTGATCAGTGCTTTGGTGGGGTCACCCTCCAGCATGAAAAGGCCCATGGACACCAACATCAACAACAAGGCATATCCCAGTGCGAACTTGTTGCGTGCCAGGTCGATCAATGTGTATTTACAGACTTTCCACATGGGTCTTTGGGAGTTGCGCCAAATACTTCGGCAATGCTTTGGAAAGTAATTTTTCACCCGTAACATCGATCACGGTCTCCGGGGCCAAGAGCGCTCTTAGCGTTCCATCCTGTAAATAAGCCATGCGGTCGCCCAATTGTTGCACTTCTTCCATGATATGCGAGGTGATCATTACCGTTGCGCCATTGCGTTTGGTTTCCATCACCGCTTCCAGCAATGTGCCGGCGCTTATCGGATCCAGACCTGCTGTTGGTTCATCCAGGATCAAAACGCTCGGTTTGTAACGGAATGCGAGAACCGCACTTACTTTCTGTCGCATGCCTCCGCTCAATGTGCTCACGCGTTTGTTCAGCAGTCCATTCACGCCCAAAGCACTGATCAACCGGTCATCCGTACTGCCAGGCGCGGCGTTGCGGATATCGTTCATCATGTTCAACAGCTGCTCAACTGTAAGCTCACGTGGGAATTCTGAAAGCTGTGGCATGTATCCGATGGCATGCCGGTATTTTGGATTGCCGTTCACATCCAAGCCGCGCACTTGGATGTTGCCTTCTGTGGAACGCACTAGACCAAGAATGCATTTGATCAACGTGGTTTTTCCCGATCCGTTCGGACCGATCACCATGATCACTTCACCAGATGCCAACGCTGCATCGACATTGCGCAAAGCCCACAATTTACCGTAGCGTTTGCCAACATTGTTCAATACCACGCTATCCATGGGGCGGTTTCATTAACGGCGTAAGATCCTCCAACGCTTTGGGTGTGAGTGACGGTAGCAATTGCTCGGCCTGGTCCAACAGTTGCACCATTAAGCTGCGCGATAGCACCATGGCGTACGGCATGCGTTCCGTTACCAATGCGAACAGGCCGAACGGGCGGTAGGGGACATCACCCAGGCCATTGCGATCAAGGTCGTATCCTCTGTAACGGTCCCAGTAATTGCCTTTCAATTTGCTCAGTACTAGGTCGCCGTTCGTGGTTACATCAAAGGTGTTACCAGTGAACGTGTTGGTCTCGAAAACGCAATCCATACTATTCGCGAAAAGCTTCGCAGCCCACCCGTTGTTACCGAAGTAATTATCATGCACTTTCCCGCGATTGCATCCATCAAGCAGTATGGCGATGGTGTTGTCGGTGAATGTGTTGCGTGCTATTTCCACATCGTTGATCTCCTTCAACATGAGCGCGTATGAACTGGCACCGCAGTTATTATGGAACCGATTGTCGGTCATGGTCACATGGTGAGTGAACATTACGGCAACACCTGCACCGTTCTCTTCAAAGATGTTGTGCGTATAACTGTCGCGGTGGCTGAACATGAAGTGAAGGCCATACCGTGAGTTGAATGCGCTGGTGTCGTAGTCTATATGCGAATCTGTAACGAATTCCAAGTAAATGCCATCGCGGTGGTATTGTACGCGATTACCGTGAATGGTTATGCTTGCGCACTTCCATAAATGGATGCCATTGGCTCGCCGGTTCTCATCCAGTGTAGGGTCACCGATCACGACGTTGCGTTCAACGATCGCCCTGCGTACGCTATTCAAACGGACCCCAAAAAAGCATTGTTCGATCCGGTTGTTCCTTACCACAAGGTCAGTTAGGCCAACAGCATTGATCGCAGCGTGGTCGTTCATATCACTGATCGCGGTGCCTCGCAATACGAATCCTTCGATCACCACATGCGATGCTGTAACGCTGATCACATCTCCTATTGCCTCACCATCAACGACCGGCCAACCTTCTCCAAGCAATACGACCGGCCTATCAATAGTGATCGTTCCTTCCTTGTATGTACCCAGCGTTACACGGATCGTATCACAATCGTGTGCAAGTGAAAGTGCTTCTGTAATTGTCTGCGTTGATCCTGGTCCTACGATGATCGTAGTTCCTTTCACCTTAAGGCCGCAAAGGAGCAAAGCGGTAGCTAGAGCATATGTCAACGCGTTCGTCACTCTGTTAGATGCTTTCTTGCTTCAGTCCATGTCAACGAAGTGCCATGGTAGGTCTTATCAGCAGCAGCTCTGTCCGCTTCGGTTGAGAACCCGGCAACATTTCCGTTCATAGGGCTGTGTAGATCCGGTGACGCCAGGTAAAATGCCTTGGTTGCATCAACGAAGATGCTAGGATGCGCATGGTCACAGACCCACCAGCTCTTCACCTGGTCCTCTGCAATAGCACCGTCCTGTACGTGTTGTACCATGCATTCAGGTGAATCGAAGGCATAAGTTCTTCCCTTCAGGGTGACAATTGCAGATGCGAATTGAGGATCCACAACGGTCATTCGGCATGAAGCACATTCCGCTTGGCCGATCGCGATCTCCGGTGCGCCGCTTGGCCCGGCGCATGAGGAGATCATTAGTAAGGTCATTGCTGCAACCGTAGCGGTAGTGGGTACCGCAGTCGAACCATCACCGGATACTTTCTGCTTTTTCGAAGGCCAACGCCATTCCACGAACCAAATGATGCATGCGATCGTGATGATGGCGAACAGTATCCAGCCGCCCGTATCGGGTAGGGACCAAGCGTCGAAATTCAATAGTTGCTTATGGCCGAAGAGCGGAGGTTGGTAAGCCATGCCTTCCACTTTGATGGCTGCGTGTGGATCCAAGTTATGGCCGTAGTTATAGCCCCAACTGTACATGTCCCACATGGCCCAGAGTACGAAAGCGAAGAGCGCCATCAACCAGGTGAACAAAGCACTTAACCGACCAACAAGTGCAGCAACTATTCCCCATGCGATCAGCAGAAAGAACACATAACGCATGATCTCGAATTCCGGGAACATCTCATTCTCGATGGTGGCCATACCGATGTAATGGTTCAGTCCATTTATGTTCCGTACGTCACCATCGAAACGGTCATGGAAGATCTGAAGAAAAAGGCCTTCCGGATATTGTGGTGCGACCAGATCGATACGCCAGATCGGAACCACTAGCAAGGCACCCAACGAGAGGGCCGCGATCGCGAGTAGTATGCGGTTGAACGGACGTATGCGTGGAGTTGTCATTGTGTTCGGTATCTATTCAAATGGAACATCCGGTGGGCGTTCATTCCCACCGGATGCCCTTTGTCATCTCTTAAGGTTCTCTACGATCCAGGTTCGAAGGATCGAGTAACAGCGGTCAACGGTACCTTGCTATTCGCAGGAGATACACGAGCATAGCCCTGCATTTCTTGGTGCAATGCGCTGCAGAAGTCCGTGCAATAGAATGGTATGACTCCTACTTGGTCCGGTATCCACTTCAAAGTTTGTGTTTCACCCGGCATAATGAGCAATTCTGCTGTGCGAGCACCTTTGATCGCAAAACCATGCGGTACATCCCAGTCCTGCTCCAAATTCGTTACGTGGAAGTACACTTCGTCGCCCATCTTGATGCCCTCGATATTATCCGGGGTGATGTGTGAGCGAATGGTGGTCATCCATACATGTACTTCATTGCCTCTGCGCTCGATCTTGGTTTCTTTTTCGCCTTTGGCCACGAATGCGTGCTGGTTCTTATTGATGTCGAAGAACTTCACTTCACGTGGACGGACAAGGTCAGCCGGGATGGATTGTGCGTAGTGTGGCTCCCCGATAGTAGGGAAGTCCAACAACAACTCCATCTTATCGCCTTCGATGTTATAGAGCTGCGCGCTTTGAGTTAGCTCAGGGCCAGTGGGTAGGAAACGGTCCTTGGTGATCTTGTTGTATGCGATCACATATTTACCCCAAGGTTTCTTACTGTCACCTCCTGGTATGCTCAAGTGACCAATGCTGTAGTAAGTAGGCACGCGATCCAGAACTTCAAGCGTCTTCAGGTCCCACTTCACGATCTCGCTACTCACGAACATGCTTGTATATGCATTGCCTTTTCCATCGAATTCAGTGTGCAATGGTCCGAGGCCGGGACGCTTCACTTCTCCGTGCAGAACGCTTTCATATTTTAATACAGGTATGCCTTGGAAATCTCCTTCCACGTCGTTCTTCGAAATTGCTTCCTGGATCTTCGCAAAGGAGAATACAGGGATCAACGCAGCTAGTTTACCACTGCCTACGATGTATTCGCCGCTTGGGTCAACATCACAGCCGTGCGGTGATTTCGGGCAAGGCATGAAGTAGATCAGGTCGGTCAGTTCACGAGGATCCAACTGTAATACCTGCTCTACCACTTGGGTCTCGGTCGTATGGGTCTCGTCGTTCCACCAGTTGGTCACGTGTTTTCCTGGTACCATTTTACCTTTACCTGCCTTGGCATATTCCTCTGCTTTTTTCCAGTTCAGTGCCATCACATAATCCTTATCGTTCTGGCTTGCATTTACTTCTAACAAACTATAGGCTTGTTCACTGTTGTAGCAACTGAAGAAGAACCAACCCTCACTTGGGCCTTTACCGGCGTGCGATAAGTCGAAATTCATTCCCGGTGTTGTGATCTGGAAAGCGATGCTCATTTTTCCGGACTCAGGCTCTGGCTTAATGAAGCTGACCGTGCCTTTGAAATTCTCACGGTAGCTATCGATCGGTACGTCGCGTTCCTCTGCTGTTCCCATGGGAATACTGAAACGGGTTCCGCTTATAACGTACTCGCTGTTCCCTGTAGTGAACGGAGAGCTGTGGTTACCGGCGCAGTTCGGGATCTCGATCATGCTCTTGGTACGGAACGTTCCAAGGTCGATCAGAGCGATTCGCGGTGTGTTGTTCCCGTTGATGAAACACCACTTTCCGTCAGGTACGCCATCGGTCTGGGATAGCTCCGGATGGTGCGAGTCATCCCACGGGATGTAGCCGTGGGTAGTGGTAAGCATTGGTTTGGTCTCTTCGCTATAACCGTAGCCACTTTGTGGGTCTTCGGAAAATACCGGAATTACGCGTAACAGGCGTCCGCTGGGAATACCATAGACCGCGAGCTGGCCGCTGAAGCCGCCGCTGACGAAATTGTAGAATTCATCGTATGCACCAGGCTTTACATAGACTTTGGAGGCTGCATCACCTTGTACGGCGGCAGTCGTAGTTGCGGGCCTACAGCCCTGCATGCTATTGAAGGCCAAGAAAGCCCCACCACCTGCAATAAGCAAAGCAGCGGTTGATAAAAGAGGTCGTTTCATTGAAAGGTTGTTGTGTGTGGCGTTTTGGATCCGTTCTATAGATCAAAGGGTGCGCATGTATTCAAGCACTTCACGCGCATCGTCGTGGGTCAGATTCTGGTTCGGCATACGAACCAAACATTCTTCAAGCATCTTCTGAGCTTCTTCATCGGTCTCTAACATGGCTTCGGTATGAACGATCATGTTCATGATCCATGCTGGTTCGCGCTTTGTAGTAAGTCCTTTCCATCCGGGGCCAACAACGCGGTTCTCGCCTAGGCTGTGGCAGGCTTGGCACTTGACGTCATACGTGGTCTTTCCTTTTTCCACCATGGCTGGATCAATGTCGCCCAAATTGAGGTCGGCAGCTGTAATTAACGGAGTTGCTGGAGCCGCATCGGAGCTTGCACTTGGAGCTGCGTTGGTACCGGGAGGAGTTTTTGGACCGCTATCTCCGCCGCAAGCAACCATTAACATCAAACCTGCAACTGTGGCAAGTGTCATAGATGTTCGTACTAGCATATTCTTTTCGTTACGCATGATGTTTTGTTTACGCGTCAAAAGTGCAGGGTATACCGTCACCTATTCCTGCCGGAACTCAGATGTAAACATGACTTTCATCAGCTTACGCACTCTTGAACATTCCGAACCTCGCAGTCTTATGCGACGAGCCTTCCTGAGCGCCCTATGCTTCTTTGCCATTGCCGCGACCATCGGAGCTTTGCTTCGGTTGATATTCGTGGTGGATATGCCATGGCTTCTGTTCAAACCCTGGTTGCACGCACACTCACACGTGGCCATGTTGGGCTGGGTATTCCCGGCAGTGTTGATCACAATAATGGGGCAGGATGAGAATGCTGTGCCGCACTCTTTCTTAAAATGGATACTGTTCTCACAGTTCACCGTTCTGGGTATGCTTTTTGCCTTTCCGCTGCAAGGGTACGGGGCTGCTTCCATCGCATTCTCAGGATTGCAGATCGTGGCCGGTTATGTGCTGATCGCGATCGTTTGGAAGCACACTTCCTATTGGCCAAAAGAGGGGAGTCGACGGTTGGTACGGCTTGCGTTCCTTCTTCAAATATGTAGTACGATCGGGGTGTGGGTCATGGGGCCGATAATGACCAGTAAACTTGCCGGAACAGAATGGTACTATTGGAGTGTGCAGTGGTTCCTTCATTTCCAGTTCAATGGTTGGTTCTGGTTCGCGGCCATGGCTATCGGTTCCCGATGGGCTGAACTGCACGGAGTTGATGTACGGATCGACAAGAACACGATCGCGCTTTGGGTGATCAGTATTTTCCTGACCTTCGCTCTGGTTATCGCATGGAGCGAACGGAACGCTGTGGTACTTACCGTGAATTCTGCAGGTGTATTGATCCAGTTCTGGGCCGCATGGCGGACGCTTCAAGCAATGCGCCGCGCACGATTGCAGGCGTTCGTAAAGACCACGCCCTGGATGCGGATATTGATCGGAGTGATGCTCCTTTCAATGGCTGCACGTATTGCGGCACAAACGGCCGTAAGTATTCCTGCAGTCGCCAATATGGCCCTCACCTTGCGCAACTATGTTATCGGGTTCATACACCTTAATACGCTTGGTGCCGTGAGCGCATTGCTCTTCACTCATGCTTTGATGAAAGGTTGGATCAATGAAAGAATACGGATCGTGCCTGTAGCCATTGTCCTCTTCATTGCAGGTTTTTTACTTTCAGAAGTAATGCTCTTTGTGCAAGGCACCATGTTCTGGATGGGTTGTGGATTGGTCTCTGGCTATTACGGTGTCTTGTTCGGAGTGTCGGTACTGTTACCAGTAGCCGTTGTCATGCTCGTTCTGCACTTTTGGCGAACTCGGAATGAGATTGTACCTCGCGTTTCCAGTAGAGCAATTAAGTAAAGAATTCATTTGGTGGTCGATCCATCATTTTAATTCCCGCTATTTGGCGCTGATGCAATGAGGATAGCTTTGGATCTCTTGGTTCCAGCCCGCAGAACTGGTATAAATACGAGGTGTCGTATATTCGAGACTGCGAACATTTGTCATGTTCACCATTATTCACCTCAAATACCTCTTTCCTATGAAGTTTCAAATGATCGTTTTTTCGCTTGCATTGCCGAGCTTGTTATTGATGGCCTGTTCTGCACCACCAGCTCCTTGCCCTGCGGTAGAGGAACATTTCGTACACCCTCTTTCATCCATTCCTGCCACGGCTGATGATAATATCGCCGTTGTTGAGGGTTACTTGAATGCTTTGGCAAAGGCCGATGCCGCAGCACTTCGAGCTTCAGTTGCGCCTGGTTTTTATGCGAACAATACGTTCACTCCGCCGGATTCCTCGGATGTGGAGGGCATTATTAAGATTTGGATGAAGAATGATTCAACACGCTCTGACCAAAAGTTCGAAAAGGTGTTCGCAGAATGTGTGACCGTTGCCGCAGGCGACGAATATGCCGGTGACTGGGTGCATTTCTGGGGTAATTATTCGGCCACGGACAAAGCCACCGGGAAACCATACAAAGTACCCTTCTTCTATGACGCGCGTGTCGAAGGTGGAAAGATCACCAAGTCATATACGTACTATGACAGGCTCTCGGTCTACCATCAGCTCGGCACCAAACCGCCTGCAGCCGGAGAAAAAGGTAGATAGAGTGGCTTAACCCACCAGCTGTAATAGGAACGAGAGGTCGCATTGAGGCTTCTCGTTCTTTTTTCAGAGCGTTAAGTTTGTGGCTATTCCGAACAGCTCTTCTTTGAACGCGATCATTGCAACAATTAAGCGCATTGTGCGGTCAAGATCCTTAGCTTTATCTTTAGGTTCGTATGCGCGAAGTTGCAGCTGCAATGAACTGACTTTCGCAAGCAATATGTAGGCTGTTTCCGTGTCCAAAGAAAGACCCATCGCCATGCGTTCGTTCCATGTATTCATTCTGATCGTATCGGCGTTTGCAACAGTTGCGCAATCACCGTACAGGCCCTTCCCGGAAAGCGATGCAGGTTGGATGGAAACCCATAGCTGGCTGGATGCGAACGCCCAAGGTATGCTATGGGTAACCTGTACACGGACCATCACGTTCGGAGCCGATACCACCATTCTAGGAACGTTGTATCATCGCCTATTGAGACGCGGTAATTGTTTTGCAGAGCAGGTCATGGCTCCACAGAATTCATACGCGTACAACGAAACGGAGGTCGATCTGCTTTATTTTAGACAGGATATTTTCAGCAGGCGGGTCTACGCACGGATCAACTCGACTGAGAGTTTATTCCTCGACTTCAACCTCACCGTGGGTCCTTATCCGCCCTCTCTGCTCAGCCTCGGCCAGCAATTGTACGTGGTATCACTGGATAGCATGGAGCTGAATGATGGTTGGTACCGCACCTGGCAGATAGCCATTGGCCCCAATGATCCGCCTTTCGTTGATATCATCGAAGGCGTGGGTACAAGCTATGGACTTAACCCGGTGGTGGGTGCGTTAGCACCACCTTTTGAATGGTTCGATGAACTGAATTGCCATAGCGTTATGGGTGCATCCATTTACCCATTCGGTCAGGATGTCTGTGACCTTACTACTTCTGTTAGTGCTATTCCGGGACCGCAGCACATCAGCGTGTTCCCGAATCCGGCCACGGATATGATCAACTTAAGTGTTCCTATGAATGGGTTTCTCGGATTCGTGGCATACGATGTATTCGGTAGGGAAGCATACCGTGGCCAAGTTCTACAGCAACGGATCAACTGCAGCAGCTGGCATTCCGGTGTGTATGCGGTCCAATTGTTACCGCAAGGAACGGATCCATCTTCCTTCCGCGTGGTCGTAGAGTAGTTCACCGCAGAAGGAATACTGAGAACCACGGATCATCCTTCACGCGCTGGATGTAATTCTCCTCAATGAACCACGTTTCGCCTTCCGGATAAGTTTGTATGCCCAGTCGTAATGACTGCTTGTCGTAGAAACCAAATACGAACCTAGCGATGTACTTCCGGTCCATCCGTACTGTTGCTTAGTGAAGAGTTCCTCATTGCTGTGGGCATTGATCAGTGCGCGTACTTGGTTGAATGACTTGCCCAACATGCGGCGTACATGATCCAGCTCATGTTCGTGATAGGTGTTCCAGATCACTTTGTTGAGCGCCGGGACAGTGGCCCAGGTAAATCCCTTCGCAGGCATTTCAGGTTGCTTGCCCGCCATGCCCGCCTTGTACCATTCCTGGAACAGGATATGCCAATGGTGCAGATGAGCCAATATATCGCGGATGTTCCTGTTCATCGTCCCAGGTGGAAATTCTGCTAATTGTACCCCATTGGAATAACTGTCTACCAGCTCATTCAATTTCTCGAAATTCCATTCACTGAGGTCCAGTAATTCCCGTTTCGTTCTTGGTCTGCCCATGGCTTGTTCTTGTTCTGATCGTACGGTGCATCTACCTATGCACACGGACTAACAATTTATCACGATCCATTCGCTCCAACTATGACCTTCATCATGTGTTCGCGATATGGATCCGCATCGATGACGACCGTCATGGATCACACCGTTACACCCATTTAATTTGGCCCATTGGAATTCATACGGCGAACATGAAAGCGATAAGCATTACTCTGGCATTTCTATTTGTTTCAGCGCTCAACGGGCAGGTCCTTCAGCCACTTCCTATTCCGCCTGCCTTGGATGTGGATACGTTCAACCTGTTGGTGGATGATCATCAACACCAGTTCTACCCCGGGATCAACACAACAACATTCGGTGTGAACGGAGATTACTTGGGTCCTACGTTGATAATGCATCAAGGCGATACTGCTCGGTTCCGTGTTACCAACGAGCTTCCTCAACTTACGAATATGCACTGGCATGGAATGCATGTGCCGGGGATCATGGATGGTGGACCTCCTCGTGAGATCCTCCCCGGCGAGTCCTGGGACCTGAAATACAAAGTCGTGAATCCCGCAGGCACCTATTGGTACCATCCGCATCCACATATGATCACCGCCGTTCAAGCAACCAAAGGCATTGCCGGGATGATCATCGTACAGGATCCCGAGGAAGCCGCGTTGGACCTGCCACGTACCTATGGTGTTGACGATATCCCCGTGGTGATACAGGACCGCCGGTTCTTGGCAACAGGCGAATTCGCTCTAGGTCCGTACGGGGACTC
This sequence comes from Flavobacteriales bacterium, assembly GCA_017987115.1. GTDB lineage: Bacteria > Bacteroidota > Bacteroidia > Flavobacteriales_F > PHOS-HE28 > PHOS-HE28. Next base: position 11,018 of record JAGNUG010000012.1, on the reverse strand, counting down.
GGTGATGGTGAACGGAACGCCGCACCCTTATTTGGAATGCCCGGCCCAAGTTGTACGGCTCCGTTTGCTGAATGGGTCCAATTCCCGCGTATACAAGCTGGGGTTCGATGATGGTCGCACATTCAGCGTTATTGCTGGCGATGCAGGGCTGCTGAATGCACCGGCAAATGTGGACCGGCTTTCCTTGAGCAACGGCGAACGCGCAGAGATCCTCCTCGATCTCTCAGGCATGCAAGGAGATAGTTTGATGCTTACGAGCTATGGTAGCGAACTACCGAACACGGTTCCCGGTTCGGGTAATATCCTATGGGAGAGCAGCACATTGAACGGTATCGATTTCGATGTGTTGCGCATCCGTGTAACTGCATCAACAGCTACACCTGTAACCGCCATTCCAGCAACACTTGGAACGGCGCAGCCAATTCCTGAAACACAAGCCGCGCTCACTCGGAACAAGAACCTCACGGGTAATGGAATGGTAGGCATGGGCATGTTCTCGATCAACGGACAGATGTTCGATATCGACGTGGTGAACGACACAGTAACGCTGGGAGCCACGGAGATCTGGAAGTTCCAGAACTATTCCAATATGGCACACCCCATGCATGTGCACGGTACCTCATTCTGGGTGTTGGATCGCGATGGCCTGCCACCTGCAGAAGTGGAGCGTGGCGCGAAAGATGTCGTGTTGGTTGATGCTGGTGAAAGTGTGCGCGTCATCATGCAATTCAACCACACCACGGAAGGCTGGCCTTTCATGTACCACTGTCATAACCTGCTGCACGAGGATAATATGATGATGCTGCAGTTCATCGTAGTGGACCCAACGTTGGGTGTGTCGGATCTGGATGTATCCACGTCCGTGACCGTTTTTCCGAACCCGGTCAACGACGTGCTGGAATACACATCGGATCAGCCGGTCGATGGGTACCGCTTGTTGGATATGACCGGTAGGGTGGTGCGCAACAAGATCGCGGAATCACATACAAAAGGAAATATCACCGTCGGTGAACTTCCCTCCGGTGTCTACCTGCTCCAACTACATAATGGAACGTGGTCCGCAAGTGTGCGGGTGGTGAAGTAAGGTTTGCACGCTACTCACCGTTCGGTGGACCCGTTGAGTCGAAGGTACAGGTGTCTCCGAACCCCACCTTACCCCTTCGCCGGTCTATTCGCGCACCACTTCAACCATTGGATATACTTCTCCTCACCGATCACTTTCAAGATCTTTTCCTGATAGTCCTCGATCGTGGATGGTATGGCAACCTCCTGGTTCGTGGATCTCTTGTGCATGGTACAATCCGTTTCACAAGCGGTCTGTAATCCTTCTACGGCATGGAGCTGGTCCGTGGTAAGTCCTAAGGACATCCATGTTTCCTTGTCGGTTGATAAGATACAGGTTGGGTCAGGGGCCGACAGATCCTCTCTGTCCTGAGCAAGCAGCGAGCCCGGTATGCCGAGCACGAATGCAAGAATGAGCAGTTGGTTTCGCATAGGCTGAAGGTACGACACTATCCTTCAAATTGTATGGGTATATATCAGGTGATCAGCTTAATGGCTGATAAGGCTTACGTGAAAATGTGAATAACTACTGGTTGTGTTCGCAGGTGTATTGGGGCTATGGTCCGTATTTTGCGATAAGCTTTGAATGATCGTTAGTCAGAATAGCATGTGGAAGTCCATCCTCCTTTTTCTTACGGTTTGCATGTTCAGCTCTATATCTGCTGCACAAGGATCGAATGAAGCGCCGTCCGGTGAAGTACTACAAAGCTGTTTGTTAGGTACTCCGGATCACATATGGGAAAAGTTGGAACTTACCTACGACCAACAGAAGCGCATGAATTTCGTGCAGGAAGCGTGCGCAGAAGAATGCAAAGTGGCCGGTGCCAAGAAAGATGCTAATCCTATCTCGAATGCGGATGGTAGTACGATCCTGTCCGAGGTTGAGCATATTCTCACCAAGGAGCAGTACAGCAATTGGATGAAATACTGTGCTGGCGATACGAGCCCTAAGGAGAAATAATAGGTTGGTGAATTGCTTCTTTCGTATCCACTGAGATAAGTGGCCCGTCCGTAGCTAGGTCTGATACGAAGTCTGCCTTTGCTTCTACCGCCGTGCCCCCGACCAAACGGCCACACTTACAAAAGCGACCACCGTTACAGAGCTCAACGGCATCAGAATGGCGGCGAACAACGGTGTTAGTTGCCCACTGACCGCGAACGCAATGCCAGTGATATTGTAACACAGCGAAATGATCAAACTGGCAATAACGATGCGCCGTGCCCTGCGTGCCATCAGTAAGAAGTAGGGGAGTTGCTCCAACGCATGCGCATCCATGATCGCATCGCTGGCCGGGGTCAGGGCAGCGGTGGTCTCCGTAACTGTAATGCCCACATCGCTTTGCGCTAACGCACCTGCGTCGTTCAATCCATCACCCACCATCACTACGCGGTGACCGTTCTGTTGCTCCGCGATGATCGCTTGCCCCTTATCCACTGGCGAGCAATGCGTGCGTACTGTCGCGTTAGCAAATGCTTGGGTGAGCTCCGCATCAACGGAGGCATCGCCCGTGAGCAATGCAACACGCATGTTCCTACGCAGCACATGCACGGCGTTCACAATGCCCGAGCGTGCGCGCTTGCGGATCACGTAGTGTCCGCGATGCACACCTCCCAATGTGATGTGTACATGTGCATCACCGTTCCCACGCGCCTGTTCCTCGCCACCACAGAATGTTGCGGAACCGATCCGGACAGGAACGCCATTCACGCTTCCCGCAATGCCTTGCCCCGCATGTTCCTCCACGTCGGTCGCATTTGCAACTTCGCCTTTGATCTCCTTGAACAACACCGCACTCAACGGATGCGTACTGTTCCGTGCCAACGATTTGATCAGGATCCGGTCTTCGGATGATGGCGCCGTGGTTGCATGGTCATGCAACACGGGCGCAAGATCTTGCGCCCCTACGGGTGTATCATCCGACCGCCCGGAACCAACAACCGACAACCGAAAACCGACATCATACGCTTCCCGCGCTGTTAACGTCCCCGTCTTGTCGAAGACCACCGTATCCGCATGCGCCATGCGTTCCACTACTTCCGTGTCGCGTAGGAAGAGGCCACGCTTGCCCATCAGACGGATGGTGTGGCCATAGGCGAATGGCATGCTCAGCGCCAAAGCGCACGGGCACGCAACGATCAGCACGGCCGTTACCACCAACCACACTTGCGCCGGGTCCTTGCCCCACCAGAACAGACCGGCACCCACTGCAACCAACAACACGCCGACCGTGAACCGACGTGCCACCGTGTCGATCAGTTTCGGCATAGCAGGTCGGTCCTGCAAACTGCTTTGTTCGGCCCAGAGCTTCTTCAAGCGGCTATCGTTGAAGGTGCGCAACACCTCCAACTCTATCGCCGCTCCGCGTTGTCTTCCACCGGCTTTTATGGTATCACCGATGTGCTTGCGAGAGGGGAGCGATTCGCCCGTAATAAAGCTGTTATCGATATGTCCTGTGCCTTCCAACAGCATCGCATCCACTGGTACCAGTTCCTGGTCACGGATCACAATGCGATCACCGGGCGCAAGGTCCGCAACACGCACAGGGACCTCGCCATCAGCGGTCTTGCGCAATACGAGCAACGGCAGAAAATCCTCTAACGCACGGTCGAAACGCAACGCTCTGTATGTGTACGCTTGGTACCACCGGCCTACGAGCAAGAAGAACAATAGCCCGGCCAATGAATCGAAATAACCCGGACCAACACCTGCGATCACTTCCCATAAACTGCGCGACCATAACGCAACAATGCCAAGTGCGATCGGTTGGTCGATGTTCACTTGTCTGCTGCGGATGCCCGCCCATGCACTACTGAAGAAATCGGTGCTCAGGAAAAAGACCACCGGCAACGAGAACAGCACGATCAGCCATTGGAATCCGGTCTTCAGGCCCGCTTCCGTATCCGCACCGAAGTATTCCGGAAAGCTCAACAACATGGTGTTGCCGAAAATGAATCCAGCTACACCTAACCGTATGTACAGCATACGTGGCACTATCGCCTGTTGGTCGGTACCTGAACTTGCCGTGAGTTGCGGGCCATAACCGATGCGCCGCAACAAAGCCACCAATTTGGGCAGAGGTAGTCCGGTTTCGCGGAAGTTGATGGTGAGTTCCTTGTTCGTGAACGACACGCGCGACCGCAAAATGTTGGGCTCTATGCGATTCAGATTCTCCAACAACCAAATGCACGAACTGCAATGAATCTGCGGCACATGGAACCGGGCCCGCGTAATGCCTTCCTCGCTGAATTCCACAATGAGTTCCCGCACTTCCGGTAGCTCGAAGAGTTCCGTGCGTTGCTCATCGATCGCACTGCGTTGTTTTACGCCGGGCTTTTCTTCCAGAGCGTAATAGTCGCAAAGACCTGCTTCATTCAGCAGGTCGTAGACAACCTTACATCCGTTGCAGCAGAAGTCTTTGCCGTCGTGTACACGGTGTTCATCCACGCATGGATCCCCGCAATGGTAACAAGTGACCTTTATCAGCTCCTTGGTCTTCACGCTGCAAAGTGCGTGAAGAAAGGATCAGCGGGATATGACGTTTGTTAGTTTTCGGTTGAGGCGGTCGATGGGGTCTTCGGTCGAATAGCTGGCCCTGAATCCAAGAATGTCCTGCACCATGGTACGCCAACAACCTAGTATTCCCCGATATGATCCAAATAGAACTGCCAATCAGCTGCCGCTACGTCACGTCCCAATTTCAATCCCGCAACATTATCCGCTTGAATGTGGTAGCCACCAAGCACTCGCGAGAAACCGGCCATCTCAGCTGTTTCGGTGAATGTTGGGAAATGCAATGTAACTGTATCGCCTAACTGGTCCGGTTCCGTCATGGCACCGGCAACGAGTGTTACTTCAGAACCGAAATCATCACTTCCGGTCCAGCGTTTAAGCGCTTCCGCGCAACCTCCACTGATCGTGCTGTGGCCTGATGTATAGCTCGGGAAGGGTGGGCACACAAAAGTTGCTGGTGAATAGGGGCGCCATTCCGAGCCATCCATTTCCACCATGCCTTTCCCTTCGCCACCCCATGCTTTTATCTTCTGGTCCTTGTAATATTCATGGACCAAAGCAAACGGCCTTGCAAAGTCGTAGAACATTTTTGCATCCCATGAAGCGATGAAAGCATCCATGGCCACCATCTGATTGTAGAAATACATCTTCACATCCTGATCCAATGTGTGCTCATCGCGGCGCGAAACATCTTGTGCGAATTTCAGCCAATGGCCAGCCTGTTGCACGGATTGAGGTCCATCGCGCATGAACTCGACCAGCGCCTTCTGTTCATCAGTTAGCATTGCTTGCAGTTCCATCACCTCTTTCACTTCACGCGCCAATTGTTCTGACCCGACCATTGGCGGCGGCCCAGGTCGGAATTGATCGCCGCGCTCCATTCCAAGGGGTTTCACTTTATTCCAGTGCGGCGTAAGGCAGCCGGGTGCGAAAGTGCCGCCCATTCCATCAGAAAAATACTTTGGCTGCCACCTGTTCATGTCCACGTTCTTATCAACGGAATTCACTGGAACATAACCCACATAATTGAAATAGGCCACACCATTGGATCCCGGTTCTTCTCCGTATTGGTTGGATCCATCGCCTTTGCGGGCTTCAATTACGGCCTGCGCTGCCAAATTCCCGATCCCTGCTGGTGTATTCGGTTCCAGGGACATGTCGTTCGGATCCATTCCCAGCTCGATCATGAATTGTTTGAACAACGCCGTATCACTAGCATAGTACTCGTTCATTGCTCCAAACGCAGCATGACTGATCGCGATCTCTTTGTTCCGCAATGTTCGTTCTTCCGTTGGTCTACGTTCCACGTCATGCAGATACACCGGAAGTGCATTTGCATCATACCGTGACCAAGCATCGAATACAGACACGAAGATCAATGCCAGAAAACGTGAGGTCACCGTTGGCCGTGGCTTGAACTTCTCGGTGTCATTCGCGGTGGCGGTTACGGCCATTTCGCCCCATTTATAGGCAATGTTCGTGGCACCTGTCCGTTCCAGGGGTTGCGTTTCCTGAGCAAGTGCAGTCGACCGCATACACCCAAAGAATAACACGGCAATGAACAGTAGTGTATTGGCGGATTCTCGGCACATCATAGTCCACTTAACAAAGCAAATCTAACAATGTGGAATTTACGTGCAAGTTCGCGTGAACCTCGTGTTTTGATACGCTACTGGACCGAAAGGACCTCAGAAGAAAGCAAGCTTGCACGGCTCTCGCGTCTGGTTACATTGGGTATGGCACTGCTTGCCCTGGGGCTTTCATTTACTGTAGCGCTGTTAACGCCTGATCGGACGGTATTCTGGTTCGTGATCTTCGGTTGGTCGGGCATTGCAGCGACATTCTGTCCAGTGATCATCCTGTCGATCTTCTGGAGACCCTATTCCGAACGCGGTGCCATCGCATCCATGATCACCGGTTTTCTCTGTGTGCCGTTCTTTAAATTCATAGTTCAACCGATGGATGGGATCGGGCCGGCATTCGAACAGTTGGATGTCCTTGCACCGTCTTTTCTGTTGGCCATGATCGCAGGTTACGTTTTCACTAAGTTGTATCCCGCGCCAGTAGCGGATAAGAGGGTAGAGCAATGAGGTGAAATGATCACTGGGTCATGCCATACCGGGACCCTATTGCGATCTATATTTGTCCGCCCAAAATTAGTTTCAGAAATCATGCGTTATGTTCTACCGCTCCTGTTCTCAGCTGTTGTTCTATTCACCGGTTGCAAAAAGGATGATCCAGCACCAACTACCACTTCATCCGGAACGGGAGGAACGTCTCCGCTTACTGCATCGACTGCATTGGGTGTTACCATGACCATCGATGGGAGCACCGTATCGTTTCCCGTTGGTTCACTGAATACATTGGACAATAGCGCGTCGGGAGATATCGTGGCTCCTCCGGATTCCAGTTTGAAAGGGTATAGCGTGTATATCAACGAGTCCTCCAATGGAGAGACCCGATTCGCATGCGATCTTGGACGGTACCGCTTTTTAGGAACCTCTCCTTCGGATGCTCAGTTCTTCAGTTTCTTCTCTACAGGTAACATACCCTATGGCAATTGGGAGATGGAGTTGAACAAAGTGGGAATTACCTATTGGACTACGGACGGCACTGAGTACTCGACCTATTGGAGCGCCGACCATCCAGGCGAAACATTTACGATCACCGAAGTGCTGGAGCAACCTTCGGTCGGCGTTAGTACTTTAAAAATGAGGGTGTCGTTCAACTGTAAATTGTACCACGAAAATGGTTCGGGTTCGTTCGTTACAGCGGTTGGTACCGCTGTACTTTCTTACCAGAACATCTGATGCATTCGAGTGTTTTGAAACACGTCAAAGCAGTGAGTGGTTTGGTCTACCCGTATTAATTCCTGTTCGCCAGCGGCATGCACGTACGTTGTTCCGTTCAGCCACCCAGGGCCTGTCCCAGCCCAAAAAAGATCCCAAGCCACACCAGTCCCTTGATCAAGAAGAAGAAGAATCCGGCCCAACCTATTTTGCGCAGCCACGTAGTGCGTTTGCTTGTCATTGTGTTCATAGCAGGTGTTCCTTTTCTACCGTAGCCACCAAGTTGCGCCATGTCTCCAATTCAGGAATGCCGGGTTTGCGCGCACCGAAGAGCTGGATGATCTGTTCACCTTCCTCATCATAACATTCCAGCGCAGTTACCATCCCATCAGTAGTAGGCTTGCGTACGATCCATGCCGCACTGATCGCTTCTTCACGAATATGGACGTTCAATTCTGGGTCCAACACATTAAGCCAACCACGTGCATCCACAATGTTCGTAACAGTACCGGAATGGATCTGGATCATGCCCGGATTGCCGACAAAGATCATGATCGGAACTTGTTCCGAGGAAGCAGCATTCAGCGTGGCACGCAATGCGGAAGGTGAAACGGGTACCGCATAATTTCCTTTAGGTGCTAGTCGCAACGCTTGCGTTCGACTTACACGGAAATCCCGTAACAGCATATAGAAATCATGCGTGTCCTTCAACGCCAACCAACCTTGTTGTAGGCCTGCTGCATCCACTGCGGCATCAGGCATTTCAGGGCGCGGTGCTGGCGAGGTAAGCGTTACTTGCGGTGCATTTTGGTCTGCTGCTTTGTGCTTTGCGACCAACGCAGCAAAAGCATCAGTGTCACTTTCTTCCAGGAGATAGATCTTATGCACGGCTGTTCCTTTCGGATCGAAGAACTGCAGGCTTTGGCGCGTACCGGTCTGGCTTCTTTCTTCAACCGCGAAAGCACTTGCCCAATGCGACCAGAAAATGCGCAGATCGATATCTGCCCCAACAAAAAGCCCCACATGACCTTCCAATGTTGGGTTCTTGTAGCTGCCTTTGCGCTCATGGACCACGTCGTTGTTGCGGGTCAATGCCATAACGCGACCTAACTGAGGAACATCCTTCAAGATCACCTTTGGATCGTCGGTCAAGCGCGTTACACCATCACCGAGCTGTGTACACAACAACTCCATTTCACTAACACCCAGTTCAGCCGCTGCGTTACGCAGGTATGTGTGTGGCTGTGTGGCTTTCAATTCGGCATAGCGGCTCTTCAGGTCCATCGTGGAACTCATGGTATTCATCTCTTTGTTTGGGATGTCACAAAGCACTGGGATCTATCAAGTTCGGGCAATAGCTCAATTGTGGTATATCGCAGATGGGCCTGGTGATCCATCAATAATTTCTCACATCATCCTTTCTGCGAGCGTGAACCACTATTTTAGCAAGGTCACATTTACCAACAGTTCGCGGGTCCCGCCAGTGCTTCTGATCTCGAATAGGACGCGTTGAGTGAAGATCAAGGTTGGATTGTTACAGGATCTTAAAAAATAACTGCGATCCAAAATTCCTGATCAGCTGTATTTGCCCATCGGTAAATGATCCGGTCCGATCATTTCGAACGGTTGCGATCTCTCAGCAATCGCATCAAGACGCTTGATCTCCATTTCGATCCATTGATCGATCGACCCCCAAGATGCTAGTGGTAACAGCTTTTTTCGACTTGTTCTGTGAACGGTTCCGTCAACAGCGTTGTGGTAGATCAACGAAGCGTCCATACCGCACGTACCGATGTAGAGTATCTCTGAAGTAGTCTCAGGAGGTGTTTTCAATGGATGGTTACCATTGACCAACGGGAATGGATACCTATTGTCATCATCGTATTTTATTCCAGTTGTCGAGCCGAACAAATTGATTGCGCTGTGATAGAAGGATATTCCATTGAATTGATGATACAGTGAGCCGAGTTCTTTTGGAATGGCTTTACCAAGTTGCTTTTCCATCCGCCTTATCTCGCGACCTGAAATAGGAGCAAACAGTTCGTGTATGTATGCTTTTGGGCCCAGATGAGGTATATGTCCCACTAACTGGGTACCATTCTTTTGAAGTTGGTATCCTTGACCGCGATACTTCTGAAAGTGTTCGTAGACGCATTTGACCGCGTTTCTATCGGATGCGGATAGGTCGATAAGCCAGTTGCTTCTTTTTGCACTTAGCGCTAAGGATAACCATTTGGGATACTGCATTCTTGCACTTAGGATCAATTACCTTTTATTGAGTACCCGATATGAGCTGATGAGTGATCGGAATATCAGTGTAAACAAAAAGACCGAAATCGCTATGTAGATCAAGATCGTTAGAAATGGATCACGCGACGTAAAGAAAATGAACATCGGGATAAACGCGACGGGAAAAAAGAAATAATAAAAAGAACCCTTCTGCAATGTTATTGTAGATCGCAAAATGAGCAAACCATGTCCCAGAGATCACATAGATCAATGCAAGGATCATTGCTTTACTCCGGTCGGGCATGGCTGTAAGGTGAACTGTGGATCATCTCGATAAGTAGCCACAGGCTACCGTGAATTGGATGTGTGGAGCGTAGCCATAGGCAACGCTCAGAGATCTAGTTCTCCTGCCCACTGAAAGCAAAGCTTACGATATTCGCTCCCATCTGTAGAGCCTTGGTGCGTGTTGCTTCGCTATCGCCGTGTACGTCCGGGTCTTCCCAACCGTCACCGAGGTCGCATTCCACATCGTAGAAACAGACCAACCGTCCTTCCCAGAACAAACCAAAACCACGTGGTGGTTTCTCATCGTGCTCGTGGATCTTCGGGAGGCCTTGGCTGAAATTGAATTTCTGATGGTAGATCGCATGCGAAAAGGGTAGTTCTAGCATTTCCAACTCGGGGAATACCCGCTTCATCATGGGCCGAATGAATTCATCCATACCATAATTGTCACTGATGTGCAGGAATCCGCCACTTATCAGATAGGTGCGAAGGTTTTCACTTTCCTGTGGACTGAAAACAACGTTGCCATGCCCTGTCATGTGGACGAGCGGGTAGGTGAACAGTTCTGAACTGCCGACCTCCACCACTGGAACATCCGTGTTCATGTTCATGCCGAGCTGTTGGTTGCAATATTTTACCAAGTTGGGGAGGCTCGTGGGATTGCCGTACCAATCGCCGCCACCGTTGTATTTCAATACGGCGAGCTGGTAGGAGCCTTGAGCGAACGAGGAGAGAGAAAGAGAAATAGATAGCAAGAGAGAAAGCAATGTGCCTTCCACCAAGCACCGTAGGGGCGAAAGATCTTTCGCCCGACGGTGAATGAATGCAAAATTGCGCAACCGAAAACAATTCAAAGATGGAAAGTAGGAAAGTAACAAAGAGGGCAAGGTGCGAGGCACTTTAGTTGACATGATACAGATGTGCATTGGTGCAAAGTTACCGCTGCTGTGCCAAGCTTAGCCATGTGCATGCGGCTAGGGCTGCGGTCTCTGTGCGTAGGCGCGCTGCACCTAGTCCGATGGCGTTGAAGCCTTGTGCACGCAGCAGCGCTGCTTCTTCCATTGAAAAATCGCCTTCTGGGCCGATCAATAGCACTACATCATCAGTGGGTTCATAGATTGTCATCAAAGAACGGTGTTCGC
>JAGNUG010000089.1 GCA_017987115.1 Flavobacteriales bacterium | reverse complement strand
GGTCCGCTCTTTCCGCCTTTTTGTGGCCAACTTAGGCCTAGGCAGCTTTGGTAGTTTTCCTATGTAAAGGGTCTCGAAGCGAAAGCACATTTCCCAATCGTCCCAGTATACATCAACGTTGCGGTGAAGTTTAAATTGCCGGAAGCGAACCACATCCAAGTACTGGCTGTTCATCGGGTTCTGCCCTGCTGCACTAAGGAATGGGTAAAAATCGATCTCGTTCACGTGCCCGTCCGTGAACGTGAACCGGATGGAGTAATCAGCTAAGTAGTGGGCCCTCTTTATCCGGATATCGTCTGGGATGTTCATTTGAGCCTGCGGGTTATTCGCTCAGGTTTGATCCGTTTATGTTCCACGTAGAAAGCGGTCCATTTAGCCACGATGCTTCCTTCATTGCTCGAACGAACGTTTCACCCGCTGTTCCTTCTCATTCAGCATACTCGCACCGCGTTTGGCTCGCCACCTCAGTTCCACCAGCTTACCTTCTACAATGATGAGCATGATAATTCCTTCACGGTCACCATGCTGTACGTGGAGATGCATTGGGTCGTGATCGTCGCTGTAAACAGAAAAACCAGAACAATGTATTCATACAACTTGGGCATTGTCCCAAAGGTAGCAGATGCGCCCGATAACCTACATATTCATCCAATACTGCCCCCCCCTACTTCGAACATTGCGTTGGTCAATTCTCCAAGCGAACACTACTTCGTTGCTTCCATCGGCACAGCAAACATATTCTCGTTCTTGATGGCGGCCTGTAGTAGCGCGTGGATCGCCTTCTTGCTTTCCTCCGCATATGCAGATTTCACATTCTCTACCGTGGCGATCTGCGCTTGCTTTCCTTCTTTGACGACAGGGCTACCTATCAGAGATCAGACGTATTCAAGGATCAACCCAATGGGCAAGCCGAAAGGTCCGCCCTGGTCGCCGTTGCGAATTAACCTATGCGGCGTTGGAATATGGTAATTGAAAAGGATCAGGCACGTTCATTACTTTCCGTATCACGGCCAATAGAAGCGTTCCACCCACTGCGGGCCACCAACTTGCTGAACACGCAGCAAATAAAGGCCGGTGTTCCTGAATCCGGTATCGATGACCTGTGTTGACCGAGGCAGATCTCCGGTTGCCAAGCAACGACCGGCCAGATCCAAAATGGTCCATGTACCGCTAACAGAAGGTCCGGTTCCTTGCACCATCAATGTGCTTTCGCCCCATAGGATCCAAGAGGTTGATATGGCACTATACGGGCTCGCCATAACTTCCGTAGTGATGCAGTGCGGTGTCCAGCCTTCGAAGGATGTAACTGTGAGCGCAAAGGTCGTGTCGTAGCCAGCTGGCTGAAAAACCAGGGGCTGTGGGAATACTGATAAGGGTGCACCACTGGCGTTGACCTGTGTCCGAGAAGCGCATTCCGGACACGCCTCCAAGAAAGGATCCAAGCGCATGATCCGTCCAATACCACCAGCTCGTTCACCGCACAACCAAAGGCCACCGTCCGCAGCATTGTCCACACCATATAAGAATAGGTCACCATCCGGAGCAGTGTGGATGCTGGTACCAAGTGTTGTATCCACCACCTGCACCAACAAAGCACCTTCGGGTCCGTATGCGTAGCTGTAGCCCAAGCCGAGCGAGCTACCATCAGCACGCCGAATGAGGTCCACTATCCAATCACCATCGGGGTTATCCATACTTGTGCCCCAGAGCAATGCGCCAGCACTGTCCAGACGCGTCAATGTGAGGTCGCTGGGATCCCCATTGCTTGCGTGCGACACACCACCTACAAGCAAAGTGCCACTGGGTTCTTCGATGATGCACGTGCCGTATTCTGTTGCGGGACCTACGAGCACCTCTGACCATAGCACATTGCCTGCGCCATCGATCCGCATCACGACTTGGTCAATACCGGAAATACCGCCGAACACGTTTCCGGTAACGGCAAATTCTCCATTTTCAAGTGCCACAATGTCCGCGCCCCAACCGCCCATTGTGGCTTTCCTGCACCATACCAATTGGCCCGATGCATTCAGTTTGATCAAAGCCGGTCGCTCAAGATCCTCTACTAGCTGACCGGTAACGATGCAGCCACCATCGCTAGTAAGCGCGAGGGCAAAGGCATAGTCATTGCCGGGTGAGCGGATCACGGTATGCCAAAGGAGTTCACCGTTCAGGTCCACCGCCAGCACCCAAATGTCACTCTGGTTCGCAACATCGCTTACCGTTGAGGTGCGCCCACAAATGATAGCAGTGGTATCCCCGCGAAGGACCACCCCAGCACCATCTTCGTTCCCCGAGCCCGCGAAAACCCGCGCCCAGAGGGTATCACCTGCGGCGTCCACACGGACAACGAGCAGATCGAAGTTGGTGCCTCCATTTGTCAAAGTGCGGCCTACGCACAATGCCCCATCATCGGGAGTACGCACCAAGCCGCGCAATATGGTGGGGCCTGTACCACTATAGTCGGAGCAGCCTGGCACTACTTGGCCCAGGACAGTGGTGATCGTAAGAACTGCGCAGGTGAGAAGAGCGTATCGCATGGGGTATAGACGATGAAGGGGAAATTGGTTGCTTCAAGCTAGTGGATCGATAGTACTTTTTGCTCCGGTACTGCCCGCTAAAAGGGAACTTAACATTGATCAACTCACCCAACGAACAATACTGCGTTGCCTCCATCAGCACAGCAAACATATTCTCGTTCTTGATGGCGGCTTGGTGTATTGCTACCATTTCCTATGTGCCTTGGAGCTCTTGGTCCGCTCTTTCCGCCTTTTTGTGGCCAACTTAGGCCTAGGCAGCTTTGGTAGTTTTCCTATGTAAAGCGTCTCGAAGCGAAAGCACATTTCCCAATCGTCCCAGTACACATCAACGTTGCGGTGTAGTTTGAATTGCCGGAAGCGAACCACATCCAAGTACTGGCTGTTCATCGGGTTCTGCCCTGCTGCACTTATACCATTTAGACACTCAAAAACATCCGATCTACTTGCCCTTTTTCATCATTACTTCATCGAAAAAGTAGTTCCGTAGCTATGGCTATGCAAAGACGTTTTTCAATTCGTCCTGATAAAAAACAGCCACGCATCTCTGGACGCTTTTAAATGTCTGAATGGTATTGGAATGGGTATAGGTCGATCTCGCTCAGGTGCCCGTCCGTGAACGTGAACGTGAACCTGATGGAATGATCAGCTAAGTAGTGGGCCCTCTTGATCCGGATATCGTCTGGGATGTTCATTTGATCCTGCGGGTTATTCGCTCAGGTTTGATCCGTTTATGTTCCACGTAGAAGGCAGTCCAAAAATAGCCGAGTAGGTCATCTATACCCTCAAATGATCTTCAGAAAATGTTCGCGCATTTAGGATCTGAGTACTGCCAAACTTTCCAAGGACCAATAGATCCTTATCTCCGGTTACTAGCACATCCGCTTTGCTCTGTTTGGCCATGCGTAACAGGTAATCATCCTTAGGATCCCGGCTGATCGACACTTCTTCCGAAAGATCGATGTCCACATGCTGCCCTAAATGCTCAAAGATCACGGCAAATTCAATGGCTTCGGACTGCGTGAAATAGCGCCGTAAGTGAGGTCGTTGAAGCACTTCCTTCAACTCGTCCAACAATTCCGTCGAAACCAATACTTGAACATGGTTGACCATAAGCAGGGTCACGAAACCCTTCAGTCTCTTGCCGATCAGAAAACTGAATAGCACCTTAACGTCAACGATGACCTTTAGCGGCTTTCTTTTTCCTTGCCGCATAACGCTTGGCTCTTACCGCTACTACTTCGGCCATGATGGTGTCCTCACTTAATTCAACAGTACGCACCTTTTTCATAAGCTCTTCTAGGCGAGTGATCAAACCCTCGCGTTCCAAAGCCTTGGCCAACTCGCGCTTTTCTTTGCCCGGCAATTGCTTGGCCAACTCCACCACTTGATCGGGTGTTAGGTCTATTCTGAAACCACTGTTGAGTGACATATTACAAAGCTAGACAATGTTGGTATCGATCCATATTCCGCCTGTACTGCCCCCCAACTTCGAAACCCGGCAAAGTGGCCATAATCGTCGTACCTCCGTTACGTCCACTAAACCGGGACTTCGCTTTGCTCAGCATCGCCATTACATATTACGTCTGTATTGGCCTCCGACTTCGAACATCGCGGCGGTGAGTTCCCCCAACGAACAATACTTAGTAGCCTCCATCAGCACAGCGAACATATTCTCGTTCTTGATGGCGGCATGCTGCAATGCATGGATCGCCTTCTTGCTTTCGGCCGCATAGGCGGTTTTCAAATTCTCCACAGTGGCGATCTGTGCTTGCTTTTCTTCTTCTGTTGCGCGGATGACTTCCTTCGGCAGAACGGTTGGTGATCCCTTCGAACTCAAGAAGGTGTTCACGCCGATGATGGGGAATTCGCCGGAGTGCTTCAGGGTCTCGTAGTACAAGCTCTCCTCTTGGATGCGGCTGCGCTGGTACATGGTTTCCATGGCACCCAACACGCCACCGCGTTCGGTGATGCGGTCGAATTCGGTGAGGACGGCTTCTTCCACCAGGTCGGTGAGGTCTTCGATGATGAAACTGCCTTGTAACGGGTTCTCGTTCTTCGCTAAGCCAAGCTCTTTATTGATGATGAGCTGTATGGCCATGGCACGTCGCACGCTTTCTTCCGTGGGTGTGGTAATGGCCTCGTCGTAGGCGTTGGTGTGCAGGCTGTTGCAGTTGTCGTAGATGGCGTACAGCGCCTGTAGCGTGGTG
Source organism: Flavobacteriales bacterium (assembly GCA_017987115.1). Taxonomy (GTDB): domain Bacteria; phylum Bacteroidota; class Bacteroidia; order Flavobacteriales_F; family PHOS-HE28; genus PHOS-HE28. Next base: position 9,991 of record JAGNUG010000089.1, on the reverse strand, counting down.
CGGATGTCGTTGAAGTCGATCTCTTGCGCGTGCAAGCTGCGACCACTGGTCTGGATGTGGTACTTCAGCATTTGGCTGCGCTCGTCGGCATTGTACCGATGCTTCAGTGCCTTGGCCCAAAGACGGCGCGCTACCCTGCCCATCACAGCATATTCGGGATCCATACCGTTGCTGAAGAAGAAGCTCAGGTTCGGCGCAAAATCGTTGATGTCCATGCCGCGGCTTAGGTAGTATTCCACGTACGTGAAACCATTCGCCAAGGTGAACGCCAACTGACTTATCGGGTTCGCACCCGCCTCTGCAATGTGGTAACCGCTGATGCTGACACTGTAGAAATTGCGGACCTTCTTCTCGATGAAATATTGCTGCACATCGCCCATCAATCGCAACGCGAATTCGGTGCTGAAAATGCACGTGTTCTGTGCTTGGTCTTCCTTCAAGATATCCGCTTGCACGGTGCCACGGACCTGAGCGAGGGTGTCGGCTTTGATCTTGGCGTAAACGTCTTTTGGTAATATCTGATCACCCGTAACACCCAACAACATCAGACCCAAACCATCGTTGCCATCGGGAACGCCTCCGGCGTATTTCGGGCGCGAAATTTCGCGCCCCTCCCAGAACTGCGACAAACGTTTCTCCACAGCCTCTTCGAGGCCATTTTGCTTAATGTATTTCTCGCAATTCTGGTCGATGGCGGCGTTCATGAAGAACCCCAACAACATCGGCGCGGGACCGTTGATGGTCATGCTTACGCTGGTCGTCGGTGCGGTTAGATCGAAGCCGCTGTACAATTTCTTGGCATCGTCCAAACAGCAGATGCTTACGCCGCTATTGCCCACTTTGCCATAGATATCCGGACGTCTTCCCGGGTCGTGACCGTAGAGCGTTACACTGTCGAATGCGGTGCTTAATCGCTTGGCCGGAAGTCCTTGGCTTACGTAGTGGAAACGCTTGTTCGTGCGTTCAGGTCCGCCCTCTCCTGCGAACATGCGTGCAGGGTCTTCGCCGGTGCGTTTGAACGGATAGATGCCCGCACTGTACGGGAAGAATCCGGGCGTGTTCTCTTGCATCGCCCAGCGCACTTTATCGCCCCAACTACGGAATTTCGGCAGCGCCACTTTGGGGATCTTCAAATGCGATAACGACTCGGTGTGGTTCGGTACTTTGATCTCCTTTCCACGAACGGTGTAGGTGAAGAATTCGCCGCTGTATTTTTCGGACTCGGCGTTCCAACCAGTTAGCATTGCCCACAGGTGTGGATCGAGGTCTTTTTTTAGTTCGTGGAATTTGTTGATGAGATCTGTGAGAGGATTAGCTGATTTGCTGATGGGCTGATTAGCTGATGCAGTCGCTCCGCCATCAGCTAATCCGCTAACCGACCCATCAGCTAATCCGAGAAGGTCCGGTCCACCGAATATCAAGATTGAAGAATGGAGTCCGTAAAGTTGATCAGCGATCGAGGCTTGTTTCCGGACCTTCTCGTCATACCTCCGGTTGTTCTCGCTGATCTCGCTCAAGTACCGCGTGCGCGCTGGTGGGATGATCCAGACCTTCTCGCTCATCTCGTCATGCCCTGCGAACTGGCTATGGAAATCAACACCGGTCTTGGTCTTAATGGTTTCCATCAAACGCACATACAAGTTGTTGGTTCCCGGATCGTTGAACTGGCTGGCAATGGTTCCTACCACGGGTAGTTTTTCATCGTCGGCATCCCACAACTGATGGTTACGCTTGTACTGTTTCTTCACATCGCGCACGGCATCTTGCGCACCGCGTTTGTCGAATTTGTTGATGGCAACCACATCAGCGAAATCAAGCATATCGATCTTTTCCAACTGGGTGGCCGCACCGAACTCGGGCGTCATGATGTAGAGTGAAACATCGCTGTGGTCCAGGATCTCGGTATCACTTTGGCCAATGCCGCTGGTCTCCAATACCACGAGATCAAAGCCGGATGCTTTCAGAATATCAACGGCTTCCTGCACGTGTTTGCTCAACGCCAAATTGCTCTGGCGCGTGGCCAACGAACGCATGTACACACGCTCACCGCGGATGCTGTTCATGCGGATGCGGTCACCCAACAACGCGCCACCGGTCTTGCGTTTGCTCGGATCCACGCTGATCACACCGATGGTCTTGTCCGGTTGATCGATCAAGAACCGGCGGATCAATTCATCCACCATCGACGATTTGCCGGACCCTCCTGTTCCTGTAATTCCAAGGACAGGTGCTTTGTTCGTCTTGGCCTTCTTATGCACTTCATCACTCAACTTCGCGTACACATCCGGGTGGTTCTCTGCTGCGCTGATCAATCGTGCAATTGCCGGCCAATTCTTGGGCGAAAGTTCTTTTGCTTCGCCGTTCACTTTTGCACTTAAGTCGAAGTCAGCCTTCTCCAGCATGTCGTTGATCATGCCTTGCAAGCCCATCGAACGCCCATCATCCGGGTGGTACAACCGTGTAATGCCGTAATCGTGCAACTCCTTGATCTCTTCCGGCAATATGGTCCCTCCACCACCTCCGAAGATCTTGATATGCCCCGCGCCTTTCTCCTTCAACAGATCATGCATGTACTTGAAATACTCGGTGTGCCCTCCTTGGTAGCTGGTCATGGCAATGGCGTGCGCATCTTCCTGGATCGCGGTGTTCACCACATCCTCCACGCTACGGTCATGCCCCAAGTGGATCACTTCGGCGCCCGTGGCTTGTATGATCCGGCGCATGATATTGATGGCGGCATCGTGCCCATCGAAGAGCGATGCAGCGGTTACGATCCGAATTTTGTTCTTGGGCTGGTAGGGAGCGGCTTGCACGTACGTAGACATGCTGCGAAGATACTTAGCCGCTTTGCGGAATGGAGAAGGGGGAATGAAAAATGTAAAAGTTTGAATACCGTTGCGATACAAGCGTTCAAATTCGTTCAGATCAAGAACGGCACAATTATTAGCATACTGCCAACCAGGCATATCCTAAGCCACCCTACTTTCACCGCCCGAACATTTATGACCGACATCCTCTTTCGTTCTTTGTTGGCCGTCACGGCACTCACCCTTGGTGCATGCGCAACAGCCCAGGAAAACGTGATAACCATCCGTTTCATCGGGAACTGCGGCTTGCATTTAACCGATGGCACATTGGATGTGTACACCGACTTCCCCTATAAGTCCGGCGCATTCAATTACATGGAATATCCTGCATCGGAGATCGACAGCATCCGTCCTAACGCAACACATCTCTTCACGCACCGCCATCCGGATCATTACCAAAAGAAACTCGTGAAGCGAACAACAGGAACGGTCTACGGTCCTTGGAAGGTGAAGAAGAAACGCTTGGCGGATCTTACTCTACCAGAATACGCTTCAGCAGAGTTCACCGTGGAAGCGTTCAGGACCAAGCATTCATTGGCCAAACATCACTATTCCTACCTGATCACTTGGCACGGCAAACGCATCTATGTCTCTGGCGATGCAGAAAGCCCAGTGACCATTGCCGCGATGGACAACTTGGACATTGCCTTCGTACCAAAGTGGATCATGCTTGAAGCCCACGAGCAGGGCATCACCCTCAAGAGTGATCGATTCGCTATCTACCACTTTTACCCAATGGAAAAGCCAATTACTGAAAACCCAAAGATCCAACTGTTGGTCGATCAAGGAGAGGTGCTGAAGGTGCCATATTGATCAGGGAAGTTGGGACCTATGAACTAGGTTTTCGACCAGCATATTTTCGATTGATCACTGTGCCGTTCGTATAACTGCGTTACTTTTCAAACTAGGCGCATTGGTCATACCACACCCTAACGACCGTCACTCAAGAATGTCTTTGATCCTTCGTTCAGCCCTTGTAGCGCTCCTGTTTTGTTCGGCGACGGCTGCACAAGCATGCACCTTCTTCAAAATAACCAAGGACGGCAGAACCATCGTTGGCAACAATGAGGATGCGTGGAGCATCAACGCTCAGGTCTGGTTCCGAAACGGCGGCCCCGGAGAATACGGTGCGGTGTATTTCGCACACTATAACGGCAGCCCCATGCGTCAAATGATAGACCAAGGCGGCATGAATTCCGAAGGATTGATCTACGATGCGCTAGTGGTGGAGAACCGAGAGATCGCCCTTATGCCGAACACCCGTATCACGGACTTCGCAACACTGCTGCCGAAGATCATGCATTCGTGTGCGACCGTTCATGAAGCTGAAAAGATCTTGCGCAAATACACGGTCGCAACGTTCGACCATGCCATGCTTGTACTGGTGGATCGCAACGGTGATTATCTGGTGGCCGAAGGCGATACGCTCTATACCGGGAACGATGCTACGTTCGCGCTCGGTAACTTCAGAATGTCGCGGTGTGTGGATATTGATTCCGTGCCTATTGAACGCTATCAGAACGGACGTGAATTGATCGCGAATGGTGTCGATGTTTCAGTTGCATTTGGAACCTCCGTGCTCAATAAAATGGCTGTACGAAGAGGTTCACACGACAACAGAGAAGGACTGACCGGAACACTGTACAGCAACTTGTATGATCCGCAGAACGGGATCGTCCACTTGTATTTCTATCACGACTATAACACCGTTCGCAGTTTCAATGTGCGCGAAGAATTGGCAAAGGGCGATCATGAACTGGACATGGCCGCGATCTTTCCGCCCAATGCCGACTACGAAAAGTTGGTGGCGTACATAACGCCTTTTCATCAGCGGTGGTTGTTCTATCTACTCGTTGCGTTCGCGGGGTTGACAGGGCTCACCTTGCTCTATTCCAGCTTTGGAATTCTGCGACGAACAGTTTCGAAATTAAGAGGAGCTAGTTCGCAGGGAAAGCTCGCTTTGTTGACCATGTCGCTCTCAAGCATTGCTTTGCTTACGGTCACTCCCTTTCTCCTTTTGAACGAAGGGGTGTATTACTTCGGGCTGGGTTATGCCACCGATGCATTCTCTGCTTTGCTGAAGTACGTACCAGCATTTCTTGGTTGCCTATTGATAGCATTGCTCATATTCACGTATAGCGCTTACCGCACCGATCAACGGTTCGTTCATCGTTCGTTCTTGACCATGAATTCAGGGATCACTGTTATAATGGTCGGGTTGTTCGTTTATTGGGGAATAGTGATCCCGTAATGGGTTTCATCACCTCTATTTTGGTCCCATGCTTCGTGCCTCTCTCTTGTTTTCACTTGTTGTTCCGCTGATCGTTATTGCGCAGATCTGGTGCCCTCCCAATGCAATGTGGAAATGGAACACCTCCAGCTTCGAACGTGAAGGACGGACCGAACGGCACTATGTTGGTGATACCTTGATCGATAGTAGAACGGCACAACGGATCCATGTTACCGGTTTTAGCGTGAACACCATTGGTTCGCCCGACACCCTTTTCATCGATCAATACCGGTTTACATCAATAGAGAATGATGTGGTTCTGCTCTGGTCCATTTGGAACGGGCCTCCGGAATGGGACACATTGTACTGGTTCGGTGCGGTGCCCGGTGACCGATGGTATGCACCCGGTGATGATGGCGAGTGTGGGCCAACACCTTCGGGTATGCATCAAGTAATGGATACCGCCACGGTGATCATTGACGGTGTTTCGTTGAAAGAACTTCAGCTTTCCGCTGTGGATGAATTCGGTACGCCATTCGGTGATCTGCATTCGCTTACGGAGCGGATCGGCCTGGCAAATGGTTCATTCAATTTATTGAGCGGTTGCATTCCAGTGAACGCCACGGAAACGTTGCATTGCTACACGGACATTGATATCGACCTGGTCACCCCCGAGGGTGAATTCGGTTGTAGCTCTTTGGTCGGCCTCAATGAATACAGCGATGAAAATGTGATCTTAGCTTTCCCGAACCCTGGTGCTGAACAGTTCACCATTCAATGGCCGAACGAAACGTTCCATAGCGTTCTGATGGATCAAGCTGGACGCGAAGTGCTGCGAAAAAGCAATGCTTCAGGAGCGATAAGGTTCGATACAAGTCAGCTTGCAAAAGGTGCATATCAGGTGATCACTACGAACGAAAAAGGTGACCGATCTTTCTCGCGTTGGGTGAAGCAGTAGCTCAATACGCGATCAATTCACCGCTTCCCGTGATATCGCTTTCCACAAGATCAAGAGGCACATTCCGGTAATACACATCACCTACATCGCGGAGCTGAACATTCAGTCCTTCCGTTGCCCAGCAACGGATATCGCTCACACTGCTGTTGTTCACATTCACGAAACGTGTTCGCATACCGGATGCATCGATCGGTGCCATGATGCCACTGTACAAATTCGCCGTATGGTTGCATAGGCCATATAATTGGACATCTCCGGCGCCTGTGTGAAGAACAATATCAATCACATTCACATCTACTGTCAACGTAGTCGTTCCCTGTGCGTTGAATTGCTCCACACTGAAATGGTCGCGCACCAGCGTGTCCGTATTGGTAATGTTCCCAGTGCCACGAAGCAGGAGTTTCTCAACCGCCTCAATAGCGACAAAAACCGTGATCCGTGGCTTGAAACTACGCACCCAATTACACCGGTTATCATTCTTAATGAACAACACGCCGTCTCGCACTTCAGTACTTACTTGATCCAATAAATTCCTTCCCGCGGTCACAATGATCGTGTTCGTTGCGCGATCCTCCAATACCAGATCGATGCGATCATTGAGGTCGATGGTAGTGAACGGTTCCATCTTGCGGATCTCTTCACGCTCTGGACCGGCACTTGTGATGCAATCATCCCATTGTTCCCGTTGGCAACCGGCTATCAGTACCACGCCGAACACTATGAGCCACTTGTTCACCATTTGTATCCAAACCCGAATTCCCAGTGATCCGCTACTGCATAATGACTCTTCAACCCGACATGCGCTACCAGATGCTTTCCAATAGTGTACCTGCAACCCAATCGATGATAGAACTTTTCCGCTTCTGGTTTTGGCGTGTATACGTAGTAACCCATTTGCAGCATCAACTCCCCTCTTCCGAACAACAATGCGTAACCGCCATGGACTCCTGCTTGCGTGTACGCCATCCGACTTACTTCTTTCAACTCCGGATACAACGTACCCAAAGCACCTTTGTTGAAGAGGTCCACTCCACCACTGATAGCAGACTTTTTCGAGAGCCGCCATTGCACTTGGCCGATGACCGAATACACGCTGTACTGCCCACTTTCCGGCCTGCCTGTTTCGCTCATAGCGAATGCTCCAACAACGCTGTATGTGCGTCGTGGTCGGTCCAGCTGTGTAGTGTCCATCACATGCTCATAGGGTTCCGGTTCGCCCAGTGAATAGGCCATGCCGATACTTGCACTAAGCAAATTCAAACCCAGATTGGGCAATGCCACTGACCCATTGCTCCAATGGTCAATGCCCAGCCCAGTGCGTAAGCTCGTTCTTCCCAATTGTAGCTTGTATTGGGCCATGATCTGGATGGCCGTATTCAATGTGGATCCGATCGCGATCTGCTTGCTATTGTCCCGACGTTCAAATGGATTCGATACATATCCTAGTCCCCACCCTAACTGCATCCCGAATGATCCGCGTTCACCTTTTACCAGCGGCAGATTCAAGTATGGAAGCAACCGGACCACAGCTCCGATGCGATCTGGGTCCGCCATGCCAGCGTACATGAATCCAAGACCGCAACTAGGACCGCGATAGTGATGATGCCAAGCACGGTCACCAAGCAACTGACGCTCCATAAATACTTCCGTTGCTACACTATGGCCTTGAACCAAGATCCAGCTACTAGGCCGGTGTGGCCACAGAAATCCGTAATGCACCCGCGCGCCGATCTGCCATGGACCATCAGCACAGGTAGCTGTCATTGGAAGAAGAAAAATGACGCTTGCAACAACGCAGTAGAACCTATGCAGCAACGAATGGCGCATCGTTCGGTGCATAGCGTTTATGGCCGAATTGGCGCATGTATAGATCGTAGACCATGCCATCAGCCAATCCTACTTTGGGTACGAATACCTCTTCAATATCGGCCAATTTCATTACGCGTAGAAAGATGTCCGACGCAGGTACGATAACGTCAGCTCGGTCAGGACGTAAACGCAACAACTTGATGCGATCTGCCATCGAATAGGCGGCGATCCTATCACGCTGCTTCTGAATATCCTGAATACTCAACGGCTCACCGAAACGGTTGCCATTCTCCTTGAAGATCCGGTTGATGTTCCCACCTGTCCCAATGCCGATCCCGGCGCGGTGCTGCTCTTTGGTCTCTTCCAGATATGCGCTGATCTCTTCCCACACATCATCTTTCACTTTTCCTGCCAAGCTACGGACAGTACCAATGGCGAAGGATGCACTGCGCAAGCGCTTTCCGCCCTCCAACCAAGTAAGTTCAGTGCTACCACCGCCAACATCGATGTACAAATAAGTACGGTCCTTCAACATATCCTGTGTCCAGAACGTATTTACGATAAGATCCGCTTCAGTGGTCCCCGGGATCGCTTCGATGTGCACCCCACTTTCCATTTCCACACGGTCCATGATCGCGCGCCCATTACTCGCCTCGCGCATGGCACTGGTGGCACAACACCGCAAGTGTGAAACACCATACACTTCCGTAAGTAGGCGGAATGCCTTTAGCCCCTTGATCAAGTAATCGCATTTAGCAGTACTTATCTTACCGTCCGCGAACACATCCTCACCCAAGCGGATGGGGAGCCTTACCAATGTCTGCTTCTTTACGATCGGATGATCATCTCGCTCGATCACCTCAGCCACCAAGAGCCTTACAGCATTGGAACCGATGTCGATCGCTGCGTATGTAAGGTCGCGTGGGATGTGGCGAAGGTAAGATCCGCTAGAATATCATCAGGTGATGACCGTGTCGTTTTTCACCTACCCGGCCAATTGCCCGATCCGTTCCTCCAATGCCTTGATCTTCGCTTCAGCATCAGCCTTCTTCTTGCGTTCCATTTCCAACACAGGTGCTGGTGCCCCACTCACGAACCGTTCGTTGCTGAGCTTCTTGTCCACACTGTTCAAGAAGCCGCGCAGGTACTTCAGCTCTTCCTCGGCCTTCTTTACTTCGGCTTCGGCGTCAATGCTACCTCCAAGATCCACAGCATATTCCGTGGTACCAACCAAGAATGTGATCGCTCCTTCGCTTGCTTTATCAACGCTTTCCACGGCACCAACGTTTGCGAGTTTGCCAACCAACTTCAACGCAGCATCGCCCACAAGGCTCTTACCTTTTCGCTGAAGGTCCAACGATTCCTTTGGACTCATGCCGCGCTCATTGCGCACGTTACGTACTGCAGTGACCAGATCGAATGCATGTGTTAATTCGGCCTCCAGCTCAGCGTTACCCATACCACTGGTTGGCCACTTGGCAACGATGATGTCTTCCCCTTCGTTTCGATCGCGGAGCATATGCCAGAGTTCTTCGCTTAAGAACGGCATGAATGGATGCAACAACTTCATCATGTCCTCGAACAACACGATCGTTGCGTCGCAGGTCTTGCGATCGATCGGCTCACCCACACCATCCACGAACGCTGGTTTGATGCTTTCCAAATACCAACTACAGAGATCATCCCATACCAACTTATAAGTGGCCATCAATGCTTCACTGATGCGGAATTGCGCGAATAGCCCATCGATCTCCGCGGTTGCTCGATGTACGCGACTTTGCAACCATTCAACAGCGATCGCGCTACTTGCAGGTTGCTCGCGATCATCCACGCTCCACCCTTTTACCAATCGGAAAGCGTTCCAGATCTTATTACTGAAGTTCCGACCTTGCTCACACAATGAATCATCATAAGGCAGGTCATTTCCCGCAGGTGAAGTGAGCAACATACCTACACGCACACCATCGGCTCCGAACTTCTCGATCAGCTCAAGCGGGTCAGGACTGTTGCCCAAGCTCTTGCTCATCTTCCGGCCTTGTTTATCCCGCACGATACCGGTGAGGTAAACATTCTTGAACGGCACTTCGTTGCGATATTCCTTGCCTGCCATGATCATACGCGCAACCC
>JAGNUG010000088.1 GCA_017987115.1 Flavobacteriales bacterium | reverse complement strand
GTATTCCACTGTCCTTGCATTGTGCCCCGTACTTTCGCGGTCCGGAAACGACAGATCAGCGTCGGTGATTCCGTTCTACAAGTAGTTACATGGCACAAAAGCCCAGTATTCCCAAAGGTACACGTGATTTCTCTCCAACAGAGATGTTGCGTCGCCAGTTCATTTTCGACACCATCCGTGGCGTTTTCCAGAAGTACGGTTTCCTACCGATCGAAACACCGGCCATGGAGAACCTAGCTACGCTCACCGGCAAATACGGAGAAGAAGGTGATCGATTGATCTTTAAGATCCTTGATAGTGGCGACTTCATGAAAGAGGTGAAAAAAGAATTCGATGCGAAGTATGGCAATGAGGCCGTGGAATTATCTGATGATATTATTGGGAAAATGTCAAGAATGATTAGTGAGGTCAAGGCGTCACTTAGTGAAGTTAAAGCATCACTATTTTCCGAAAAGGCATTGCGTTACGATTTAACAGTTCCGTTCGCACGTTACGTGGTGCAGCACCAGAATGAGATCAGTTTCCCTTTTAAGCGCTACCAGATCCAACCTGTATGGCGTGCAGACCGACCACAGAAAGGACGATACCGCGAATTCTACCAATGCGATGCGGACGTGATCGGCAGTACGTCGCTGCTGAACGAGGTTGAATTGGTTCACTTGATGGATGAAGTGTTCGGAGCGCTTGGCCTGCGAGTAGCCATTAAGATCAACGATCGCAAGGTACTTTCAGGTATCGCCGAGGTTAGTGGTCAACCGGAAAAAGTGGTGGATATGGTCACAGCTATTGACAAACTCGATAAGATCGGTCGTGATAAGGTCGAAGAAGAAATGCGTTCCAAGGGTATTTCTGATGAAGCGATAATAGGCATTGCACCGCTGTTTGAATTAACCGGATCATGGACTGAGCAAGCCCCACGCTTAAAGAAATGGCTTACATCATCAACCATTGCACAACAAGGATTAAAAGATCTGGACACGACATTTGAAGCTGCGGGAAAACTGACCAATGCCACATTGGAATTCGATCCAACGCTTGCCCGCGGTCTCGACTATTACACAGGTGCCATCTTTGAAGTAAAAGCGATGGAAGGAACGTTACAAAGCAGTATTTGTGGCGGCGGGCGTTACGATGACCTAACAGGGATATTCGGACTGAAGAACATGAGCGGGGTAGGCATAAGCTTTGGTGCCGATCGTATCTACGACGTGCTCTTGGAAATGAACAAATTTCCCGAGCAACTCGGTTCCAGCACGCGCTTGCTCTTTGCCAATTTCGGGGAGAAGGAAGCCCTGCATTGTTTGAAGTTGCTCCGTGTAGTACGTGAAGCAGGTATCGCAGCGGAACTCTATCCCGATGCGGCCAAAATGGCGAAACAGTTCAAGTACGCCGATGACAAGGGCATTGCGTATGTCGCGATCATTGGAGAGCAGGAATTGAAGCAAGACATCATTACGATCAAGGAAATGAAGACCGGTGAGCAAAAGGCTGTGAAAGCCGATGAGCTTATTGCAATGCTCCAGTTGACCACTTAACTAAATGCTTTCCACGACGATCCATATTCTAATTGCAACCCGATTCCTTCAATAGATCTGCGTTCATCAGATCTTTCTGCGACATCAGCGTTCTATTTTATCCTATTCACCAATAAGCATGAGCACACACCTAATTGGAACCATCGGCCTGGAATTGACCGAACTGGAACATGTCCTCAACAGCGGTGCAACCATCGCCCTTAGCCCGGATGCCAAGAAAGCGGTTGCGCGTTCCTACAAATACTTGGCGGATAGGCTCAAGAAAAGCGACGAACCGATCTACGGTGTGAATACCGGATTCGGGTCGCTCTACGATAAGTCCATCGCAAAAAAGGATCTTCAGCAATTGCAGAAGAACTTGGTGATGAGCCATGCATGCGGGAGCGGTGATCCGGTTCCAACGGACATCGTGCGTGCTATGCTTCTCCTGAAGATCCAGAACATGGCATTCGGGCATAGTGCGGTCGCGCCTGCCACGGTGCAACGCTTGATCGATATGTACAATGCCGATATGCTGCCGATCGTTTACGAACGTGGATCATTGGGTGCATCCGGCGATCTTGCACCACTAGCGCATTTGAGTTTGCCACTCTTGGGGCTCGGTGAGGTGTTCTTCCAAGGTAAACGCATGAAATCCGCTGCGGCGCTGAAGGATCAAGGTTGGAAACCGTTGGAACTAGGACCGAAGGAAGGATTGGCTTTGTTGAACGGAACGCAGTTCATGAACGCGTACGCAGCGTTGCTCACCTTAAAAGCGACGCGTTTGGCGCAACTCGCTGATGTGATCGGTGCGTTGTCGCTGGATGCTTATGATGGGCGGATCGAACCGTTCCATCCTTCGGTGCATGCCGTGCGGCCACATCCTGGACAAGCAGTGGTTGCAAGCAATATCAACGCGCTGTTGAAAGGCAGTGCACTGATCAAGCGGAAAAAAGCACACGTACAGGACCCGTATTCGTTCCGGTGCATGCCGCAAGTACACGGTGCTTCGCGTGACGCGATCGCATACGTTGAAAGCGTGGTGGAACGCGAATTGGAAGCCGTGACGGATAATCCAACGGTGTTCGATGATGAGGACTTGATAATTAGTGCCGGGAATTTCCATGGACAACCCTTAGCGTTGGCATTGGATTTTCTCGCAATTGCAGTCGCCGAGATCGGTAGCATCAGCGAGCGCCGCACCTACAAACTGATCAGTGGGAATAGGGGATTGCCAGCGTTCCTTGTTGCCGAACCCGGTTTGAACAGTGGGTTCATGATCCCACAATACACATCGGCGTCATTGGTTAGCGCGAACAAACAACGCTGTATGCCCAATAGCGTGGATACCATTGATAGTAGCAACGGACAGGAAGATCATGTGAGCATGGGCGCTGCTGCTGCGCTGAAAACCTGGACAATTGTTCAGGATGTGGAGCGCATCTTAGCGATCGAGATATTCACTGCCGCACAAGCATTGGATTTCCGCCGACCGACAACCTCATCAAGTAAACTGGAGTCGTTGCATGCTGCTTTCCGCGAACGCGTTCCCTTCGTGAAGAACGATGTGGTGATGCATGACCTGATGGAAGATGCGTTAGGGTTCGTGCGCGAGTTACCGTTATGACCGGTGATCACATCACTGGACTACCGCCGACACATTAAATGACCATCTACCTATTACCCGGAGTTGGAACCGATAAGCGATTATTTGATCGTATCGACCTGAAAGGGTTGAATGCAGTTTTCTTGAATTGGCCGCCATTCGCGAACGGGTGTACGTTGTCTTCCATTGCAAAATTGATGGCGGATCAGATCAAGAAAGATGAACCACACATACTTGTTGGCGTGAGCATGGGTGGTATGGTGGCTCAGGAATTGGCTGCGATCACAAAACCGGAAAAAGTTGTCCTGATCTCGTCATGGACCGGCCCTCACGAGCGGCCGACTCATTTGAACGTAGCCAAGAAATTGGCACTACCGAATCTGATCAATCACTTTACCATGTGGGCTACATGGCCGATCAAGCGCGTACTCGGAGATCGCGACCGCGAAACCGATCAGCTGCTTTACCGCATGGCCTGCGAAGAATCCGCAAAGAAAATAAGGCACGGAGCACAAGCGATCATGCGCTGGAAGGGCTCACCTTGGAAAGGGCCTGTTGTCCGCATTCATGGTGATAAGGACGTTGTAACGCCTTTGCGGTTCCCGGTTGATCACATAGTAAAAGGCGGGCCGCATATCATGGTGCTCACCAAACCGAAGGAGGTCTCCGACCTGATCCGCAGATCAATAACTCATCAACCCGATATTTGTAACCATTGATCCTTATTGGAATGGAAGAGCTCTTTACACTTCAAGGTGCCATCAGTTTGATCACGCTTACAATTCTCGAGATCGTACTGGGTATCGATAACGTGATCTTCGTGAGCATCATCCTGGGCCGAATGCCCAAGGAGGATCGCACAAAGGCCAGGCGCATGTGGATGGTCCTTGGGATCTTAATGCGTTGTGCTTTGCTGGTGGGGCTGGGTTGGTTGGTAAAGAACGGTGAGAACGAGCTGTTCACCTTGTTCGGGTACGGTTTCAACTTGCGCAATTGCATTATGTTCTTTGGTGGATTGTTCCTATTGTACAAAGCCGTTAAGGAGATCCACCATAAGCTCGAACGCGAGGAAACATTGACCCAAGGGGCGACCAGAGCTAAAAGCTTCGGTGCGCTAATGGCACAGATCATTTTGATCGATGCCATCTTCAGTTTCGATAGCATAATTACAGCGATCGGCCTGGCCGATCATGTGGAGATCATGATCGCAGCGGTCATCATCGCTATGTTCGTCATGTTCTTTTTCGCTCAAGGGATCAGTTCGTTCATCGAAAAACATCCAGCGTTGAAAATGCTCGCACTTTCCTTCTTGGTCATGGTCGGTTTCATGCTCTTTTTTGAAGGGCTCGAACCTATACACCACAGCGAGATCCCAAAGGGTTATGCATATGTGGCAATGGCCTTCAGTTTTGCGGTGGAATTACTGAATATGAGAGCCGAGCGGAAACATGTGGTCAAGTTGAACAAGTAGTTCGCCCATGCTTCGGTCGGTGGTTATATGACCGTAAAGACGATAGGTAGTTTGAACCGGACCGGGACGTTCTTCCCTTGGTATTTGCCAGGATTCCATTTTATCATTTCCCGAACAACACGCAACGCTTCTGCATCAATACTTGGATGGACACCTTTGACCACCGTTGTGGAGGTGATCGTGCCATCGGTATCAACTACGAAAGCAATGACCACTCTTCCAGACTTGTTGAGCCTGCGTGCGTCCATTGGGTACACAATGGATCTTTTCAGGTACCTATAGAGTTCCTTTTCACCACCTGGGTATTCGGGCTTTACATCAGCACCCCATTCATCAATAGGACCGGTCTTGACCGACCCGGTGGTTCCACCTGACGAATTCGTACTGTTTCCAGTTTCGGATCCGGTGGTACTTGTACTATCGCCGATCAGATCAGTGTTTACCGCAGTCGTCGTAGTATCCAGAGTTGTTGTAATCACACTATCAACTGCTACGCGTGCGCTTGCATCCTGGGTCGGTTCAGGCTTCGACTGGTCCGGCTTTTTGGTATTGATCTTTGGGGTTTCAGTCTTAGGGAGAACGCTTGGAGGAAGCGTCTCGAATATGATCTCTTTTGCGGTGAGACCAGATGGGTCAGCATGCAGGACCGGTTCTTGGAACAAGCGCGGAACAAAAAGCAGCGCACCCATCAACCCGACGGATGTGAAGAATGCGATCAACATCGTTCGATGATGTTCCTGGCGGATGATATAGGCTCCGTACGCTTTATGCCGGTCGGCAAATACCAGCTCATTCCGAGCTACGGAAAGTACGTTGCTCCAACCCGTGTTGCTAAGCGCCAGAGAGGAGATGAGGAGTGCGGCAAAAAGAATTGCTAGGGTGATCATGTTGAACGGGTTTTGGTTGATGAACGTGCAGCTTCAATAAAGCTGTACACGCTACCGCGCAATTCCGTTCATTCGATATACAGGTCCAACGAGAATTCCAGTTGGACAATAAAACCCTAATTCTTCTTTTCCTTCTGCCTGGAGCGGACTTCTGTTGCTCCGTTCTGTTCTGCAGGTTCCTCAGTAGTTACACTGCTCGGATCCGGACGGTACCGCTCGAAGATGGCCTTCGATTGTGGTTGTCCATACAAGCTCGGTAGATAGTACTTGCCAACATCCTCTGGTTTTTTATCCATCTCAACGATCAATTTTTCAGGATGCTGCTGCACGTAGGGGTCATTACGTTGTCCATATACATTCCAAGAAGCTTTCTTGCCTGCAATACCACCGGCAATTTTGAAATGACCTTCACTGTCGATCTCCTCAGCAACGTACAGATCCATGGATGCGCCAATAGGTGTCAAGCTGTAGCTGAAATCGATATTAATGGCGTGGAAGTAGCTAGGCAATGAAACAGTGGCCTCGCCATTAGCATCGAACTCTATGGTACCTCGATACATGTTCAAAGGTTCATTGCTTTCCAATGAAAAGTGGCGGAGGTACTTATTCTCCGGATCCAATGGATGGTCTATGTGAAACAATTTTAAACCAACTGCCCCTAGGTCGTTGTTGGAGAAAACACCGAACCAATTGCCCTGTCCAAGAACACCGTATCCCCAGCCCGGAGCTACTGCAGATGATTGAGAATAGCCAAAGATGCCGACCGCGTCATAGGCTCCGACTCCTGAAGAGCCGGCCGAAAGAGCAACTGTATTCACCGATGCGCCTGCGGCCAAGAAAACACCACTTCGTACTCCGGCACTTTGACCCCATACGGATGCAGCGTTGAAATATGGCGCTCCAAGACCTGTGGAAGCTTGTGCAAAGAAACCGACCTGTTGTTGATGGGTAACCAATGTGTTCTGCGCATTGACAACACGTCCAGTTCCAGCCGTACTTGCGAATAATGCGACATCAGTATTAGCTGCAAGTGTGTTCTGAAAATTTCCGGATCTGCCCCTTCCGTTCTGGAACACTGCCACGCCAATGCCCGTATTCGTAGCTCCGTTCAAGTACATATCCATACCTCTGTTCGCGTTATTGCCAGTGAGCAATACTTCGATCCCATCACCATTCGCAGCAGCCGCGGATGTATTCTGGACCACCAGTGTTGGAACGGTATTGTTACTGATGGCGTATAGGGTCGAGAACGTTCCCGCGACGTTGGCATTCTGGAAGAAACCAGCAGTACCTTGGTTATGGTTGGTAAAACCCACTACTACATCACTAGCGCCGGTGCCTTCGAAATAGCCTGAGGATCCTGTTCCAGTTGAATAACCGTTGACCGCGTAATCCGCTCCAGCAGCGAAGGAACTAAAAACATCACCAGCGATAGGTGTTGGCGTATTTACAACCACTTGGCCATTGGCAAGAACACGCATGCGTTCCAAATTCGTGGTTCGGATCACAAGGGGCTGAGCATCGGTGGTGCCTAGGAAATTGGTTGCAGGAAGCGTTCCGGCATTACCCAGGATCGTCCACGCATCCGTAGAAGCCGCAAAACGGACCCACCTTAGGGTTGGTGTATTCCAGTAATAGTACCCAGGTGAAACCCCATTCACGCCTGCCGTAGTATTCGTATTGAACACGAGCAGTGAGTTGGCGGGTGCCACAATAGGAGCTGCAATATTGATTGCCGTAAGCAACACGCGGGGAACCAGGATGCCTGTTGTTGCACTGGTAATGTCCAACATCGCTGAAGCTGCGGGAGCCGCACCAGTAGCATTGATCCCAACGTTCTGCGCTTGCGCAACGGTGCCGATGAATAGAAACAATATTGTCAGATGCTTCATGGTCGAACAAGGTTAATTCACGGATAAGCTAAGCATTCGTTCAACCTCAAGTAGCAAGTAAGGAGTTCCCTGACAATGCTGTCTATCTTAAACCAACTTCCCTACGAACACAATTATTATCAAATGTATGACGAAATCCGATCCGAAAGGTGGCCTCGAAAAGCCTACGAGAAGGAATTATATCCGGATCGCTCGGCATGATGCAGTTCAATTTCTCCGTTTTGGAATGGCATACATTCGTAGCCGTCTTCAACTAAAGGACCGGTCAACAATGGAAATGGGGCGTGTCAGCAATGAGTTCTTGCAAGATCTTGAGAAGGTCCTCAAGCCTGTTAGTATCCTTGTTGGTAAGGAAGAATTGCTTCATTACGGACATGACGAGACCGAGGATCTGAGTTACCCTCCGGAGGTCGTTGTAAGACCAAGAACGACGGATGAGGTAGCCGCTGTGCTCCGGCTCTGTTCGCAATTCGGGATCCCGGTCACGCCGATCGGTGCACGAACCGGCCTTAGCGGTGGTGCTTTGTGTGTACATGGTGGAGTAGGTCTTACATTGGATAAGATGGATGCGATCATCGACATTGACGAACGCAACCTGCAAGTGACGGTTGAACCAGGGGTGATCACGCAAGTTCTACAGGAAGCTGTTGCCGCTAAGGGGTTGTATTACGCCCCGGACCCAAGCAGTCGTGGCAGTTGCACTATAGGCGGAAACCTAGCTGAGAATGCCGGAGGACCAAGAGCCGTGAAATATGGTGTAACGCGTGATTTCGTCCTGAACTTGGAAGTTGTGCTTCCGAACGGTGAAGTGATCTGGACCGGTGCGAATACATTGAAGAATAGCACGGGTTACGACCTTACTCGCCTGATCGTTGGTAGCGAAGGCACACTTGGGGTCATTACGAAAGCTGTTCTGCGCTTGATCCCATTGCCGAAGGAAAACAGATTGATGTTGGTGCCGTTCAGATCGGCTTCAAAAGCATGTGAGGCCGTGAGTGCGGTTTTCCGTGCAGGCATTGTTCCCAGTGCGCTGGAATTCATGGAACGCGATGCCTTGGATTGGACCCTGAAATTCGTGACCGGGGTAAATGTAAAAGTGGAAGATGATACCGCTGCGCATCTCCTGATCGAGGTCGACGGTCAGTATGCAGATGCCGTAATGAAGGATTGTGAGACTATCCTTACCGTTATGGAACAGCACGAATGCCAAGAGGTATTGTTCGCGGAAACGAATGCTGAGAAAGATGCCCTTTGGTATATGCGCCGGAGGGTTGGGGAAGCGGTGAAGAGCAACAGCGTGTACAAAGAAGAAGATACCGTGGTGCCGCGTTATGAATTGCCAAGGTTATTGCAAGGTGTTAAGGATATCGGGACTCGGTATGGATTCAAAAGCGTTTGCTACGGACACGCTGGAGATGGCAATCTGCATGTGAACATCATCAAAGGCGATCTTGACGATAACGCATGGACCAACGAGCTACCCAAAGCTATTCGCGAGATCTTCGAACTGACCGTTTCCTTAGGAGGAACACTCAGCGGTGAACACGGTATTGGATTGGTGCAACGACCCTACATGGATATTGCATTCAACGCGGTCCAGTTGGACCTGATGCGCGGATTGAAGGAATTGTTCGACCCGAAAGGGATAATGAATCCGGGGAAGGTCTTACCTTAATGGCAGTGATCTCAAAATTCAGGGCACAAGCCCGATCTTAACCTCAACGAAGACCAGTAGCTCTCATAGCGAATTCTATGAGTACAACCAAAAACACCGGAATCAGTGATTACCTGAACAACGTTATATGCCCGAACAGCTCGTAGTGGTCCTTCTTGATGGCATCGACCACGTTGGCTCGATAGACATAAACACCGGCAGGCATTGGCCCGCTTCCTGAAGTTCCGTCCCACCCTTCCGCAGGATCCGTACTTTGATAGATCTGGCCACCCCAGCGATCGAAAATGCTGAGTTCGTACGTTTCCAGGTCCACGACATTGTTCACCGGAAAGAACACATCGTTGATACCGTCATCATTCGGTGTGAACGCATTCGGTGTGTAGTACACATAGTCCATCGGCTTCAGCCATGCGATGATCGTATCCGTACTCCAGAATTGCGCAGTGAGTGCAGGTAGAGTAGTGTCTGCCGGCGTGTACACATTGTTCTTGATCGTCCAATACAGGAAGTTGTAGTACAACGCACTGTCCACATTGAAGTCTATGTCGATTCCTTCCGGAGCACTGACCAATTGTGGGAAATCGGTGTAGGTAATGCCTTCGAACGTGATGCTTCCGGCCTCCTTCGGGAACATGTCAAGCATGACGTCATAGCGTGTAGGTGGTTTGAAGTGCGCTACGATGCTATCCGCAGAGAGTATATCCACTGTTACCAATGAATCCATTGTTGATGGAAGTATGGTATTGGTGCTAAAGGTTTCCCAATAGTCGAAGACCCATCCTTCAGCAGGGAAGGGGATCAAGGTGGTCTCTATACCGCCGTAATATGAGCCACTGAAAGGATAGGTTTCCGGTGCAAGCGAGTTGATCTCCAACGTTCCGCTCAAGGGTGGATCCACGTTGAAGACCACATCGTACGGTCCTTCAAGGTCATAGCAATCAACCAGACCGGCTTCGATCACTACACATCGCGTTTCAATGTACGTGCGAAGTACTTGCACGTTGTTCTGCCAGTCTGCGACCGATCCACCCCAACGTGCAACTTGGCCCGGCATCTCGGGTGCAATGTTCGCGATAAGGCTGTCCAGGAACGGGATCATATAATCGCAATTGAAGTAGGTGTTGCCAAGATCTATGTAACGGTTCACATAGTAATCATGCACCATTTGGTTCTCGTTGATCAGCTTCTCGATGATATCGGTATGGCCTTGGTCTCCTGGATCCGGAAGATCTTCGACTGTACATGGGTCAGCATTGGGACTTTGGTCGGGGATGCCAGTGAAATTGGTGTAATGCCCAAAGGTGGCATCCATATCCCATAGGATATACCTCCATTTTTTCTTATCACCAGCGGGGTCCAATCCACGCCACCAACCGGTGTTCCAGTTGAGCCAATCCGCACAAACGGTATAACTGTTCAAACAGAAATAGTCAACCAATGACTTCCAACTGAATTGTTCGTCGACATAAGCGAAAGCGGTCGCGTCGCCCATGTCGTTGGTTGCAATGTAGGTGCGCAATGCATCCCAATCCGTTTGAGCTTGTGGTCCACCGTACTCGTTCCAAGTTCCTCCCCAGGTCTTTATCATCTGGATGTTGAACTTGTCCTGTCCGTAATAGTATTTGGTGAAATCATGATCGTCCACCTTTTCGCGGATATCGTAAACACCCCAATATTGACCATTCACATACAGAACGCCCGGCTCGTAACTCCGTTCGTCAACTGCTAAATGCGCTTGCTGGCTCAGGGCTTGCACGTACGCGTCACGTATATGCGCTGGTTGTCCTGGACCGAATTCGTAGTTATCGCCGGCCATTGCCTTAATGATCAATCGTTGGAACTTATCACGGGTTTTGGTGCGGAAGATGGGGTAGTTGATAGCGTTGTTATAGCCTGTCTCGTCGCGCGTGATGTAGTCGAACCCACGTTGATCATAGGCCCAACTGTCCTGACCATGCTCGTTGAACTCACCAACGGCCTCATCGCGTAAGGTTCCATCCTCTCCGAAGTATTCAATGCTTCCGAACGGCTGAATGCCTCCATTGCCATTCAACAGTTCATCGACCTGATCACCGGCAATACTCCAAACCGGAACCGTATGGGGTGAATTGATGAAGTAGCTATTCGACTCGATAAAACTAGGAAGACTACCAGCAGCTCCGAAACATGCCGCCCTTAAAACAGCTGTAGCATTCACAGGAATGGCTCCAGCGTATGCCGCGGATGCAGCGGTCGGTTCGGAACCATCGGTGGTATAGCGGATGGTCGCTCCCGCAGGTCCGGTGATCGTTACACTTTGCGCACCACCATAGAAGCCAGCGGCTGGTGTAAGTACCGGTCTTTCCATGTATTCAGCACCTGCCGCAACATTGGCATTTCCCGGTGTCGGAGTGGTCATCAACGACCATGTTCCTGCGCCATCCGTTGTGCGGCCTCTGCTGTGCCCAGTTTTGGTGCGCATCATCGGCGTAAACTCGAAATCATCCACAGCCGTTCCACTTGCATCGCTCAATAGCACATGATCACCATCGGTCTGGTCCAAGTTGAAATTGGTATGAATGAAACCACCCGAAACCTCATTCCGCTGGCTGCAAATGAACAATTGCCGCCCACCGGCAGGAATGATCGTGCCGATCGGGATCTGCCATTTCAATGGATTTCCCGCCCTATTGCTTACGTACCAGCCCGTTATATCCTCAGCCGTGCCTCCGGTATTGTACAACTCGAACCAATCTTCGGTATTCCCGAAGTTATCCGTCAGGTCAGTAAGGTTACTGGCACACACTTCATTCACAACTACCTGCGCCGTAATTGGCAACGTTGCATAGCTGGAAATGATACATGCGGCAAGTGTATTTCGGATAGCTCTAGAGGTCATGGATGATCAATGGTCAGCTAAGTTAGCAAGTGGACGGGTTCCCGGATTGTTAGGTTCATGGTTATCAGGGATTCCTACCACTTTAACGCATCGATTGATATGACGCAGCATAATGTGATCTCGGCGCCTGAGAACTGAACGTGGTCGCCACAAAAAAAACCGTCCCTCGCTAAACAAAGCGAGGGACGGTTCCATAAGCTCGGTATTGGCCAGTTCAATGCGTTTCCGCAGCGGCAACCGGCTCTGATGCAGCAGCTTTGTACCCGCTGCCAATATGCTCATCAAGGAATTTGTCCATTGCGGCGTAGAACTCCAACCGGTTCTCTTCATTACGGAAACCGTGGCCTTCATTTTCCTTCAGGAGGTATTGTACTTCAATGCCACGGGCCTTCAACGCTGCAACCACCTGATCGCTTTCGTCAACATTAACACGAGGGTCTTTTGCGCCTTGTGCAATGAAAAGTGGGCATGCGATCTTGTCAACATGGAAAACAGGGCTGGCAGAGCGCATCAATAAGCTATCAGCTTGCGGATCACCCACCATTTCGTACATCATCTTCTTGAACGGCTCCCAATATGGAGGAACGGTCTTCATGAAGGTGAACAGGTTGCTAACGCCAACGTAATCAACGCCACAAGCGTATAATTCCGGTGTAAAGGTGAGTCCCGCCAAGGTGGCGTAACCACCGTAGCTGCCTCCATAGATCGCAACACGCTTCGGGTCGGCGATACCTTCACTTTCCAACCATTTAACACCGTCTGTAATATCATCCTGCATGGTCTTGCCCCATTGTTTGAAGCTCTTCTCCCAGAATGCACGGCCGTAACCGGTGCTTCCACGGAAGTTCATTTGCAGTACGGCGTAACCACGGTTGGCCAATAGCTGCGCTTCGGAATTATAGCCCCATTCATCTCGTGCCCATGGTCCACCATGCGGATTGATCACCACCGGGAGCATTTTCGCTTCACGGCCTTTTGGTAAGGTCAGGTATCCATGAATGGTGAGTCCGTCGCGGCTTTGGTATTGGATCGGCTTCATTTCAGCGAGGTCATCCTCGTTCAACCATGGATAGAGCGTTGCCATTTCCGTGGTCTTATCGGCCTTCGCATCATAGAAGTAGTACTTCCCTGGCATGCGGTCGTTGCCTTTCCAGACCATGAACTTATCCTCGTCGTCATTCTCCCCATAGACCCAGTATTCATAGCCTTCCATTTGTGCACCGAGCTTGTTCCACAATGCTTCGGTCTCCTTGTCGAGGAAGGCATGTTCGCTCTTGGCGCCGTTCCATGACACTACTGTAAGAACTTTCCGTTTACGGCTGTAGTCCAATTGATCCACATCGTAATCCGAATTCGCGAAGATCTCTTTCACTTCTTTGCCGGTTGCAATGTCGTACTCCACGATCGCGGTCTTATCACGGCCGTTCAGGTTGCTGCTCGCGTAAAGGTTCTTATTATCGAATGTAAAGAACAATGGATTGAAGCTGTCCTTGAATCCGGTCCGCTTGATCTCGATGAACGGTTCTTTGTCATTGGCGCGATGGTAGAGTACCTGGTCGGTTCCATCGGTCATACTCGCCAAGCGGATCATACCCGTATGGTCCGTAGTGAAGTTTTCGTAATTCTCTTTATTATCATACAAAGGCTTGGAATCACCGGTCTCAATGTTCACCAAATACGGGTCGAACACTTCGGGATTGCGCTTGTTCATTTGCACGATCACCATTTTTTCCATGCCCTCAATATTGTGCAGGTCGTCCATAACGCCGGCACGAACTCCTTTCTCCGGGCTTAGGGTCTTCACATCCTTACCATCCATGCTGGCGCTGAACACGATGTAGTTCTCATCGCCATTGATGTCACGTGTGTAAAGGATCCGGTCACCTTTCCAGAAGTACCCGCCAACATCGCGGATGGTATCATGGGTTACTTGTGTCGGTGTATCCTCGCCGATCTTCTGCACGAATACATTCATGCGATTCTTCCAAGGTGCTCGATAGCTGAAGTATTCGCCGTTCGGGCTGATCCGGAAGCTTGCTTTTTCCGGGTTCTTGAAAAAGTCGTTCACAGCGATCTCGGCCGGAGGTGCTTCCATCGGCTTTTCAACTGTTTTATCAGGCGTACCTGTTCCGCAGGAAACGAGCATCGTCGCTGTAACAGCCATTACAATGCCAGTGGTCAATTTATACTTCATGGTCGGTTTTATGGGTGAAAGTGATCGTAAAGATGAACTGAAACCTTGATCCTGACCTTAAAGATCCATGAACGGCAGATGAAGGGGATGGATGATCGAACACCTTGGATCAACGAAAGGATGGATAATGACGAACGGATCGGATCTGAGTACAATTACCTATTGGTCACACTCTTCTATGCATCAGATTGTGTGGCCCGATGCCTTCAAGGTCGAATTGTCCACCCAGTGTCTCGAAGCCTACTTTTTTGTAGAAGGGTATCGCATGTAGCCGTGCATTGCACCAGACCACATCGACGTGCTGTGCAGCGAGATGCTCCAATGCGAACCTGATCAATAGGCTGCCGGCACCTTTGCCCGCGAAATCAGGATGCGTAGCCATTCCACGCAACCGGTATTGCTTCCAACCCATTAACGCACCGTTCTTTTCCGGATAGAACGAGGCCACGCTTATCAACTGATCGTCTTTCTGGGCAGCCAAATGGAACGCTCCTTCCAGCCGATCGTTCGGGAAATGCGTGTCCTCAACTACACCACCTGGTCGTAATACCATGAGGCGCAGCGGGTAGGTGGCTTCCGCTTTGATGAACCGGATACGCATGCGTGCGTGACAAAATTGAGGTGATCGCCCTGTTCAAGGCAAGTCCTTACACACCCAAGTTACGACCATTATGGTCCAACGAGTGGTCTTCGCACACGAATTGATCAATACACACG
>JAGNUG010000087.1 GCA_017987115.1 Flavobacteriales bacterium | reverse complement strand
CTTTTATACACTCCGCGTTGCCCACGATCGATCATTCGGGAACCTGACGGAGGAATAAATTTAGGTGTTGCCGAACGAAACTCCAATTGCTTTCTGCTTTAGGAGCTTGGAATTACTTTATCGAACTCTGCGGACCACTCTTCTTCCGAAATCGGTGCATAGATGAAATTATCGTGCAACATATCCTGTATTCGCACCATTTCCGGATACGCTTTCGCCGCGATGGTATGCACAACGCGTTTGCTCCCAATTAATTGGATCTCACTGAATGAAGATGCACTTTCTATCCTATAGAACCTGGTTCCACTGTGCATTTTACGATAGACCGGATATTCACCGACCAACCCCTTCAACGCGCTATCTTCCGCCTCTTCCATGGAACCTTTTCAACACCGGCTTGCACTTAAAATGCTGGAACATCATGCGCACGAGCTAGATAGCATCGCCGTGGTGCTGCCCAGCAGACGTGCCGGTCTTTATCTGCGAAAGTACTTAGCAGAACTTGCAGGTCGAACGATCTGGAGTCCTGAAATGTTGGACATGGGCGTATTCATGGAAAAGATCTCCGGTCTGCGCCAAGGGCATACCATGGAAATGCTCTTCAAACTTCATGAAGCGCACAAAGCTGTCGAAGGTGAACGAGCATTACCCATTGCAGAGTTCATGCAATGGGCACCTATTGCGCTACGCGACTTCAGCGAGGTGGATGCCCATTTATTGGATCTGGAAAGTCTGTACCGCGACCTCAGAAGTTATGAGGAGATCGAGAATTGGAGCTTGCGACTTGGAGATATCAGCGCCGGGCAACAACGCATGATCAACCAGTGGCGCAGTACCGGGCTTTTGCATCATGAAATGTTGGTCCGCATGAAAGCTGCTGGAATCGGCACAAGTGGTTCCATCGCCCGGCACGCATCTGAGCTGGCCAAAACTTCGAATCTGGACTTTACGTGGAAAATGGTCTGGTTCGCAGGGCTGAATGCACTGGACCCTGCCTCCACTGCTGTATTGACTGACTTACGGAAAGCAGGAAAAGCACAGTTCGCATGGGATACGGATCTATTCTATTTGAATGACCATGAACAAGAAGCAGGGATCTATCTACGGCGTTCCATCGATGCCTTGGGTCCGGGGGTTATCCCTCCTGTGGACCTGATCCGCACGCTTCCCCGCCGGTTCCGATCCATTGCCGTACCGAGCAAATTCGCGCAAGCCAAATACGCAGCTCAGTGCTTGAAAGAACTTTCAGTTGAAGAACGTTCGCGCACTGCTGTGATCCTGGCTGATGAAGATCTGCTCATGCCGTTGTTGGAGTCGTTGTCTCCGGATATTGGTCCGATCAACATCACCATGGGTATGCCGCTCGCTTCACTCCCAGTGCATGGGCTTACTGAAGCATTCATTCAAGTGCATACCAGAGCCACTGCAACCGGCCATGAGCTTGACGCGTTGGAACAACTTCTATTGCACCCCTTCCTGCACCAAGGCGCGGCCACCAGCCGCACCATTGCCAAGTTACGCATCTTGCAACGTACCCGACCGGACATGGATGTGATCCTGCAAACAGCCAGTGATCAAGGGTTGTTCGCACCATTGGAATTAGCCCAAGCAATTACGCCCATGGCTACCCGAACAGCGACTGAACTTCCTGAACGTTTCAATGCCTTGTTGAACTATGCGAAACAGATCCGAACCAATGACCAATTGGTCCAAGAGCAGTTGTTCCGCATGGCGAAATTGCAAAGACGCCTCGCTCTTGCGTTAGAGCGAGCTGGTGCGTCTGATATCGATCTGAAAACCTACGCTGAATTGCGGAAAAGGCTGGTACGTGAAGAGCAGTTGGCATTCTTCGGCGAGCCCTTGCAAGGCATGCAGCTTATGGGTTTTCTGGAAGCCCGTGCGATCGACCATACACATATAATTCTGCTTGGCGCAAACGACGGCACACTGCCACGGAATACACCACAACAGAGCTGGATCCCGTTCGAAGTGCGTCGCGCATATAAGCTACCACTAGCTCGCGATTCTGAATCCATAACAGCGTATCACTTCCACCGCCTTACACAGCACACCACCGACCTACAATTGGTGTATGACACCGATGAAAAACGAGCTGGTGGGCCATCACGTTATATCGCACAATGGGAGCATGAACTCGAAGGAACAAGTGGTACGGTCTTCGAGCATGAGTCCATAAGCGCTCCATTTCCTGCGCGTAGGTCTATACCGATCTCGATCGAGAAGGATGACCTTGTTTTAGCACGAATAGGTGAGATCCTGAAAAAAGGCCTTTCGCCTTCCGCACTTGGAACTTGGCTCACTTGTCCACTCGACTTCTACTACAAATACGTTCTGAAGATCCGAACGGCGGAAGAGGTTGATGAAAAGCTGGGAAGCGATGTGCTAGGCGATGCAGTTCATGGCGTTCTGGAGGATCTGTTCAAGCCATACAAGGATATAGAATTGAATGCCGATGATCTGCGAGAAACAGCAAAAGGTGCGGAGCAAGCATTGCGCACCAAACTGTCCGTGAAGTTCCCGGACTCGACGTTGGACCAGGGCTACTTCAAGCTGCGTATTGCAATGGCAGGACAAGCCATGACCAAATACCTTCTCGCGGAAGCAGACCGTGTAACTGATCAAACCACTATTATACAGGATATAGAGTTAGAAGTAGAGGCTTCTTTACGAGATGGAACTGTGCTAAAGGGTCGTTGTGACCGCACCGAACTACGTGAGGGTATCCATCACATCCTGGACCTGAAAACAGGAAGCGTTCAGGCCCGTGACCTGATCCTACCTGATCTGGAACGAGATGCACTGAATGCCGATCGCCGCTATGCATTACAACTAATGGTCTACGCGTGGTGCTATTTGATGCAGAACCCGCTCGTACCGCTGGTGCGAACTGGTATAATCCCATTGCAACGTGCATCACAAAGCGAAGGGCTTTTCTTGAAGATCACGAACTCGGACGAGATCACCAGACAAATGCTTCCGGAGATCGCTACATTGCTAAGCAGTCTAGTCGACGAATTAAGGGACCCCGCAATACCGTTCAGACATGATGTGAATGCCAAATACTGTGCGTGCTGTGTTGCAGGGTAAGAACCCGAACCTGATGGTCAATTGCACTAATTATTCGGCCTTTCTTTCAACAACCGATGATGACCGTTCCATGCACGAACTATAAAGTGCCTATTGAATATCATTATCGGCAAGAAATAAAAAAGGGGCTGAAGCCCCTTTTTCATATCAATACGGAACTGCTTAGCGGATCACCACTTTGTGGGTGGTCGTGTCTTCGCCTCGCTTAACTTTCAAATAATAGAGACCGCTGCTTGCTGATGTAAGGTCCACATCCTTACGATATGGTCCGTTCAAACCGCGCATCTCTTCTGCCAATACGGTCTGGCCCAAGGTGTTCACTAGTTCAACGGTAACGTCCATTGCCTCGTTGTTGATGAAACTGAACGTGAATTGACCATTGTTCGGGTTCGGAAGGATCGTGATCCCATCTTCATCCGCAGTGGCCAAAGACTTGTAAATGATACCGGTCTTATTCGCACCTCCAAGTGCAACATAATAGCTTGCATTGTTGGCTACTTCACCAGTCCATGAGTCGTTCACCAATTCAAAATCGGCTTTGCCTGAAACAGGTATTTTGGCAATGATGTATTCCTCACCTGCTACCCATTGTGCGGATGCATTGCTCATTGGCGCCATTCCAAATCCCGCAAACACCTGGTAGTTCATGGTTCCAACTTGGTGTGCATCACCAGATCTTGCCGT
The DNA here is from genome assembly GCA_017987115.1 of Flavobacteriales bacterium. Classification (GTDB taxonomy): domain Bacteria; phylum Bacteroidota; class Bacteroidia; order Flavobacteriales_F; family PHOS-HE28; genus PHOS-HE28. The sequence goes on along the minus strand of JAGNUG010000087.1, from coordinate 11,063 downwards.
TGGAATATACTGGCTTGCCGGATGCTCTTGTGTTACATCACCCAACGTTGCTCCAGAATTACTATCCCATTTAATGGTATAGACCAACGATGAAAATATCCCGTTGAAATCTGATTGAGGGCGCACATGCACCTCCAACATTGTTCCGTTGTGATGTAGACCGATGTCGACCGGACTTTGAGCGATAGCACTGGTTGAAATAAGCGCAGTTGCCAAGGAAAGACCGGCGTTACGTAGGATAGAGTGCTTCATATGGAGCGTTTGATCGGGGTTTGTTTCTATCAGGATTGACGAAGGAACAACCAAAGGGTTGCTTCATTCGATCGGCGAAAGATAATACTATCAGCTACTTTAAGCAACCCCTTTCGACGAAACACCCATAAATGCCGAACAGGGATCCTTGCGGACCCCTGCTCGACAAACCTGCAAGGAATTGGAACCGCAGGATCGTAAGGAAGTAATGGTCCTGCTGGAGGTAAGACGCATGCATTGTATAAGGGTTGCCTCCTTACAAACATTTTTCTTGATCACACGAGAGTACTTGATCCACAAACACTTAACTCTTCGTGAATTTATACCCTACACCGCGCACGCTGTGAAAATGTCTCGGTGCACGCGGGTCCGGTTCAAAGTATTTCCGAAATCCAACGATGAAGTTATCGACCGTACGGGTGGTGGGAAACACGTTGTAGCCCCAAACTTTTTGCAGGATCTCTTCCCGGGAAACAACCTCTCCTTCCCGCTCTGTTAGCAAGCGAAGGAGCATGATCTCACGTTGACTCAAAGTACGGGTCTCGCCATCCACTCCTCTGATCTCGAAACTATTGAAATCCAAGTGATTAACGCCAAAATCAAAGGTACTGGCCACGTGGTGGGCTTCCTTACCTGTGGAGCGTTGGATCAAATTTGCAACGCGAAGCAACAATTCTTCCAATTCGAAAGGTTTACCTAAATGATCGTCACCAGCACGTAATCCTCGGATCCGGTCAGCCGGTGCGATCCGTGCAGTAAGGAACAGGACCGGTGTCGTATCACCTTCCAGCCTGATGGTCTCCACTACTGAATAACCGTCAAGACCAGGCAGCATAACATCCATGATCACCAGATCGAAATGTGCGCCACGCATCCGTTCCAACCCTTCTGGGCCAGTGATCGCTGTGGTGACAGCATAACCCTCCAACTCGAAATTGAGCTTCAGCGTCAGTCTTAGAGATTCTTCGTCCTCGACCAGTAAAATGCGTTTCTCTTCCATTTCGTCCTTCGTTACAAAGTAACCCCGTTTACCTTTACGGCATGTCATTTACTCCTGAACTCATTGCGAAAGCCAATGCTATGCGCAAGAACTCATTGGTAGAACTTTTGGGGATTGAATTCATAGCGAGCCCACCTGGGACTTTTGCGGCGAGAATGCCCGTTGACACCAGAACGCATCAACCAATGGGTCTCCTGCATGGCGGCGCTACTGCCGCACTTGCTGAAACCGTAGGCAGCATGGGTTCTTCCCTATTGATCGACACGGAAAGCCATGGCGTAGTAGGCATTGAGGTTAATGCGAACCATCTTAAGGGGGTGCGGTCCGGATCCGTAACTTGCACCGGAACACTTTTGCATAAAGGACGGACCACACACGTTTGGGATTTCAAAGTGAACAATGATGCGAATGAACTTGTGGCGGTTTGTCGGCTGGTGATCATGATCATTGCGTTGACCAAGAAAACGGAGAAATGAATAACGGACTACAGGCAGCATTGGCGAATTATCTTGAACGTGGACTCACCTTCGCCTGTTTCCGCATGCCGGGAAAACCGATCGAACTCTGGGTACAAAGAACCCCGGAACTGGACAGTGTGGACCGAGCGCTTCTCTATGAATTGAACGAGGTCTTCTTATTGGCCCCGTTCGAATTGGACCAGGCACGCATTCAATTCATTCGTGCGGATAAGGACCTTGTGATCGTTGACCCGCAGGCCGATTGCGACCTTTTCCCTGAATTCGAAGGTATCCGAACAAAGGATCCGGAACCTATGGTAGATATAGACCAAAGGAACTTCGAATACGCAGTGAGTAATGCGTTGGATGCCATAGACAAAGGAGTGTTGGAAAAAGTGGTCCTTTCCAGGACCGTTACCACATCTTTGGAGGCTGAGTCGGTTCCTGCACTTTTTTTAACGTCACTGGATCGTTACTCTCAGGCATTCGTTGCCTTGATCCATACCCCTGATCACGGAACATGGTTAGGTGCTTCGCCAGAGCGATTCATGAGTGCTTTGGAAGATACTGTTCGCGTTGATGCCATGGCTGCTACGCGTAGAGCAGATGATGCGCCCAATAACCCTGACGAGTGGAGTGCAAAAGAGCGCCACGAACAGGCTTTGGTGACTAAGAGTATACTCAGCACCATGATCGACCTTGGTCTTCGGGAAACGCATACGTTCGGCCCGGAGGTCATCGGTGCTGGGAATTTGGCCCATTTACGAACGACCATACAAGCTGACTTAGGCGGACGCTCACTTGCGGACCTGGTCCTCGCATTGCACCCAACTGCCGCAGTTTGCGGTACCCCTCGTAAAGCAGCACTCGAGCATCTGCTTTCAATTGAACAACACAAGCGTCAATTGTATAGTGGGTTCTGGGGACCTTGGAGCGCCGATGGCGAAACGGAACTCTTCGTAAACCTTCGCTGCTTAAAAGTCAATAATGGCTCGGCTACGCTTTACACAGGAGCGGGTATCGTTAAGAACAGTGATCCAAGGACCGAGTGGGAGGAAACCGCGAACAAGGCACAAACCTGGCTAAAGTTGCTGGAAGCGTTGCCGCGTCCGGTATCTTCGCACGCCGATGCCGACTAGTGACCATTACGCCGCTGCTGAGCTGGCAAGACTTTGTGCCGAAAAAGGCGTCCGTTATGCTGTGATAAGCCCTGGTTCCCGCAGCGCCCCTTTGGTGATCGCGTTCAATTCGCGAAAAGAGATCGAATGCCTGCAAGTGATCGATGAGCGCAGTGCCGCGTTCTTCGCGTTAGGCATGGCGCAACAACTACATGCTCCAGTAGCCTTGATCTGTACATCGGGAAGTGCTGTCCTGAATTATGGACCAGCTATTGCCGAAGCATTCTACCAGCGCATTCCTCTTTTAGTGATCACCGCGGATCGTCCAGAGGAATGGGTTGACCAAGGTGAGGGACAGGCCATCCGACAACATGGTATACTGGCACTTCACGTGAAACGCAGTGTGCAATTGCCTCGAACGCCTTCTGATGATCTGGCGCGTTGGAATTGTGGAAGGCTTATCAATGAAGCGATCGACCATACCCTGGTCCCGGTTCCAGGTCCTGTTCATGTGAACGTACCGTTCGGGGAGCCGTTATATGGCACCATGGATGAGATAGCGGAACCTGCGCGCGTTATCGCGCAGATAATGACCGAAAGCTTCGTGCTACCTGAGCATGCGCGATGGTTGATCCAACAGATCGCAACCAAGAAGAAAATATTGATCTTGGCCGGCCAAGGTGTATGGAGCGACGGCATGAAGAAACAATTGCAGCAACTCGCTGCTTTGCCGCAGATCTCCATTCATACTGAGGCGACTTCGAATTTGGATGATGCTGCTTTCATTACCGGTATCGATCGCGTGATCGAAGGAGTGGATGGTCCCTACACTGACAGATTGAAACCTGAGATCCTGATCACTTTTGGCGGTGCGATCGTGAGCAAACGGATAAAGACATTGCTACGGCAATGGGCTCCGGAACAGCATTGGCATATCGATCAAGGGCAACGCCATTTCGATACCTACCAGAGCTTGACCCACGATGTCGCTGTTTCACCTGAAGTCTTTTTTGCTCAGGTTTCTGATCCGGTGCGTTCGATCATGGAACATTTGAAGATGCCTGTTGAGATCACTTCTGAAAGCTACGCTGCTCAGTGGAATGCCTTGGATGAAGCAACCTCGAAATTGCACTACAGGATCCTGGCCCAAGCGCCTTATTGCGACCTGACCGTCTTCCACGCTCTGATGGAACGGATCCCTGATGGTAGCGATGTCCATCTTGCGAATAGCACGCCGGCCCGATATGCTCAGCTCTTTGAGCGTACCCACAAACACCGCTACTTCAGCAATCGCGGAACCAGCGGAATTGACGGTTGCACAAGCACTGCCGTTGGCGCCGCTTTCGCATCCAAACATCCAACCACGTTGATAACGGGTGATGTTGCCTTTTGTTATGACAGTAATGCGTTCTGGAATACGCACCTGAGTGCGAACCTTCGGGTGATCGTGATCGACAATGGAGGTGGGAACATCTTCCGTTACATCGATGGGCCGGATAAGGATCCAGCTCTGTTGCACTGGTTCGATAGTCCGCATCAACGCAAGATCGAAGCATTGGTCAAGTCGTATGACCTACCTTATTTTACTGTAACTGACCATGCGTCACTTATGACTGGTCTCGATGCATTATACGCTGAACACGATAAACCTGGTGTGCTTCACGTGATCACAGATAACGAACTATCACCGAAAGTGTTGCGTGAATATTTTTTGAAATTGAGGGAAGGCACACTGGTGAAGGCGTAGTAAAAAGAGGTGATCAACCGAACGAAATAATAATGGCAAAACGAGCTTGGAAGACTATTAAGGAGTATACTGACATCCGTTTCGAATTCTTCGAAGGGATCGGGAAGATCACCATTAACCGACCTGAGGTATACAATGCATTCCGCCCGGAAACCAATACCGAGATGATCGATGCGATGGACCTTGCGCGCGAGGATCCCGCAATTGGTGTTGTAGTGTTTACCGGTGAAGGCGATAAAGCATTCTGTAGCGGTGGTGACCAGAATGTTAAAGGTCGCGGTGGATATATCGGTACGGATGGTATACCGCGGTTGAACGTACTGGACCTCCACAAGAAGATCCGGGAGATCCCGAAGCCTGTAATTGCAATGGTGAATGGTTTTGCAATTGGTGGCGGACACGTTCTGCATGTCGTGTGCGACCTTACGATCGCCTCTGACAATGCACGTTTTGGACAGACCGGACCAAAGGTGGGCAGCTTCGATGCCGGCTTCGGAAGTAGCTATCTGGCACGCCATGTCGGCCAAAAAAAAGCACGTGAGATCTGGTTCCTTTGTCAACAATATTCAGCAAAAGAAGCTGAGGATATGGGCATGGTGAACAAAGTTGTTCCACTTGCGGAATTGGAGGACACGACCGTTGAATGGTGTAGGATCATGATGCAACGAAGCCCCCTTGCTTTGCGCATGATCAAACGTGGATTGAATGCCGAACTCGACGGCCAACGTGGCTTAATGGAATTCGCAGGTGACGCAACATTGATGTACTACCTGATGGACGAAGCACAAGAAGGACGTAACGCTTTCCTAGAAAAACGAACACCGGATTTCCAGAAATTCCAGAAGTTTCCGTGACGATTTGACGAGCAGAGAATAGAACGCTGATGACGCCGAAAGAAATGATCTATATGATCAGACGTTTTGACACCTCGTCTGCGTTCGGTGATAGGCTATGCTCGCATGTTGATCCCTGATCACTCGCTGTATTCGTTTCCCGAATGAAACATTGGATCCATGCCTTTCGATTGCGGACTTTGCCTTTGGCGGTGAGTAGTATTGTTGTGGGGAGTGGTATCGCATTCCATGCGAGTAAGGTGATAGACGGTTACGCGTTCAAACCATTCGTTCTTTTGCTAGCATTGGTCACTGCTGTTCTATTGCAGGTCCTGAGCAACTTGGCAAATGACCTCGGCGATCACCAGCACGGCACGGATAATGCCGATCGCGTAGGGCCACAGCGTGCAGTACAGAGCGGTGCTATTTCGCCTACGGCCATGTTGCGAGCTCTCTGGATCTGCGGCATATTAGCATTCGTAAGTGGACTGGCATTGATCGTTTCCGCATTCGGACTTTCGGCTTCCACATTGATTTTTTTGATCTTGGGTATTGCTGCGATCGGTGCCGCTGTTCTTTACACGTTCGGCAGTAAACCATACGGCTACAATGGCCTTGGTGATGTGAGTGTGTTCCTGTTCTTTGGGATCATAGGCGTACTTGGAACCATTTATTTGCATATACAAGCAATTAGCGCGTTACTCCTATTGCCAGCGATCGCTTTCGGTCTGTTCAGTGTGGGTGTTCTCAACTTGAATAATATGCGCGACATTGAGAACGATGCTAATAGCGGTAAACGAACCATCGTCGTTCGCATGGGGTCTGCTTCAGCCAAGCGCTACCATTCTGCATTGATCTTGGTCGGAATTGCTTGCTTGGTCGCGTTCACCGCACTCACCTACGGGTCGCTTTTGGAATGGCTCTATGTACCTGTTCTGCTTCTCTTCATCGTTCACTTAAGAACGGTTGGTGCCAACAAAGAGCCTCGTGCTTTGGATCCGCAATTGAAAGTTCTTGCCCTTGGAACGTTCTTCTTAGCACTTGCTTTTTCTTTGGGTTTGATACTCACCGCATGATCGCTGCAAAATGGATCGAACAGGTTCTGGAACCTGCATTCCCGCTTGGCACATCCAAGGGCACCATCAACGCCCGCACGGTCTGGTATTTGATCGCTTGGCACACCGAACGACCACATATCCGCGGCATTGGAGAAGCGGCACTTTTCCCTGGCCATAGTTCGGAAAATCCGGCACAGGTGCGTGAAAAGCTTGCTGAACTCTGCTCGCGGACGAGTGATTGGAGGCATCGGCTTAATACGGATCTTGTTTCCGTTCCGAGTGTTCGCTTTGCTGTGGAACAAGCATTGCAAGATCTGGAAATTGGTGACTCCAAACTCTTATTCCCTTCGTCGTTTACCATCGGGCAAAGTGGCATTCCGATAAATGGTCTGGTCTGGATGGGTAATAAGGATACCATGCGTCAACGCCTGCGCGAACAGATCGAAGGTGGTAACCCCTGTATCAAAATGAAGATCGGTGCGCTAGGTATCGAGGATGAGTTGGAACTTCTGCGGTCCGTTCGCAATGAATTTTCTGCGAGCGACATCGCATTGCGTGTGGATGCCAATGGCGCGTTCAATGCCCGAAATGCAATGGAGATCCTGCAGCAATTGGCCGATCTGGAAATTGAGAGCATTGAGCAACCCATACCTCCAGGTCAGTACGAAGCCATGTCAGAACTCTGTTCCGAAACTCCTATTCCGATCGCGCTGGACGAGGACCTGATCGGCGTGAACCATCGCGATGCAAAGATCGAGCTATTGGAAATGATTAAACCGCAGCTTATCGTGATCAAGCCAAGCCTTGTTGGTGGCTGGGCAGCGGCTCAAGAATGGATCGATCTTGCACAAGTTCGGAACATCGGTTGGTGGGTGACCTCAGCATTGGAAAGTAGCATTGGATTGAACGCTATTGCGCAATGGGTGGCCACATTGAATGTTAAGGTACCTCAGGGGCTAGGCACGGGAAAAGTGTATCAGAACAATGTTCCATCGCCATTGGAAACTGAAGGCGGCGCGTTGTGGTACAGGCCTGAAAAACAATGGGACCTCAGCCGATTCGACCATTAGCAATTCCATGGCGAAGTATGCAGTTAACAGGCTAGTACCGAACTTTGCAGTCGATGGCATTCGTGTTCGATAGGCTTCTCATAGATGGCGAATTGTTGATCGGGAAAGACCTGATCAACAATGCAGAACGTATGGCGATGGATCCGAACTCCGGTAAATGGGCCAGGCCGATGAGCGATCTCATCATCGAACTCGTAACTCGAAAAAGCAAAGCCATTCAGGCACACACCAGCGGCACTACGGGTACACCAACACTCATCCAAATTCCCCGTCGGGACCTGATAGCCAGCGCAAAACTGACCGCAAGGGCCTTCGACCTTCACACAAGTGATCGCGTATTGCTTTGTCTTCCTGGTGAATTCATCGCAGGAAAGATGATGATCGTGCGTGCTATGGTGCTCGGCTTGGACCTCAACGTGATCGATCCGCGTGGATCCATATTGGAAAAATTAGCGAAGCAAGATCGTTTCAAGTTCGCGGCAATGGTGCCCTTGCAATTGCATCGTGCCGTGCAAGAGGATCGTGAACGTGTGGAACAACTATTCGAAACCATCCTGCTCGGTGGCGGACCCGTGAGCAACGCATTGATCGAGGATATTCGCGGCCTGAATACAGCCGTATTCCAGAGCTACGGAAGCACGGAGACCATTACGCATGTCGCCATAAGGCCATTGAATACAGCTGCTAACACGAATGGCGCAACAGGAGCATCATCGTTTACCGATATGCCATTCCGAGCGATAGGCAAGTGCTCGTTCCAGCGCGATCTCCGTGGTTGCCTCGTAGTGAACACACCACATCTTTCGGTAAAGCAACACGTGACCAATGATATTGTGGAGCTGATCGATGATGGAACGTTCCGATGGCTCGGCCGCTGGGACAATGTGATCCTGAGCGGAGGTAAAAAGATCTTCCCGGAACAATTGGAAACACGCACAGCTGGTGTCATCCCCTACCCACATTACTTCACCTCAACCCCGGACGATCAAATGGGTCAAGCTGTTTGTCTGGTGCTTGAAGCCAACGAACCAGCGGACATTGTGCTTCCTGAGGTAATGGACAAGCTCATGCATGTATTGGATCCGCATGAGTTGCCGCGACGTGTGCGTGCATTACGTTCGTTCGCGCGAACGGAAAGCGGTAAGGTGATCCGCATTGGAGAACCGGTATGACCCAACTGTTCCTCTTGCTCCTTTTCACCTATGGTCTTGCCTTTGTGATCGTGGTCTGGCCTATGCATTGGCTTTGGCACACGATCACCCAACAAGGTGAATATGACAAACGGTTCTACAGGCAAGCCACGTACTGGAAAATGTACTTCTGGGTGTTCGGAACAGCATTGCTGATCACCCTATTGGTGAATATGTGGCAGCGTGGTTGATCAATGCGTACGCAATAAGAATGCAAGATCAGCTCACTTGGATCACTCCACTACTATCCGCTCAGTGATCGCGGTGCCGTCCTGAAGTGACAGTTCCAATACATAGAGGCCTTGGCTCAATCCAGATATATCCAGACTTTGGCTGTTAGAAAGCCCAGAGGACCTAACGATACGACCTTGTCCATCATACAGCATGGCCTTTGCGCATGGCTGGCTGAAGCGGATCACATCATGCGCTGGATTCGGGTATACAAAAGTTATTGCCCTTGCATGAATGTCAGATACGCCTACATCGCCGCCACTTAGATGCACATCATCCAACCACAGCGCAGTACCTGGGTATCCGTATAAGTAAGGTGGCGTATTGCCATATCCTTCTGTTAGCGTTTTGCTCGTGGAGAAATAGATATGCATGAAGGCTGCATTTTCGCTGCTGAAGTATGTGATCGGCAGACTGAACGGAGTGAACGAAGTTGCCTCTACATTTATATATCCTGTGGTATAAGCCAAGGTATCAAATCGTTCATCAAATGTTAGCCCAGGTGTCAGACTATCATAATTGAACAGCATTACCCGCACATACGCAGAGTCATTTCCTTCCTGGTGGAACTTGTAATGGAATTCCAACGTTTCTGGACGGCTTGAAATTGAAAACGCCTGATCCAATGGTGGGAGCGAATATGTCCCGGTGTATAAATTTCCTTCCTCAAGGCGTGCGTTTCCATTGTCATCTACACAAACCATGTTCTCCAATTTCACACTGAAGACCCCGCTGTGGGAGCTCGGATCTGGTACCGCCAAAGCATTCAAAGGGTAACAAGGAGAATTCGCTTGCCCCCAAAACCAACTCACAGGAGGCAAATAGTTACCTACTTCAAAGAAGGTGGAATCCCACAATTCAAAACCACCGTTGGGGATATCTTGGGCAACAGCAACACTGTTCAACGCTATGATCGACGCTCCAAGAAATATTCTCCGCATGTTCTTTCGATCCAATAACCGCGACAATAGTTTGTAAACTTACAGTTAGGAACACGCCCCTACTTCATATTGTTCAACGCCTCCTTGTCCAATGGTTCTTCGTCATCATTGTCCATTGGTTTCGTGGTGGTGTATGCCCGCCAGCGTTCAACTGCGGTTTGCATATCGGCGGGTAATGGGCTTTCGAAATGCATTCGTTCCTTGGTGAAAGGATGATCGATATCCAAGGTACGGGCGTGCAGGGCTTGTCGTGGTAACTCCTTGAAACAATTCATTACGAATTGCTTGTACTTGGTGAATGTGGTGCCCTTAAGGATCCTATCACCTCCGTATGCGGAATCATTGAACAACGGGTGGCCGGTATACTGCATGTGTACACGGATCTGGTGTGTCCGACCGGTTTCCAATTTGCACTCGATCAACGAAACATAGCGGAACCGCTCGATCATTGTCCATCGTGTTAAAGCCGACTTCCCTTGATCACCATCGGGATACACGAACTGCACGGTGCGGTCCTTTGGCGAACGTCCTATGTTGCCTTCAATAACCCCTTCGTCAGCGTCGAAATCACCCCAGACCAAAGCATTGTATCTGCGGTCACTGGTACGATCGAAGAACTGACGCGCCAGGTGGGTCAGCGCCTCTTCTGTCTTACCAACGACCATTACGCCGCTGGTGTCCTTGTCCAACCGATGCACTAGGCCTGGGCGTGGGATCTGTGCGCCTGGGGTGCTTGGCAAATTCTTACCGAGATGGAACAAAAGGCCATTCACCAATGTTCCGGTCCAGTTTCCATGTCCCGGATGAACAACTAGCCCAGCTTGCTTATCGAGTACAAGAATGTGATCATCCTCATACAGAATGTTCAACGGAATGTCTTCTGGTAAAACTTCGGTATCACGTTGCGGATAAGGTAACACGATACTGATCTCATCACCCGGCTTTACTTTTTGACTCGGTTTCGCGGCTTTGCCGTTAACCAGCACATTCCCTTCTTTGGCCGCGACCTGGATCCGATTCCGCGAAGTGTTCGCTAACCGATCGAACAGGTATTTATCCAACCGTAACAGGGATTGACCTGGGTCACAAACTATGCGATGGTGTTCGTAAAGCTCTTGTTCCTCTTCCAAGGCATCGTTCCCGTTCGACATGTTCAATGTTGGAT
>JAGNUG010000086.1 GCA_017987115.1 Flavobacteriales bacterium | reverse complement strand
TGCATTTACCCACGGATGCCGTTGTTGCAGATGCTTTTGCAGAGAACGCGAACACCGACCAATGTCCCGCAGATGCTGTTCCCGATGGATGGATGGCACTGGACGTAGGTCCGGCAAGTTCCAAGGCGTTCCGTGAAGCTGTATTGCGTAGCAAGACCATACTGTGGAACGGTCCGATGGGCGTGTTCGAAATGAAACCCTTTCAACAAGGAACGGTCGCCATTGCACAAGCAGTTGCCGAAGCCACGGAGAAGGGTGCGTTCTCGCTCGTCGGTGGTGGTGATAGCGTTGCTGCGGTGAACCAGTTCGGCCTGTCGAATAAGATCAGCTACGTTAGCACTGGCGGTGGTGCCATGTTGGAATACCTGGAGGGCAAAGTGTTGCCGGGTATCGCCGCGATCCAAGGGTAACGGACGAACAGAGCGCGCACTATTGGCTTTCTCTGCGATCGTAGTGACCCGGTCCTTGCACTTTGAACGGCAGTCATGCGCAGTATGATCGGCCTTATCCTTCTATTCGCGACTACCACGGGGTATTCTCAGGAGTTTCCACGTCCGTATATCCATCAAGAGCCGATCTACGATATGGCACCTCGATATCCCGGAGGTTCAGATGCCATGATGAAGTTCCTTGCGGATAGTATCCGATATCCAGAACCGAAAAGAATAGCTCGTAAACAAGGGAACGTCTAAGTTACCTTCAATGTGAACGAACTCAGCGAGGTGATCGATATCCACATTATGAATGGGGTACTAGGCGCACCGAGGTTCGTTGAGGAAACGATCCTTGTTCTACAAAGCATGCGGCGCTGGGAACCTGCGACCAAGGATGGGCGTTGCGTGACCGCTAGCGTCACTGTATCGATCCCATTCAAATTACGTTTTGATAACCGATGAGCATATTCGGTTCCCGAATTTTCGACAACTGGACCACCTTCGCCATCACCGGCTAACGCACGCCTGGCAGAAAATTGCCATGATCCAGTGGAACCTCGTTAGAACGCATAGTTGAAACTGGCTAGTACAGCAAGGCCGGAATAGTACAACGGAAGCTTTTCGATGGACTCTCCATTCCTTGTAAAGGTCAGGTCCACTTGTTTCAGGTCAACGTCCACCGGTTCAGCTGTTTTACGCCCATCGCCATTGTGACCATAGAATTCCACTCGGGTCTTATGCCGTATGGTAAGGTGCAAGTTGGCTGTTAGCAACACATTGATATGGCGGCCGAGGTTCTTTTCAAAACCTATGGCAGGGATCAAGGACAAATAGCGGTCGCGATAGGTCATGCGCAGAAAGTCGTCATAGATCTTTACGCCACCAACATCAAAGAATACCGAATTATTGACCACGTCACCGAGCTTGTATTTACCAGAACCATAGCTGAGTCGGGCCGAAACCCGTACATCCATGCCCTTCACTCTGTATGGCGTTATTCCAATGCCCACAAAGGGTGCAACGGTATTGAACTTACCGAAAAAGCCTTCACCACCGAGCTGCAAGAAGAACCTGTTAACCTCAGCCTCAGCATACAACTGAAATGCGGGTACCACCTTAACGGAAGGGATATCAAGAACCTGTATCAGTTCATCACGCGAAGGAGATTGATCGATGTACTTGACGGTCACCTCACCACCGGTGCCCGGCAAGAATCGTGGCCCAAGGCTAAGCCCTATCTTGAAGCTATTCACTTTACCAATGGATAAGCCACCCGGGTCAGGTGCCGGAATACTGTCCTGACCATTTGCACAATAGGAAATCACTAACAAGGGAAGCAAAGGGAAGAGGCGTTTCATGTTCTTGTTGGGTTATTGATCTGTATCGGAAGAGGAGCTTCGTGGTAACGAATACCTGTCGCTGATACAAACGTAGATGGTCCACTTGCGAGCGGATAACGGGACTGAGAATTCGGTGGGTCCGATCATTCATTCGGTAGTAAAAGAACCATTATCAGTTACATTTCCTGCTCGAACAGCGGCTTGCTTTAAGCATCGTGTGTAACGGATCCGGTGGAATTCGCCCCTGTTAGCTGCGGTCCGAAGCCATAAACAACTGCTAGTGAATGGAAGCATTACGCGCCAGGTGGCATGAACTTCTTGAATACTTTACGGACCGAGAACGCGCGGAAGTTCTTTGGAGGGAACTAAAGAAACAGTACACCGGAAGTGCTCGCCACTACCACAACTTGGACCATTTACACTTCATGATAACGCGGTCGGAAGAGATCAAAACATCACTGCGCGATCCTGAAATGGTAGTGTTCGCGATCTACTATCATGACCTTGTATACAACGTCCTGCGCAAGGACAACGAAGTGCGCAGCGCAAGAATAGCAAGGTCTCGTTTGGAAGAACTCGGCATACCTGAAGATCGCATAGCCCATTGTGTAGCTATGATCGAAGCCACGAAAGACCATCGGCTCAGCGAAGACCAGGACACGAACTACTTGCTGGATCTGGACATGGCCATACTAGGTGCATCTCCTGAACGATATCTACTATACACGGAACAAGTGCGCGAGGAGTACGCGATCTACCCGGACATGCTATACAACAAAGGGCGCAAGCATGTATTGCAACAGTTTTTCGCTGACGAGCATCTATTCAGAACAGACGTCTTCAAGGTAGAATTCGAAGCCAAAGCTCGTCGGAATATTCAGTCGGAACTGGCAAGACTTAACTAAAACCAAGAGTGAACGAATGTTGCCGTCTCGTGTAGGATCTTCCCAACGTTGATAGCAGATCATTGCTGTTGTGTATCTTTAGCAAAATTCCCGAATGTTGACCAACGCGCAGGGCGTGTAGTGAACAGTATGGGACCACTAAAAACAACCACCTTTTGGCAAGATCATCCAGTACTTTCAGTAAGCGCGAAAAAGAAAAAAAGCGCATTCAGAAACAAAAAGAAAAAGCCGTTCGAAAAGAAGAACGTAAGGCGAATGCACCGGGCGGAGGCTTGGATAACATGATGGCCTATGTTGACGAGAACGGTGTGATAGTTAATACTCCACCCGACCCAAATGCAAAGGTCGAAGTGGATGCTTCGGAGATCGTTCTGGGCATTCCACCAAAAGAAGAGGGCGAGGAGGATGCTGCACGCACAGGCAAGATCGATTTCTTCGATACTTCGAAAGGGTTCGGATTCATTCGTGAGGACGGATCCCAAGAGCGCTATTTCGTTCATGTAAGCGGCATGCTCGAAGAAGTTGGCGAGAATGATAAAGTAACCTACGAGTTGGAGCGCGGGCCGAAGGGAATGAACGCCGTTCGCGTAAAGAAGGTGTAACGGTCATTCGCGTGATCGGTCCGATCACCTCACTGAAATTAAGGTTATCGGCTTTGCCGAACTACAGAAGTTCGCACTTTTGCCAGTATACATCCTGCCATGGATTCCCCCTATCTGTTCGTCGCCCATTTCATTGAACGGTTCGGTCCACGGAAAGCAGGAACATCGGCCGAGACCAACGCGCAACATTACCTCGGTGAACAACTTCGAACGTTCTGTGACGACGTAGCTGTAGAGCCATTCTCCGCCGCATTGCGTGCAAAGTTCAGATCACTGCGTTTTTTCACGTTCGGGTTCGTGGCGGCACTGATCATTCCTTATTGGTCTGTTTCCGTCGCTGTTCTTGTCGCATTGGTGAATGCAGTGCTCTACCTCTACCATTTCGTACTGTTCCACAATGTGTTGGATGGTTTATTCTCCAAACAACTATCGCACAATACGAGTGGCACCGTTGAGCCTCAATTGAAACCGGAACGCACGTTGATCTTTACCGGACACATGGACAGTACGCCGGAATTCATCTGGTGGTATTGGTTGAAGAATTGGGGTGCCCGGATAATGATCATCGCGGGGCTAACGTGGCTAACGTTGCCGGTCTATTTCCTGATCGCATGGCTCATGGATTGGAGCGTGTTCGGGTCCATCGGCTGGTGGACCTATGTTGCGCTGGCGCCTTTATCACTGGTCTTCTTTTTTATTCACGGCAAACGCGTGGTTGATGGCGCACAAGACAATCTTAGCGGAGTTGCTGTTGCCTATGAAGTTGTCCGTCAATTGGCCAGTAGAAAGTTGCAGCACACGCGCGTTCGGTTCGTTTCCTTCGGAGCAGAGGAATGCGGCCTGAAAGGCTCTGCCGCATATGCCGTTCGACACAGAGAACATCTGATCCAAGAGAACGCACAGGTGATAAACCTCGATGGGATATTGGATATTGACAACATGTATGTGCTGGACGGAGAACGGCTCCCCATGCAAACGCATGACAAGGCACTTGTCACCTCTTTATTGAATGCATTCGAACGCAATGAACTACCAAGAAAGTCAGGGACGATACCGATCGGTGGTACGGATGCGACGAGCTTCACTGCCCGTGGAATTGCAGCAACGTCCATCGTGGGCTTGCCAATGGGTTCACTGCATCCGACCTACCACACACGGCTCGACGTGCTTGAGTGTTTGGACCCGAATACACTTGACCGGATCGCCGAGGTTCTAGTGGACTTCGCATGCGAGCTTGATAAGAGACCTTGATCGGAGTGATCAGCTCTTAACGGAGTCATTTCTTTTTCTCCCTGGTAATATTCCCAACTGCATTATATTCCAATTCGCGCATTTCCTGAATAAAGTCGGCATCTGCCTCGAATTGATTTTACTTCTTGTTGTAATAGATCAGCGCAAATGGAAAATCAAGTTCATCCAGATCGTCCTCCGATAGTCCTTTCAACGGAAGCATGGTAATGAACGCCTCGAATGGGATGGGCTTCGCTTTCGTCGGCTCCTCCGCACGCGCATCCACAATGAATTGTTTCTTGACGTACCCTTCCTTCCAAACGTTGATGGCATAAATTCCACCGATCTCAAGTGTTACATCGAACCGCCCTCGACTATCACACTCCCAGACGGCAAGGTCCTTATGGTCTTGGCGAACACTAACGTGGGCCCCCTTTATCGGTCTATCATCAAGGTCAATTACATGACCTTCCAACATCAGAAGGTTAGCGGACATCGCCAATAGTTTGGGTGTCGTTCGTTGCGCAACTGCGCATGCAGATAGCACAATGGCAAACGCGAACAAAGAGGTTCTGATCATGTTCGATCGGTCAGAGAACGACTGCAACTTACACTAGATCGATGGAACCACCTAATTACGAGTGCACCAACCATTTTGAATAGCGAGGCAAACTAGCTGCCCGCCTGAAAGCGATCCGAAGTGTGATCATTCCAAAGCACCATCCGAGGTCTCCTTGACCTGCTCCCAGGTACGTTGAACCCATTTAGAACTACTCACTTCCGGCAGTATCAAGGGTGCAAGAACCTGCAATGGTTCAACTAGTACGGTATCATCCATTGAAATGAATTCCGGGAACCATGCACTGTCTTTTTTTGCGTAGATAATATTGAGCAGTACGCTGAACAGGAATGCTGAACTCAGGAAGCCGAGCAGTGCGCCGCCCATTTTGTTCAACAGACCAAGTTGTGCCGCATCGATCACTTTAGTTATGACACGCCCCACAAGATGTACTACGAACATAATTCCAACTACCGTGATCAGGAACGAAATAGCCTGCTTCGATGGGTCAATATCCAAATAGCCTGCAACCTTATCATGAAAATGGATCCCACCCCATATCCCAAGGACCAACGCCACCGATCCGGCGAGGACCACGAAAAACCCTTTCATGAACCCGCGTACCGCTGCTAACCCCAAAAGAACAAGAATGACAATATCGACCCAGTGCATAGTAGGAATAGCCTATCGTTCGCGGTGAAAATAAGTATCCTCCCGACCAATGCTTTGAAGAGCGCGATATTTGCGCCTCACTTTTGCCGTGTTCATACTTGGCACAACAACAAGGAGAAGTCGTGGATCTAACATTCGAGAAGCGTTGGCGTGATCTGGTTACTGTTCTGACAAAGCGGTTCGATTCCGGTACTTTGGACCTGAATGCGATCCTTTTCCTGATCGGCATTCAAGAGCTTGGGCAACACGCTCGCGAGTTCAAAAAGGACGAGAAAGTAAACCTCATGCACATCGCGATCTGCGTTGTACTGATGCCCTATGGCTATTATCGGGAACTAGGAAGGGACCCGGACGGATGGCCTCATTTCGAACGCATCAAAGACCTACCACTATTAAGTGCCGAGGAACAAGAGCGATTGATGAAAGAAGCCGTACTCGACTATTTCGAAACGACCTAGCGCGAACTAGTTCGTAGGCAGAAGGAAAACGGTCTCCTCGCTGGTCTCTTCCTCAAGGATCTTCACGATCCCTTCGCCGAACAGAGTATCCACGGTGGTCTCGATATCAAGTACCGCAAAACCGCTTTGGCCTTGCTCATAGAAATCCGTGTAATCGAATTCTGCAACACCACTAAGGTCCGTAACAGCGGTCTTGTTCAACCGCGTATAATCACCTGCCGGTACCGCTGGGTTCGCAAATAATTTTACCTCAGCGCCAGCAACCTTGGAACCATCTTCCATTTTAACGGAAATAAGCACTTTGGTCGGCTTTTCCTTGTTGCATGCTGCGAACGAGGTGGTCAGGAGCACAAGAACGAATGCCTGAAGAACTGCACGATGGAGCTTGGAAAAAGACATTGGTTTACTTTTGTTGCCTTGCTTTGCAAGGGTTGAAGGATGTCAAATGTAATCAACAACACCACGTGTTGGCAACTTGGGGTTGCAAAAGCCATGACCGTGCTTGGGGTGGTTCTGGTTGCCTGCCCGCTTTGGGCCCAGCGTCCGCAGATCGAAATTCGCACTGATCTGGGCACCATGGTGATCGAGTTATACAATGAAACACCACAGCATCGCGATAATTTCATCAAACTTGTAGAGAAAGAAGCCTATGACAGCCTCCTCTTCCATCGCGTAATTCCTGGTTTAATGATCCAATCCGGCGATCCGGATAGCAAAACGGCTGCTCCAGGCGTTGCATTGGGCAATGGAGGGCAGGCGTATACCATAGAGGCCGAGATCATTCGGGGAGCCATTCATAAAAAAGGCGCCTTAGCTGCTGCACGCCAACCGGATGAGGTCAATCCGGAAAAGCGATCAAGTGGCTGCCAGTTCTACATAGTACATGGCCGGAATTACCAGCCCGATGATCTTACCCGCTTAAGGTTCCGAAGAGAAGCACAGGGAGATACCATAACCTATACCGAGGCTGATGAACGTGCCTATTCCGCAATGGGTGGCGCACCACACCTCGATGGAAACTATACTGTATTCGGGGAAGTCGTCGATGGACTTGATGTTATCGATGCCATCGCGTATTTGCCCTGTGATGCCATGAACCGCCCACTTAACGACCTGCGTATTTACATGCGCGTTTTGAAATGAGTTTACTTGAACGAGTTGCTGCTTTAGAGGCAGAAGTGGGTAAAGCCATAGCAACAACAGCCGCTGAAGTAGAGCAGCTACGTATTGCATTGCTAGGCCGTAATGGCCGTGTTACCGAGCTGTTCGATGCATTCAAACAAGTTGCCGTCGAGGAAAAAAAACAACTTGGGCAGCGCATGAACCAACTGAAACAGCAGGCCCAAGCGCGCATCGAAGAGTTGAAGGCCGGGCTTAGTGAAGTTAGGGACGCTGATACGGAGACCGTCGATCTATCCGCGCCTGCCTTGACCGAACCTACCGGTTCCCTGCACCCGATCACCATCATTCGACAGCGCATCGTAGACATATTCTCCCGGCTCGGCTATACCGTAAGCCAGGGTCCTGAAGTAGAAAATGATCACCACAACTTCAGTGCGTTGAACTTTGCCCCGGATCACCCTGCACGGGATATGCAGGATACTTTTTTCGTTGCTGATAGCGAACTGGCATTGCGTACCCATACAAGCAGCGTGCAAGTGCGTGTAATGGAACACAGCAAACCACCCATCCGTACCATTTCACCGGGCCGTGTATACAGGAATGAAGCGATCAGCGCACGGGCGCATTGCATGTTCCACCAAGTGGAGGGGCTCTACATAGATAAGGGCGTAAGCTTTGCCGATCTGAAAGGAACACTGGACTACTTCGCAAAAAGCATGTTCGGGCAGGACGTGAATATTCGATTGCGACCAAGCTATTTCCCGTTCACGGAACCGAGCGCTGAAGTTGATATGAGCTGTACCATCTGCGGTGGAACCGGTTGTAACATCTGCAAGCACAGCGGATGGGTAGAGATCATGGGGTGCGGTATGGTAGATCCAGCGGTACTTACCAATTGCGGAATTGACCCGGAAGTGTATTCCGGATTCGCTTTTGGCATGGGCGTAGAACGTATTGCTCAATTGATCTACCGGGTTCCGGATCTTCGCATGTACTGGGAGAACGACGTGCGGTTCCTGGACCAATTCACCGCTGCCCCATTCCGGGTATGACCACGACACCATCCGCGTTGGACACGGAGGTATGCATTCTGGGTGCTGGTCCGGGTGGTTGTGCTGCTGCGCTGCAATTGGCCAAATTGGGTATCAGTTCCATAGTGATCGAAAAAGCAACCTTTCCACGGGACAAGGTCTGTGGCGACGCGCTAAGCGGAAAAGTGATGCGCACCCTTGAGCGGCTGGACCAGGACCTTGCGGAAACCGTTAAGCGCCATTCGGATAGTATGCCGAGTTGGGGAGTGACCTTCATAGCGCCGAACGGTAATGCGCTTCGCGTGCCCTTTTCCAGAGAAACCGGGATCGGTGAAGCGCCGGGCGCCATTCTTCCAAGGTTCGCGTTCGATGCGTTACTGTTCGAACACGTGAAACGTACCGAAGGCATCACCGTGATCCAGGGAGCAGCTGCGAGGAAGTTCGACCGAACAGCAAGCGGATGGCACATAACGGATCAAGATGGTGTGGTTTCCGTTAATGCCCGTATGATACTGGATGCCTCAGGGGCTAACAGTCTATTCTCCCGACACGTTGCCAAGCTACCTATGGAGCCGGAGCACCATGCCGCCGGTGTGCGTGCGTACTATTCAGGCGTAACTGGTCTTGATGCTCAGGGTTTTATTGAGTTGATCTTTCTAAAGGACCTCTTACCCGGTTATCTCTGGATATTTCCATTGCCGAATGGAAGAGCAAATGTTGGTTTAGGCCTGCGCAGTGATGTAGTAAAGAAAAGGCGCGTTGACCTGAAGGCCCTCATGGCAAAATTGATCCAGGAACATCCACAGCTTCGCGGTCGATTTGAGCATGCTAAGTTGGATGGAGCCATTCAAGGAATGGGGTTACCGCTGGCAAGCAAACGCAGAGCCTTGAGTGGTGATGGATTCATGCTCATTGGCGATGCTGGCCATTTGATCGACCCATTCACCGGAGAGGGGATCAGCCATGCAATGATCTCCGGCGTTCATGCTGCAGAAACAACGGCGAACATGCTCCTTGCTAATGATACATCAGCTAAAGCAGCCAAACACTATGACGAACGTGTCTGGAAACGGCTGGGAAAGGAGTTGGCGATCAGTACCCGCTTACAGCAAATGGCGAACAGACCCGGTCTTTTCAACTTCGTAGTTGATCGGGCCAATAAGAACCCCGCTCTTGCCGATACGATCAGCAGCATGTTCAACGATCTGGATCTGCGGGAACGACTCAAAAAACCAGGGTTCTACGTGGATCTTGTTCTCGGCCGAAAACTAAGGGCTTGATGGCTTAGCGGCTGCAGGTAAGCTCGTTGCACTTCATTGTTGGGAAAGCTGGCTGAGAAACAGGAGCTGTACCGAACTGGTACACATACTCTGAACAGCTTACACCATTCTTGAAAAAGAATATTGCTCCGTAATGCTCGGTCACCTTCCGATAAGTGGTGGTGCGTCCTTCACGAGAAACCGTTACATCCTTGATAACCCGTGCACGGGTCACTGTAAGCTCCTCGCTGATCGACGGGTCAAACATTACTATAGGTGTGCTGGTCGGAATTGCTTCAACAACTGTTGCGATCGGTGCAACAGGAGCCGGAACAGATAGCGCTACCATTGGTACAGGTGCCACTTCCTCAACCTGTGCAAGTTGCTCCCCCGACTTTTCATGACTTGTGCGATGTACCATAGGCGCATTGTTCACGCCGGTGGTCACTTTTGTGCCGTACTCGTAGTCCGGATGAATGATATACCCACGCTTAGGCAGGACCATAACAGCATCAGCTTGTGCGAAACGTTCACGCTCGGTGCTCATGCGATCGATCATGGCCTGTTCACCGACCACTCTAAAATCAGTATGGAATAAGAATGCTCCTGCTTCTTCATTGTAATAGATATAACCTACAGGTCCATCGAACTCAAAGTCCTGACCTCTTTTCGGTACGACCAGTTTCATATTCGCAAGAGAAGTAAATGAGTTAACCGCAACGTTCCTAGGAACACGTGTATCAACCATCAGTTGGCGTGATACGCAACCCGGACGCTGAAACTCGAGCAAGTATGCGGTTCCTAGATCAAGATCGAAGTCGATCGCAGTACCGATATTCTCCATCAATGTGGTCTCGCCATTCTCAGGAAGGAGGATGATACGCGCCTCGTCCAACAGGATCGCTTCGATGTGCAGGTCAACTTTCAAATGAAGGTTACCAACTCGTTCTCCGTGTGCAAGGGTTGAAGTTGCAAGTGCTAACGTTAAAAAGGCCGGGGTGAGGATTGTGTTCTTCATTGTGTTGTTATTCGAATACAAATCAACCACGATCCAAGGCTGTCCACAATCCCCACAAATAGGTATTTCGTCGGTTAGTGACTGAAGATCTTCAGTAACCCGCCGACAAAATGGAAACGGCTGAAATAGGTGTCGGCGATCAATAGACGCTCACAGCAAGCAACCGCACGGCTTGGACCATTCATCATAATAGAAGGAATCGAAAAGTGCCGTTGTGTCAACTCGAACGGCTGAAATAGGTCGAGCGTCCTATTTCACTCTATTGCTCAACCTTAAGACACGCACTTGATGGGTGCCTAACGACTGCAAGTAACCTCTGCGCTCTTAGCTACTGGGATCTCCTTTTGGTGATCGGGTGAAGTACCGAACCGGTATACATGCTCTGAACAGCTTACTCCATCCTTAAAATAGTAAACCGCTCCGTAGCGCTCTGTCACTTTCCTATACGTCGACGTGCGTCCATCCCTTAAGACCTTTACTTCTTTAATGATCCGTGAACGGCTCACAATAAGTTCTTCATTGATCGTATGGACATCCATTACGGATGCTGCGATCGGTTGCGCTGGTTCACTAACTGCTGCCATCGGCGCAATAGGGGCCGGAATGGAAAGTGCCACCGACGCTTCAGGTGGCGTAACAAGAATTGCAAAGGGCGCCTTTTCCGTAAACTGTATGAATTCGTCTTCAGGCGTATGCCGACCTGTACGGTGTACCAATGGCGCGTTGTTCACACCTGTAGCCACTTTCGTACCATACTCATAACCCGGATGAATGACATAACCTCGCTTAGGAACTACCACTAATGCATCGGGCCGTGCGAAATGTTCGCGTTCCGTATTCATGCGATCAACCATGTATTGCTCACCCACAGCTCTGTAATCAGTATGGTATAAGAACGATCCGGCTGTTTCGTTGAAATAGATGTAACCCACTGGACCATCGAACTCAAAGTCCTGTCCCCTTTTCGGAATGACCAATTTCATATTTGCTTGAGCGATCAACGAAGTGACCGAGGCGTTACCGGCAACACGTGTATCGACCATAAGTTGGCGAGATACGCAACCCGGACGCTGAAATTCGATCAAGTATGATGTACCAAGATCAAGGTCAAAGTCTATTGAAGTGCCCAAATTCTCCATCAACTTAGCCTCACCGTTCTCAGGAAGCAAAATGATACGCGCCTCATCCAACAGGACCGCTTCGATCCTTAGGTCCACTTTCAAGTGCAGTCTGCCAACTCCTTCTCCGTATGCCGCGATCGAAGCCGAAAGCGCTAGGGCTAACAGGACCGGGTTGAGGAATGAGCTTTTCATTATGCTGCTATTTCGACTACTGAAACAACGTTTACCCGCAACTACGACCAGACGCCTTGTCGTTCAATAGTTACAATTCGTCGGTAAAAATATGTCACTCATCGACACCAAACAAGGTTATTAACAATTATCACCAGGCATGTTAATAACCTCCGCTTTATACATTGCCCTAAGACTACAGCGAAATTCGGACTTTCGATCGGCTATACACATCGATATATTCCTGATCCATTCATTGAATTTATACAAAGAACTGCCTCGTACTAATGTTTTACGAAGCGCGTGAGCCTGCTTTCCTCTGCGATCCGGGCTTCGACAACATAGGTTCCTTGACCAAGTTCTGCTATGGGTAGCCGTAAGAAATTATCTCCCTTTGCAATACTTAAAGAGGTAGTCTTTACCAATTGGCCCATTGCATTTAAACAACGAAGTGACAAGAAACCAGCATTGCGCGAGGCCACGCTTATTACTAACTCATTGGTTGCAGGGTTCCCGAGGACCAATAACTCTGCTAAGTCCTCCTTCGGTAGTGTGATCACCACGACCTTCTCTCTATCGATCGCGTTAAGGCCACTCAGGTCCACTTGGCCACCATCCAAAGTGACCACCAAGCGCATGGCGCTGTTCACGCTATGTGTATTGTTGATCCGGGAACCCTTGGCAAAAGTCAGTTTAGCACCTTCGCTGAGGGTAACGTACATATCTTCTTGTTTTGTAGACTCTGGTTGCTGACGTAACACTAACAATCCGTTCATCATCAACTCGCTCCCGTTGCCCATCACGAAGTTGGTTCCTGCTTCCAGTGCTAAGATGCCGTGGCCATGGAAACCGTAATCAAATATGGTGTTCGGGCCCACTTCCAACGTACTTCCGGATTTGAACATGAAGCAGGAGCTGTACCCCCCGAAATCCAGATGACCTCCTTGGTGGATATAATGGTCGCCATCGTTCCAGAATACCTCGACGAATTGAAAGCCCAAACAGAGGTCCGCCCCATTGTTGATGACGGTAAGCGGATGGCGAACAGAATCGCTGCCCAGCACAGTACCGCCACGAAGCTGAGCGAAAGGTTGGAAGTTGAACCCCGTGAACGGGTCAAGCATTACCGTAACAGTCGTTGGGTCTGTGACGTTGGGGATCGGACTGAAGTTCAAGTATCCAAGGTGGTTCGCATTCGGGTATATGGTATCCGGGTGTAGCACAAGGAAGTTCTCGAAAAAACCACCGCTGAACCCATAGTTATTATTTCCATAATAGTACTGCGGCAATACGCTATCAGTAAGCAAGGTTAAATTCCCGAACATGGCCAGATCCCTGACCTCGGTATTATAAAAATTGAACCTTCCGCCCGACTGTGTCGAAACCGCTTTCATACTTACCACGAATTCACGCAAGTTGTTGGTCAAGAACTTTTCTGTCGGCACACATACGCTCAGCGGATACTCGGAAAGCTCATCCGGCATGTAGGTTGATTGGTACCAACGCAGATCCGTAGAAAGCCCTGTACTGTCCGGGATCTGCACAGCAGCTTGTAGGCCGGTGCATGGTCCGCCAGGGCATGCAGCCGTATCCAAATATGAACTGCAATAAAGATCGATCCCGATAGCGTATTGGTCGTTCCGCACCAATGGTAAAAACACACTATCCGAATACAGTACACGCAAGAACACAGGTCTGGTAGCGTCGATATCGTCGTACGCTATATACGGCTGGACGTAGTTACCTGTAATATGGGCAAGGTCAATGCAAACGGTTGTATCACGCGGCCCGAACCAGATATCGTTGGTGGTCTGGTACGCCTCCCAACCGTTATAAGAAAGGATGGTTTGGGAGGTGTCCTGCGGGCAAGTAATTGTAACTGTATCCGTCGCGTAGAATGTCGGCAACTGCTGTTGGGCTTTTGCGGCTAGCATGACGAGCATGCAAAAGCATAGTGAGTAGCATCTCATCATTCAGAGGGGTTTAGCGTAAGACGTGTTGAAGATACGATCTCCTGTCCCATGAAACCAATTCGCGTTGATCTGTCCGGGATCGTCAACTTTACGCACTTCAATGGAAAGCCTTTTCCTCTTCTTGCTCTGTCTGCTCATTGGACTTGCGCTGCAGCGTTCACAACGTCTTCCTTCCAACGCAGCTGCCTCCTTGAATCAGTTCGTGCTGTTCGTGCCGTTGCCTGCTTTGGCTTTTTATTACATCCCGGAGATCGAGCTGGGGAGGCACTTGCTATATCCGCTCGGTGTGGCGTGGATATCCATTGCCGCGTCCTGGTTGGTATTCGGTTCTTTGGGCCGCTGGCTATGTTGGTCGCGCAAGCTTACGGGCTGTTTAGTGCTCACTAGCGGTTTAGGCAACACCAGTTTCATAGGGTTTCCGGTGATCGAAGCGCTGTATGGTAAAGAAGGGTTAGTAACGGCTTTGATCGTGGACCAGCCCGGTTCATTCGTAGTACTGAGTACGGTAGGTATCGTCATTGCAACACTGTATTCAGGCAGTGCTATCCGCACCGGTCCGATCATCCGTAAGATCTTGTTGTTCCCGCCATTCATCGGTTTTTCGCTGGCCTTGTCAATGAATGTTATCGACCTCCACTTTCCGGAATTCATACGCGGTGGTCTGTACCGGCTGGGTAGTACGATCACTCCAGTGGCCTTGGTTGCAGTAGGGTTGCAGTTGAAGCTGGATCGCCGCAGCAAGCACTTGGGGTTCTTGGCCGCCGGGCTTGGTTTCAAGTTACTGGCTGTTCCAGGGATCTTGTACGTTCTCTATGTGGTGCTATTAAAGGGCTCAGGAACGGTTGTGCAGATCTCGTTGATGGAATCCGCCATGGCACCTATGATCACCGGCGTGATATTGGCCTCAACATACGGTCTGAAACCCCGGTTGGCCAACATGATGGTGGGTATAGGAATACCGTTGTCCCTTATTACGT
>JAGNUG010000011.1 GCA_017987115.1 Flavobacteriales bacterium | reverse complement strand
GAGAAGCAATCCGTAAGCAGGTTATAGCTCACCCCTGGAGGAACGCATCCTTCGCAAAAGACCTGCCACTCCCATGGATCATACGTGGTGCTACCATCACACTGTACGGAAGGGTCAGAGGACATTTCCATGTAGAGGTTCGATCCAGTGGCTGTAACATCGATGGTTTCATAAGGCTCTATACTTGCGATTGCACTGCCATCCGGACCTAGGTTCGCCGTTGCATTTCCGTGCATGAACAGGACCGGAGCCGTATTGTCCGTACCGTCATAAATGATCAGGTTATCATACGTATTGGATTCAATGGTTCCACGAACAAAGGTCAAACGCAATGTGCCAGCGGTTGGTAGTTCGTAAGCCCAAGCCATGGAATCACTGGCCACATAACAGTACGTTTCATCCAATACGGTGGAGCCACAAACAGGAATTGGGCATACAGGGTTCACACGAACACCACTTGATACGTTGCACAGGTCGTTCATTTCGTTGACAAGTACCACTTCAACTGGATTACCTGAAACAAATGGACCTACTGTGTACGTCCCGGGTGCAGTGATGGTAACTCCTGGAGCACCTCCGGTGTTGGTCACATCAATGGATGTATCGGTACCCATGGTGGTAACAGTAACTTCCATAACATATTGGAAATTGATGCAATCCTGGACCAGATCGAACGTGGCGATCGGTGGAACACAATCCAAACAGAATACACGCCAGGTCGGTGGGTCTTGAATTCCAGCACCAGCACAGTCCGTGAACCCGTTGGCGATTATCTGCAATGTTAAACGATTCTCAGGATTCGTTGAATTCACAAAGAATCCGGTCATATCGGTTCCATTGTTGCCACTGTAGAGTAATGGAGCATTTATATCTCCACCGTCGTAGATGTTCACAAGATCTCCTGCAAATACGGTCCCTGAGTCAAAGAAGATCGCCAATGGCAAGGTTCCAGTTCCATCATAGTAGTACCGCGTATCCGTATTGTTCGCATAGCAAAGTGCATCTCCTAATTCTGAGCCACAATCGATGAGTACGGGACAAGTTCCGGTATCCGTGATGTCTCCCAGTTCAATGTCACAAAGTGAATTCGTACCATGCGCAACAATAACGTTTACTGTATCGCTGAAGTTGAACGGTCCAATGGATTCAGTTCCCACTCCAACACCGGTCACGGTTTGTACCGCTCCACCATTCACGGTATAATTGATGGTCACCGTGGGAGCATCACCAGTGCTCGTTACAACAACAGGTACGCTGAATTGCGAGTTGACACAATCATCTGCTGCAGAAAAACTTACGTTAGGGATCGTGCAATCGAGGCAAACAACTTCCCATTCCCAAGAGTCATAGGTCGTTGAACCATTGCACTGGACCGATGGATCTGAGGACATTTCCATATAAAGACTGTTTCCTGAAGCATAAACTTCGACACCATAGTAGGGCAAGTTCGGGCTAAGTACTCCACTTCCAACAGGGCCTAAATTCGAAGTTACATTGCCATGCATGAATAACACGGGTGCCGTATTGTCCGGGCCATCATAGATAATGAGGTCGTCGTAAGTGTTGCTCTCGATGGTGCCTTGGTTGAATCGTAAACGCAACGTACCTGCACCGTTTGCTTGATAGAACCAGAACTGTGAATCACTTGCTACATAACAGTATGTTTCCACTGTTTCGGGTTCGCCACAAGCAATGATCAGCGGGCACGTGTTCAGATCAGTGAACGATCCAAGATCCAAGTTACAGTTCGCATCGTTAGCGTGGTTCACAGAGACATTAACATTGTCACCTACCGTGAATGGGCCTAGGTTCGTTACACCCGTGCCTACGCCAGCTGTGGTTTGTGGTGCTCCGCCATTGACGATATACTCCAGATCCACAGTGCTTGCATCTCCTGTACTGATAACATCCACAGCAATACTGAAGGAGTTATTCGGACAGTCATCTGTAACGGTAGCAGTTGCTTGAGGAATCTCACAGTTCAAGCAGACAACGGTCCAATTCCACTCCTCTATTCCGAAACTTCCGGTCGCACAACTCGTGAACGAACTGGACAAAAGCGCCATATGAATGGAACCAGTTGTTGAAATTACAGTCAACCCGGTCAAGTCGAATGTACCTGTGGCCGTGTGATCGAATAGTACTTGTCCGGTTGCATCGAACCCGTCATAAATGGACAATCTATCATTAAAACTACTCTCGATCGTTCCACTCTGGAACGTAAGCACTACGGATCCACCGCCATTGCCTGAATACGTCCAGTTCACATCATCATTATCCGCATAGCAATAGTTCTGGGGTATGGCAGGTGCCCCGCAAACGATATCAATTGCGCATTCAGTGAAAGGAGCTAGCCCACCAAGGTCGATATTGCAATCCGGGTCACTTTCATGCTGCACCATAACTGTTGGTAGCGAGCCGTTCGTGAAAGGTCCTAACGTGGTGATACCTGTGCCTACTCCGTTCATGGTCTGCACATTACCCGCATCATCGTAAACGATATCAACGACGCTACCATCGCCGGTAGATGTAATATCCAATACGATCGTGAATGTTCCTGCTATACAATCTTCAGTATAACTAACGGTAACTTCAGGAATTTCGCAATTCAGAATACGCTGCACGGAAGTGTTGATGCAATTGGATGCAGTAGCACACTGATCGTCAACATTCCAATGCGCGTAGATCGTATCATTCGTTACGGCAGTTACATCCAGTGGCGTTGTACCTTGTGCTAGAACAGGGCCGTCAAAAGCTCCGGAACGTAGGGTGATGTACGTAGTGCCATCAGCAACGAATTGATAATTACCGCCAGTGACCATTCCAGCAATTACCGAATGCTCTATTTGAAAGCTGCATGTAGCAATAACAGTAACAGTACCATTCGCATTTGGTGTAATAACATTAGCTGGATACTGATCTTCATTCAAGCAATCGCCTTGTCCAAAGGCTTGTCCAACCAATCCAATTGCTGCGAATAACAATGAGATCATGTTGCGTCTAGTTCGTGTCATACGAGTACAGGTTTGTGAGTTGTTGGGGCGTAAAAATAGGCGATCATAAGATCCAAATCGCGCACGGCACTATGAACTTATCATTCCGGAGCGGATTGGATCCCAATAGTGCATGTCCAAGCGCATATCAGCCGAACTAAGGTTCCTTCAAATAGAGGGAACGCACAACCTGATATGCTGGCTTTGGCCGCCCTTCATAGTCGATAATGCTCCAGCTTGGGCCGGGCCAGCAATCGTTCAGCTGCCAAAGAAGAGTTCCCATGCAATGTGGCTGTGCAGACATGTGAGCTTCAATGGCCATACCATATGCTTTGGCTTGAACGCGCTGGTTGGCTTCGATGAACCCTCCAAGCGTGGTCGGCCGCTCCTCCCCTAGTTCGCGTTCAATAGCCTCCCAAATGGGTTTATCCGTCTTGTAGCTGCGCTGCAGGTGTTGAACAGCCGGGCTGCCGAGGTATATTTCTTTTGGATCGATGTAGTTGGCTAACAACGTACTATCGGGATAACTCTGAAAACCGTATTCACTTACAAAGCGGCCCACATTGTTCTTGAACGAGGAGAATGCGCTGTCGCCGTGCCACACGCCCCAGTAGTGGAGGTCACCTTCGGTAAGTCCTTTGGCATTGCCCCAGTTGCTTAGTGGTGAGGTTGGGGTGTAGTTTAGATCGCTTGAGACATTCTGGATACTTTGCTCAAAAAAGTAGTTATTCGCTCGTTCAACTTTGATCGAATCCGGACCGTGCAATGAATAACGATCCTGCCAGCCCCAATTGATCCATGCAACTTCCAACTCGTTGTTGCCGCAATAGGTTACTAGGCATGGATGGTCCAAAGTACGCAGCTGGATCTCGTCGATCTCGTCCATTGCGTTATCCAAGAACTCTTTATTTCCTGGTACCATGTTACCGAACATGTAGTCCTGCCATACCATGATGCCAGCTGTATCGCACGCTGAATAGAAGGCCTCTGGTGGATAGACCCCTCCGGACCAGACACGGACCATGTTCATATTGGCAGCCTGCATTTGACCAACAAGAGAGACCCACGTACTATCGGTAATGCGCGATGGGAACATATCCGGAGGTATCAAGTTACAGCCTTTGGCGAATACAGTGATACCGTTTATTCGAAACGTGAAAGCTATGCCGATGCTATCTTTTTGTTGGTCGAGTTCGACCTTTCGGTTTGCTATTGATGCATGATAGGTGTCCAACAGCATTCCCTTTCGCCAAAGTTCAACGCGTAACCGATATACAGGTTGCTTCCCGTATCCATCAGGGAACCAAGGTTCGATCACTGTGTTGCGAAGGGCGCGGACCTTGTTCTTCGGGTGGCCCCAACAACCGCGTTCAAAGAATGCCTTTCTGTTTATTTCAAGGACATCATTCACGAATACTTTGTACCTCAAACCTCGTTGGACCTTTGCGTCACTACCTGAATGGAAAAAGGTCTGGAGGTTCCACACTTCCGAGGGTGAACCTGTATCCTGTTCAACCGTTACGGTGCCTATCCAAGCATGATCCCAGCCATGCAACTCCACCCCCTTCCAGATACCACTAGTCACCAATCGAGGGCAAAAATCCCAGCCAAATTGGTAGGCCGCTTTGCGGATGTATGGACTCACGCCGGTCGGATCATTGTCATGTGGCAATTGGATGCCATACGCATCGCGCAACTTCGCGCCTTCCTTGATCGGGCTGCGAAAGATCACTTTCAATTCATTCTCACCTTTCCGAAGCAGTTCTTTCACAGGCCACTCCCAGGTCCGGAACATGTTGTCAGCCTTGAACAGCAGAGTATCGTTCAGGTAGACCTCCGCGAAGGTGTCCAAGCCTTTGAAGACGAGGTCGAGATGGCCGTGTTTTAATAGGGTATCGGAAGCGATGATGGTGCGCTTGTAGATCCACGCTTCATTCTCTATCCACTGCACGCTATCAACGTTGCTGTTCAAATACGGATCTGGGATAAGTCCGTTGCGAAGTAGATCGGTATGCACAACACCGGGCACTTCAGCTGGATACCATTGCTCTTTTCCAACTTGGCAAAAACTCCAACCATCGTGCAACGGGATATGCACCTCTTGAGCCCCAGCAAGCGCCGTAGACAACCAACAACTGATCACCAACAACCACTTCATCGCAATCCCGCTTTTACTAAAGCATTCAGCACACCTTCGATCTTGGCCACGTCCGGGCCTGTTCCGAACTGATCTTTGCCGCCTAGACTTGATAATGCAACTCCTTCAGATCGAAGGTCAACTTTTTTTTGCGCCGAGAAATGAACTTCTTGTGCACCGGTCCGCTCCACTAATTCGACCACATTCTGGCCGTTGATCCCAGCCGCCAAGGCAATTTCGCAGTTCCCATTCGTAGCATTCATGATGGCTTTGATCACATCGACCCCATCAATTGCCTGAAATGCACCGCCAGATGTAAGAATGCGATGGATATCGAGCTCCACGCATTGTTCTGCTAGTCGTATTGGATCACTAGCACGATCAATGGCGCGGTGAAAGGTGATCCGGCTTTCGGGTGCAGAGCGTTGTACTGCTTGCATGAGTTGCGTGTCCATGATTCCTTCGCTGGTCAGCGCGCCTGTGACAATATCCAATGCCCCACCACCGAATACCTCGCAGTCCACGAGCAATGTATTTGCTTCTGGAGGAGCAAATACAAATCCTTCCGGCGTTGGTCTCACCAGAACCCGAACAGCTATGTCCAAGGTACTTCGGACGGTATCCACAAAACCGGAACTCGGTGTCAACCCACCACAGGCAAGCCAAGAGCATAACTCAACACTGTCGCATCCCAGTTGAACGGCAGCCATTGCCTCACTATAACTCGTAGCACAAACTTCAACCTTCACCGCCATGGCCTCAAACTTAGGACGATCATGCAATTGTTGGTATTGGGTCGACGTATGGGGAAGGTGCTTGTTACCCATTAACTACCCCACCACATGCTGGGACAGCGCCACCTATCTTCGCGCCTTGAATAGCCGCCTAATTCCATTTACCCTTTTTGCGGCATACCTATGGATTTTCGAAAGCTCGGACTTAGTGAGGACCTGATCAACGGTCTCGATCATATGAACATCAAGCAGCCTACTCCCATTCAGGAGCAGGCCATACCGGCGGCGTTGGATGGACGCGATCTGATCGCCTGTGCGCAGACCGGGACCGGTAAAACAGCTGCGTTCTTATTGCCATTGATCGATGTGATAACCAGTTACAAGCCGAAGGTGGAAGGTTCCATCCGTGGGCTTATTGTCGTACCAACTCGCGAGCTTGCCTTGCAGATCGATCAGCAATTACAGGCTATTGCGTATTTCACACCGGTCACTTCCGTGCCGGTTTATGGTGGTAGTGATGGGTCTACCTTCGATCAACAAAAGCTTGCGTTGACCAGCGGTGTGGAAGTCGTAGTGGCAACACCCGGTAAGCTCCTCAGCCATTTGAATTTGGGATATGTGCCGTTGAAGGGACTTGAGTTCCTGATCATGGATGAAGCGGATCGCATGATGGATATGGGTTTCGTGGATGATATCCGGAAGATCATCACCTTCATACCCAAAGATCGGCAAACACTGATGTTCAGCGCGACCATGGCTCCTGCGATCCGTGAGCTGAGCAAGCAGGTTCTGCATGATCCGGTGGAGATCTCGATCTCCCTGAGCAAACCCGCAGAAGGTGTGAAACAAGAGGCATATGTGATCTTTGATATGCAAAAGGCACAGATCCTGGAACATGTGCTCAACACCAGTGAAGGCACCACCATCGTGGTCTTTGCCGGGCGAAAGGTCGAAGTACGCAACCTCGCTCGGCATCTGAAGAAGAAGGGATTCAATGCTGCGGAAATGCATAGTGATCTTGGTCAGGAGGAACGCGAAAATGTAATGCTGGACTTCCGCAATCGGAAACTTAGGATACTCGTTGCAACGGATGTCGTCAGTCGCGGTATTGACATTGATGATATTGACATGGTCATCAATTACGATGTACCCCGCGACCCGGAGGATTATGTGCATCGCGTAGGTCGTACTGCGCGTGCTTCAAAAAAGGGCCAGGCGATCACGTTCGTGAATGAGAAGCAAATGCGGGAATTCGGCCGCATTGAAGGGTTGATCGGCTATGAAGTGGCAAAAATGCCCATCCCGGAAGGCATTGCTAAAGGTCCCGCTTACGACCCAAGAACCCGGGTAGACAGTGGTAAAGGACGCAGCAATGGACGCGGTAAAGGCCGTAATGGTGGTGGTGGCAACAGACGGCGATAGTCGGATCGGACACCTATTCGTTCCTGGTATGAACCAAAAGCGGCAGACCATCTTTCGATGACCTGCCGCTTTTCAATTCATGAAAACTTGAACTAGCGACGGCTAGGGCCGAACTTGTCCTTGTTCGCGTCCAGAACTGCCATCACATCGAATGCCTCAGCAGCTTTGCCTTTGCGAACGATGGTAACGGATTCCATTACGTCATTACCGGCAATGGCGTTCACTACATCCATTCCTTCGGTAACATAACCGAATACCGCGTGCTTTCCATCCAACCAATCCGTTGCTTTATGGGTAATGAAGAATTGACTTCCATTGGTAGCCGGACCAGCATTGGCCATGCTCAATGTTCCGCCACGTGTGTGCTTCAGATCCGGGTGGATCTCATCAGCAAATGCGTAGCCAGGACCACCTGACCCAGTTCCGTTCGGATCACCACCTTGGATCATGAAATCAGGGATCACCCGGTGGAATTTCAAACCATCATAGTACGGAACACCTTCTCCTTTAGCGGTGTTCTTCACTTTTCCTTCTGCCAGACCTACGAAGTTAGCCACCGTCATAGGTGCTTTCTCGAATTCAAGCTTAATAACGATGAGACCCTTATTGGTCTTGATGTTGGCAAAAAGCCCTTCTGAATTTTCCACGGGTTTATCTTGGTTTAGTTCGGTTTGTGATGCAACAAGGGTATTACCGTTCTCTTTTGAAGCGGTACCACATGATGTTAATGAAAGACCCATCAGGGCAATTGCTATGGTCGAAAGCATGGTCATTGAGTTGTTTTCGGGGTGTAAATGTAAGGTTGTGTTCCATTCTGTTTGGATCAAGGTATTCAGTTGTAGCGTTGAGGCTTATTCCAGCATTACATCCTCCATGGCTTCCAGCTTATCCTCAGTGAATTCGCCCTGGGTGCGATGAATGATCTTACCGTTTCCGTCCAATACGAAGAAGTATGGAATACCCTTGTTCTTAAGATCAAGAGCAGCGCTTAGCGGTTCAATGTCATCTTTGGAAAAGAGCACGTGATCTACGATCTCTGGATCGGCACTTTCGCGAAAGTTCTTCAAAACAGCATCATATGCCGACTTATTCGCGCCTACAAATAGCGGTACGAAGAAAATATCGGCATCGTAAGCACCAGCCAATAGGCCATATTTCGCTATGAACCGCAAGTATGCTGGTTCGTACCAACCCTCCATTACCGGTGATGCTTTTTGGCTATAGGCCAACCCTATGATCGTAAACGGTTTCGCATCCGACTTTGGGAGTGTGATCGAGACCCCATCCGCTGTTTCACCGGTCAGGGCCGGGAAATTCTGCGCAAAGAGATGACCGGTTGAGATCATCAGACAAGCTATAAGAAGATGTTTGTACATGTTCAGGTTAGTAATGTTGCAGGCTATTAGCAATGTTCGTACCGATCGATCCCGGTTCACCTGATGCCATTCTCCGGGTTCTTGCCTTTATGCGGCCGGAACCAGTCCTTCATACGTTCAATATCACTTGCAACGTCATCCGTCAACGGGAACGGTTCGGAAAGGATCGCTAGTTTCTGTGCATAATCGAATGTACAAAGGATAATTGGTACGTTAGCTGCTGTTGCTATGCGATGAAACCCCGTTTTCCAATCGGGTTGATACTTGCGCGTTCCTTCCGGGGTGATGGTGATCTTCGTTATCTCACCACTTTTGAACATTGCAACAATGCTATCCACCAGATATGCGCTTTTCGAACGATTCACCGGATAACCACCCATAGCTCTGAAGAACCACCCAAGTGGTGGCTTAAAGAGTGATGCCTTGGCCAGGTATTTCACATCCTTCATATTGGCCAAGCTTCGGACACAAACACCGACCCAAAAATCCCAGTTGCTGGTGTGCGGTGCCACTACCACAATGTATCGCGGCAATTCCGCAGGGCGGTGATCCTCGATCTTCCACCCGAAAACCGTTTGAAAGAAGAAGCGGTAAACGAATTTCATAAGGAGGCGAAGTTCGTGGTTCTATTCAAACCAATACCATTTCACATTCAGTAAGGGTCTATCGAAAATGGTTGAACGAAAACAGGGGCACCTTTCGGAGCCCCTGCGCAAGTTGTCATATTCAACTATGACAAGTGATCTACGAACTATGGTAGCTGTTCCGTTCTCGTATTCGTAGGGACAACCCCACCAATATTCTCAAGAATGATATCACGATCGTTGTTCGTTCCGGTGTAGCGTATCTCGCCGTTCATGTTTACATCCTCCGGCGCATACCCTGCCACTGTATTTGTCGGCACGGTTCCTCCGATCTCCAAAAGGATCCTGTCGCGATCATTTCCGGTATTCGTGTACTGCAATACACCGTTGAATGTCACGTCCCCGGCCCATAAGACCGCTTTACCGCCCACGCTTTTGCGTGCTTCAGTACCATAAACACTCGTTGCTGAATTCGTAAAGTCAACGGTTGTAGGTGTACTGGACAATACACTAGCCGGTGTGGCCATTACCCCTAGGTGATTACGGTGTCTTAATGCTACGAAATAGGTTCCAGCCGCAACGTTCATGGTCAAATCTGAAGTTCCATCCAGATCCACCACATCGCCATCGCGCTGCACGAGTGCTGCCCTGCTGGCAACTATCGTACTACTATTACCGGCGCTACGGAGTTCTACCACGACCCAATCAACGATCGCATTGGTCCCTGTAACGTTCCTGACCGATGCAGAGATCGTTTCGCCGCCACCTCCAATGAACGGGTATCCAGGGGAATAAGGCTCCGTCAATGGCAGAATGCTCGCAGCGCGAATGTCATCATTCATAAAGCCGGAACCGGCATTATAAGGTCCTTCCAAAAACACGTTTATCGCAAGTTGCACACCTGATGCGCTATTCAAGGTAGGGATCAGGCACCAGTTATTCAAGGTTCCTTGATCCTGCGTTGCCACATCCTGAATGCTCAATGTCCAAGTGCCTTGGATCACCTCACCGTTGAATCCGCTCAGCGCATTCTCCGGAATAACGAACAGTGCGGCCATCGGACACGTAGCTCCTACTGCTCCATCAACACCTGTGTCGTCGAATTCTGCGGTCATATCATCGCTATTACCACATTTTCCACTTGCAATGAGATCAACCGTTGTACCAGTAGGCGATGCCAGCGTTACACGAAGATCAGCAGTGTAGGTGTGCGTGAGATCTACGTAAACGTTCAGGTCGCTGATCGTAGCTCCTCCTTGCGAGGGAACAACAATGGTATTCGTAACCGTGCTGTTGTCCACAATGGCCGTGGTTGCGGTACTACTGAATTGACATCCCGCTCCTGGAGAATTGCAATCACCTACCACATTACTTAGCGTTATGTCGCATTCCGCATATTGATCGTGGCGCACATATACGATCACCGGAGATCCGCTCGCATATGGTCCGTAAGGGCCGAAAGCTCCTGTAGAACTCGTCGTTGCCACGGTTACCGGAGTATTTCCTCCCACGCCATCACTGTCAATTTGAATGTTCACGGAATTGGCATCACCTAACGCCGTGAGGTTCACATTCACTTCGAACTGAGTGGTGCTAATACAATTAGGAGTTGCCGCAGCAGTTGCCGGAGTACATAGCGAGGATGGGATGGAAAACCGATAGATCCGTGTGCCCCATGCAGTTGCCGTATTATAGCATCCTGTACCCCAAAAGCTTCCATCAACCGGGTCGGTGTCCAAAGAGAAGTAGTCTCCCCAACGGTTGGAGCTATTGGGGCTGGTACCTGTAATGATGCTCGTTTCGGCAACGGTCATCTGACCAAGCGGGTCACTTGCATTTCTGCCCGTGTAGCGCAACGATGGATACGTGGTGGAACTGGATACGCTATAAGCGAGGCCAATATCACCGGAACTGTTCATGCTGATAGCGGCCATCCAACGGCTATCGCTATTTGGCGAATAGGTGCCTTCCTGATATATGGACCATGGTTGGGTGGCGCCACCAACACGGCGCAATTCATACCAACGCACGCCCGCACGATCGTTCCCGTTCACATCAGTTACGTGGTTGCAAACAATGGATTCGTGGGTGCCGAAATTGCGGTACTGTGCGCGGTTCATGATCACTTCACGCAAGGGATCAAGGTTCGTATTGGATCCAGGCTGGTCTATGCATGAAAATGATGTATACCCACAGAGGTCCGTATCGAATGGGGAAACGTTCAGGTAGGTCGGATTCGAAAGCACTGAATTAGCGGGTGTATTGAAATCAACGGTCAGGGTCCAGATCTCCAAGCGATCGGTGCTTGCACCGGACCAGCCATCATCGGCCATTCGCATCAACATTGCGGGCGCACCGGCAGGAGGAGCTGTAGCGCCGTCAAATGTGATCGGTGTGGTTGCTTGAAAACCAATTGAGCCATAGTCAGGTGTGGTAAACCGTTGAGAGGTTGCTGTTGCATTGCCCGCCAACATTTTAGTGCGATCCAGGGCATAGATAGGACAACCCGTGCCCTCATTACTGGTGACCATATACATACCATTCCAAACACTATACTTTGGATAATCCGGGAAATTCGGAGTAGTAAAATCATATGAATACCAAGTGCCAGTTGGATCCGGAGTTGTGGATACCGCCACGTAAAGGTGGTTCCCGCTGCTACCGAATTCACTCATCAACCACCGGTCTGCTAATTCATCATACAATACGACCGGGTCTCCAAGACCACCTGGTGTACTGAAGAAATTGTCGTAATACACCCGAGCACCCAAGGATGTTCCGGATTTATTGAAGATCTGGAAATAAGCGCCTGAACCACCATTGATCATTTGAATAACGTGGTTCGGACCAACGTCCAGACACGGATCAGCTGGGCTTACACCTGTATTGGTCATTCCATTGATGGAAAGGTCAAGCGCACGTTCATCATTGGTCTTCGCTCCATTTCTACTCTGTAGAACAGGATCAAGACCTTGGGGCAATGCATTCGGGTTGGTCTTTTGGTGTAGTCCCTTGTTCTCCAACTCTTCGTGCTCAACAAGTACTCCATCATGATTCCGCACTATGGTATTCACGAACTCCTGACGAGGATCCCAGTCTCTGTATGCTTGGGTTTCACCGTGAAAGGTCATCGGGACGACTACCGCGTTATGGAGGTCAACTCTTTTCTGCGCCAAGGAGGGGAAAACAAGCATTAAGCCCACCAATAGGCTAACGTATTTCATCATGTTCAATTGGTACTGGTTTTTGAAAATTCGTGCAAATATTAAGGAATTGAAGCAGCGAAGTACAGTCTAATGTTATGAAGTCTATTGTTCCTAAGCCACAAGAACCAATTATGGAACACTTCGATGTTCGGTCCTGAATGGCCAGTTGTCATATGCGGATCGTGAAATCATCACCCAGAATTCGGATCTTAACAAAGAGATGTTCATATTTGTCCGCCGGATCAAAATGTCCTCCAGATCCGCATACCGAACGCTTCGATCTATTTACATCAATGCCGATCGCCGACCTCCGCTATTCAGCACCTGTATTGGTGAAGCGAACCTCCGTACCTACTTCTTCGTATGAAGCCGCTATGCAAAGACTTCGGTTCGCGGTTCTTGATGTTGAAACTACCAGTGGTAATCCCACTGAAGGCCGTGTGATGGAAGTTGCCGTACTAGCGCACGATGGAACTCAGGAGCGTCTTCGCTGGGATTCTTTGGTGGATCCTCGTTCACTGATCTCTCCGTTCGTGACCAAGCTGACCGGGATCGGATCCAGCATGCTTGTGGACGCGCCACCTTTCGTTGACATCGTACGTACGTTGGAAACATTGACACAGGATCGGATCATCGTTGCGCACAACGTGCGTTTCGATATGACCGCATTAACGCATGAATTCGCACGTACCGGCCTCACCTTCGAGCGCCCTACCCTTTGCACTGAGCGACTTACGCGAAGACTGATCCCTAATCTGGATCGCTATAACCTTGGTAACGTTTGTAGGCATTTGGGAGTGCCATTCACCGTTTCGCACCGCGCTCTGCTTGATGCCGAGGCTACCGCCGGACTGCTTCTGAATTTGATGGACCGTTTCGGTGCCGAGGCTATCCTTGACGGTGTAGTTCCTTGGAAGCACGCGCTAAGAGCGTAACGACCCTAAAATAATACGTTGCGTGCCCACAATATCCACATGATCACGGAGCACAGCGTACCCGCAATAGCAAGCCGGTAACCTAGCCTACTTCTACGCAGACTTGCCGGTGTGTAAAGCAAAAAATGCTTGAAGTGCTTTTGCTTACCCCACAATGCGAAAAGGATCGCTAATACGCCTATCACAAAAGCCAATGACACAAGGTGTCGCGCAAAAGCCAATGGGACCGATAGCGCCCCAAAAACCAGCGTGACCATGCTAAGTGGAAGGTCCTTTGCGACTTGTTTCATCATGACGAAGCTTGAAGAAGGACTTCGTGCAAAGCAAGCACCTGTGGTATCACCAGAACAGAGTCGTCATTCAGGATCACATGTTCGGCTATCGATTTACGTTGATCTTCAGTTGCTTGGTTCCTCATTCGAGCCAGTACAGCCTCCTCTCCCACTCCATCACGTGCCATGGTTCGTTTGATCCGTAGATCTTTTGGTGCGCTTACGAGAATGACCTCATCCAAGTATTTATACCCTCCTGTTTCAGCTAACAGGGCGGCTTCCATGATCACATAAGGTGCGTGTTGTCTTGTAGCCCATTCAGCAAATGCCTTTCGGACCGCAGGATGAACCATTGCATTGAGGTCCTTAAGTGCTTCGGGGTCGGCAAAAACCAGGGTTGCCAAGGCACTGCGGTCCAATGCACCCTTCTTGTAGATCTCTACTCCGAACCGATCGATCACAGCTTGGCGTAGACCTGGATCGGTATTGAGCAACACTTTTCCTGCTGAATCAGCCTCGAATACCGGAATTCCTAGCACACTAAAGACCTTACAAACGGTGCTCTTTCCACTTCCTATACCACCTGTTATGCCGATCGTTCGCATTGCGTGGGTCTAGGGTCAACCTTAAAGCACTCGAGTTAATTGAGCAAGCACTTCAATGATATCTGTAAACCGATCGCGGGCCAATACCTAACCTTTCGCAGTGGTTTCATTCAACTGCTGCGTATTATCCGAAGCAATGGCGCTTTTCTCGAACCGCAGCTTCACGTTACCATCCACTTCCAAAAGGATGGTCGTGTCATTTACCTCAACAACTTTACCGTGGATGCCACCAATGGTCACCACCTTGCTCCCTTTCGCCAATGATTCCCTGAATTTCTTGGCATCCTTTGCTTTCTTCTGCTGTGGGCGGATCATGAAAAAATAAAAGACCACCATCAGAAGGCCCATCATGATCCAGAATGACATCGGGTTCTGTTCCGTTTCTGCTTGTAGGAGTATACTAAGATTCATGTTCTGGTTATTGCTTTTTGGTTCTCACGCTTTGGCTGCTTCACTCAACTTCTTCCGATCCAACATTCGGGGGACCGAGTACTTCGCCAGTGAGCAAAAGTACCGTGCTTGGTGGACTGGTGTTCGCAACTACGGTAACGGTCTTATTCTGGCGTCCACTACGACCCTCACTATCGAAACTGACTTCGATCGTACCGCGCTCACCTGGTGGAATCGGGTTCCGAGGCCAGTTCTTGGCTACCGTACACCCGCACGATCCGCGCACGTCCGTGATGACCACAGCGTTGCCTCCTGTATTCTCAAAGGTGTACTGTTTGTTGACCTTGGCGCCCTGGATCACTTGCCCCATGTCGATCGTGGTGGAGTCGAAGGAGAATTTTGGGAGATCAGCCGGGTCAATATCCTCATATCCTGAACTAGGGAAATTCAGCGCTTCGGATGTTACCTGCCCATCGTTCTCCGTGTGGTCCGTTATGCGGCAACCGATCAACATCAAGACGATGACCGATACACATCCAATGAGCGATAGGCTATGTGATCTGCTGCTTAAGACTTTCA
The DNA here is from genome assembly GCA_017987115.1 of Flavobacteriales bacterium. Taxonomy (GTDB): domain Bacteria; phylum Bacteroidota; class Bacteroidia; order Flavobacteriales_F; family PHOS-HE28; genus PHOS-HE28. The sequence continues at coordinate 40,241 of JAGNUG010000011.1, read as the reverse complement.
TTCTCACTGTGGATCAAATTCAACTTTCCAAAAGTCCGCGACCCACTTTATGGATCATGCCCTTACCCTTCATTTCGATGAAGATCTTATCCAGAACCCCGTTGATGAAATTCTTGCTCTTCGGCGTACTGTAGGCTTTGGCGATCTCTATGTACTCGTTCAATGTGACCTTTATCGGTATCTGATCGAAAACACGCACCTCCGAAAGCGCCATTTGCATGAGGATCATATCGCTGTAAGCGATGCGATCCGTCTCCCAATTGCTGGCATGCTCAGCGATCGCTTTTTCGTGTTCTTCCTGGAATTCGATCGATTTCCGGAATAGTGTTGTCACGAACTCTCCTTCCTCCTTCGTGTTCCGCACGATGTCTGCCATTGCAAGATCACTGGCATCCGTCTCTCGCATCTGCTCCAACAATCGTTTAACCATTGTTGATGCTAGATCCAGATCCTCCAACCAATAAATGCTACGTCCTTCGAAAACATCTTGCAATGCCTCGTTGTTCGCAACATGATCAGTGAACATCCGTACCAAGTATTTTTGACTCTTCACGAAGTCCGGCGCAGTATCCGCCATATAGCCTTGATACTCTGAACTGGCCTTGATCTCCCGCCACATCCGTGTGAAGAGTTCGTGGTTCCCTACCCAACTGATCCTTCGCTTTTCAGCTTCCAATCGCAGCACATTGCTATCCGAAAATAGCTTCACAAGTCGATCATCCACGAACCGACGGTCGGGTTTGAGGTCATCTTTGGTCGGTAGATGTTTTTTCTGCTGTTCCGTCATGCGCAGTTCAGCAACATGGCGCAGCTCCCCGAAAACGAGTAAGAGCGATAGAAAAAGATCATACGTACGGTCGATACCGTTGAACAATTCCTTTTCGTTACGGGCCGCACTGGCGCCATCAGCCTGCCAAAAGCCATAGAGCGCTTGGTATACCTTAATGCGTAAAAAACGACGGTTCAGCATGGAGTTTTGGCTAGAACCGAATACCGGCTTTGCGCATATTGGTGATACGGTCCTCTGCAGCCTTATTGGCTGCGAGGTATGTCGGGATCTTCAGATCGCTGCTGGTCTTGAATATACGCATTGCAGTGTCATAGATGCCTTCGGTCTGTTTCAATGCAGCTGTCCGGTTATACCCTTGTATTTCCCATGCGCAATTGATTATACCACCCGAATTGATCAAGAAATCCGGTGCATAAAGAATGCCCTTCTCCATTACCGCTTTTCCATGGATGTTCTCGTCTGCCAATTGGTTATTGGCAGCACCTGCAATAACGCTGCACTTCAAACGGTTCAACGTCTCGTCATTCACTGTAGCACCCAGCGCGCATGGTGAATAAATGTCCATGTCCAGGTCATAGATCTCATCCGGCTTTACCACGTTTATGCTCGGAAACTCCGATTTGAAAGCTGCCAACTTATCGTCATGTATATCCGTGATGTATACGGTTGCGCCGTCCTTCACCAACAGACCTACGAGGCCGTGACCAACGTTACCGGCACCTTGCACCGCAACTTTTCGACCTTTCAGATCATCCGAACCATAGGCCGTTCTGGCTGCTGCTCGCATGCCACAGAAAACACCGTACGCAGTGACCGGACTAGGATCTCCGCTACCGCCTATTTCTTCCGGTAAACCAACTACATGCTTGGTCTGTTTACGAATGTTGACCATTTCCGCTGTCGACATTCCAACATCCTCCGCGGTGATATAGCGCCCGTTCAAACTGTCAACGAATTGTCCAAAACGCCGGAACATAGCCTCCGTTTTGTCTTTTCGTGAATCGCCAATGATCACCGCCTTGCCACCACCTAGATCAAGGCCGGCCAATGAAGCCTTGTATGTCATGCCCCGACTCAAACGAAGTACGTCGTTCAACGCATCGGCCTCTGTGGCGTAGGACCACATTCGCGTGCCCCCTAGAGCTGGGCCCAATGTGGTGTCGTGAATGGCGATCATTGCTCGTAATCCGGTCGGGCGGTCATAACAGAACAGGACCTCCTCGTGGTCGTGCCTTTCCATGCGACCGAGTACAAGGTCGTCTTGCGTTGCTGGGATATTGTGTGTTACCAAGGACATGTGGCGCTCGGTTATGAGTTGTTGGTTCCAGTTTATCGATCGATGTACCTCAAGTTAGGTTCAATGAATAATGATCTCAACAGAAATCCATCAATTCAAAGCTCCACGTTCAGATCCACCTTGCTCACGCTGCCTACCTTTGGCCCGTCCATTAATGACGCCGCAAATAAGCGGGGCAAATCTAGTAAGTTCTAACCGCCAAATGCGACCGCTCCTTAAGCTGAACCCTTACTTCGCTAAATACCGATGGCATATGCTGTTGGGCTTGGTGTTCGTAGTGCTCAGTAATTGGTTCGCGGTCTACTCACCACAAGTTGTGCGGGAAGCCGTGGATCTGATCGCAACAGCCGTGAAGCAAATGGACCTACCGGTTCCTGAGCGTCATTTGGATGTTCCTGCCACTTTACAGCTTTGGGTCGGTTGGACCGGTGTTGACCTGGAAGGTCGTTTACAGCAGCTCAGCGACAACGATACGATCAAGTTGACTATCGTTTGGGCTGCAGGCTTATTGGCATTACTCTATCTGGCCTTTGCGCTGATAAGGGGCGTGTTTCTTTTTCTGATGCGTCAGATGATCATCGTAGTTAGCCGATTGATCGAATATGATCTGAAGAACACCATTTACACGCATTATCAACACTTGGACCGTGCTTTTTACAAGCGGAACAGTACCGGTGACCTAATGAACCGCATCAGTGAGGATGTTGGTAAAGTTCGGATGTACCTAGGGCCAGCCGTGATGTACACCGCGGGGCTGATCGTGCTATTTGCTTTGTGCGTGGGGCGGATGCTTTCGGTGAATGTGGAAATGACGCTTTGGACCTTAGCTCCGTTGCCGATCATGTCCATCGTGATCTATTACGTCAGCGATATCATAAATAAGCGAAGCATGGCCGTGCAGAAACAACAGAGCAGGTTGAGCACATTGGCACAGGAAAGCTTCAGTGGTATACGGGTGCTGAAAGCATACAGCAAAGAACCAATGGCAACTGATCGGTTCGCCGAAGCCGCAGCCGACTATCGCAAGCGTAGTTTGGAGCAGGCCAGGATAGAAGCACTGTTCATGCCGGCCATACTCTTCTTGATCGGCCTTAGCACCGTACTTACGATCTACGTTGGCGGAATGAAGGTGATCGGTGGCGATGGTTCCGTTAGCATCGGGAATATCGCCGAATTCGTGATCTATGTGAATATGCTAACGTGGCCATTTGCTTCCGTAGGCTGGGTCACATCCTTGGTCCAACAAGCCAGCGCGAGTATGGAACGGATCAATGAGTTCCTGGATACCGAACCAGCAATTCTGGACGGATCCGATGAACTTCATGATCTGAAAGGAGCGATAACGTTCAAGAATGTCTCATTCACTTATCCTATTACCAACATCAGGGCGTTGGATAGCGTTTCCTTTCATATACCCGTAGGCGGTTCACTGGCAATTGTTGGTCATACAGGTAGTGGCAAAAGCACGCTCGCTGATCTGATCGGCAGGTCCTATGATCCATCCTCTGGCGAGATCCTGATCGATAATGTCCCGATCAAACGGATCAAATTGGAGCGGCTTCGTAACCAACTTGGGTTCGTTCCGCAGGATGTTTTCCTTTTCAGTGATACCATTCGGAACAACATTGCCTTCAGTTTGGACAGCGTAAATGGTTCTGCTGAAAAGGCCAAGCTTCAAGAACGAATTGAACAGGCTGCGAAAGATGCCAATGTGCATCACAATATCATCGATTTTCCAAAAGGCTATGACACTTTGCTTGGTGAACGCGGTATCACCTTGAGCGGTGGTCAGAAGCAACGTTTGAGCATCGCCAGAGCGATCATTGGAAATCCTCGTATCCTGATATTTGATGACGCACTGAGTGCAGTTGATACGGAAACCGAGGAAGCGATCCTGAATGCGCTCCGCACGATCATGAAAGGACGTACAACGGTGATCATCAGTCATAGGATCAGTGCTGTGAAAGCTGCTGATCAGATCCTCGTATTGGAGTCCGGTCGTGTTGCCGAAAGAGGTACACACGATGAGTTGTTGAAGCAGAACGGGCTGTACGCTGAGTTGTACGAGGAGCAATTGTTGGAGGAAGCACGTGAGGTTGAATGATGCGTTGCACAAGCTCAAAACTTGCGCTTTCGGCCAGCAATTCTATATTTGGTATTCGACGCTACCAGCCTAAAGCCAAGATACAACTATGTCGGACGATCGTGAGGATGTGTATTCCAAAGCTGTAAGAGCAGGAAAACGAACCTATTTCTTTGATGTGAAAAGCACTCGTGGTGGTGACCTTTTTCTCACCATTACGGAGAGCAAGAAGCATACGAACGAAGATGGTTCGGCCACCTATGACAAACACAAGATATTTCTCTATAAGGAGGACTTCGACAAATTCGTTGATGGCATGCATGATGCACTTGACGAGATCGATCGGTTGCATGGACCGCGCAGAGAGCGGCACAATAAGCATGTTGAAGAGGATATTGGTCTATCCAGTGGTGAAGGACCGATAGACGAGAATGCGCCCAAGAACCCGTTCACGGACGTACAGTTCGAGGACCTGGATGGAAAGTCGGAGGAATGATGCCATAACGGCGTCGATCATTTATCTGATCCGGTTCTATACATTCAAACTAATTTCGCCTCCCGTTGCGCTTTGAGCGGAACCTTCCCGTGGAATTCTTCTATACAGATCGGTCCGCAAATACACCCTATCCGCTTGGTCGTAGCGTGATACGGATCTCTGCTACAACAACATCCACGTTCAATGGGGCATGATATGAGCAAGAAGCTCAGTGCGGCCGGGATGTTGGTCACATTGGGTATCATTTATGGTGACATAGGTACATCGCCCTTGTATGTTATGAAGGCCATTGTCGGCGACCGACCCATAACCGAACAATTGGTGCTAGGTGGTGTATCGTGTGTGTTCTGGGCATTGACGATCCAAACGACCCTCAAGTACATCATCCTTACACTACGTGCGGATAACCACGGTGAGGGCGGCATTTTCTCACTGTATGCGCTCGTTCGCCGCTATGCGCGAACGGTCTACATTCCTGCGACCATCGGAGCCGCCTGCCTTTTGGCTGACGGTATTATCACACCACCCATTTCCGTTAGCTCGGCGATAGAAGGTTTAGGCGGTGTACCGGGTCTGGAAAACGTGATCGTTCCCGGAGGTGATCTTACTGTTACGATCGTGATCGCTATCATTTCGGCATTGTTCCTCATACAACGATTCGGTACCAAAGTGGTGGGTACGGTCTTCGGACCAATGATGTTGGTCTGGTTCGGTATGCTCTTTATTCTTGGGGCGATCCAAGTGGGCCAGTATCCTGAAGTATTGAAATGCATCAACCCTAAATACGCCTATGATCTCTTGGTGAATTACCCGCAAGGTTTTTGGCTTTTAGGAGCTGTAGTGTTGTGCACAACTGGTGCGGAAGCGTTGTACAATGACCTGGGCCACGTGGGTCTGAGCAACGTGAGAATGAGCTGGATCTTCGTAAAGACTGCTCTGGTCCTTAATTATATGGGCCAAGGTGCATGGATCCTGCACAGCGGATCGGATGTTCTGGATGGGAAGAACCCTTTCTATGGCGTGATGCCCGGATGGTTCCTCTTGACCGGTATCATTATTTCTGCGCTTGCCACGATCATTGCCAGCCAAGCAGTGATCACTGGGTCCTTCACCTTGATCAGTGAAGCCATTACCATGAATTTCTGGCCGCGTGTTCGCATAAAATTCCCAAGTGATGTGCGCGGACAGATCTACATACCCAGTGTGAACCTGATCCTTTGGGCAGGTTGCGTCGGCATCATGCTCGCATTCCGCGAAAGTGAACAGATGGAAGCCATCTATGGCTTGTTCATTATTGTGGCTATGGGAATGACAACCAGTTTGATGTTCCTATGGCTTCGATTCGTACGTAAGTGGACATTGTTCTCCGTGGTAGGCACACTCTCGATCTTTGCTGCTTTGGAACTGGCGTTCTTTATCTCGAATAGTGTGAAACTCCAAGGGCGATGGTCGTTCCTATTGGTTGTTGTTGGCTTGTTGTTGATGATGATAATGTGGTATCGTGCACGCCGGATCACGAACCGTTATTTGGATTTCCGCTATTTGTACGACTATTTCCCGGCCATCAATGACCTTAGTCGCGATAAGGAAATACCGAAATTCGCAACACACTTGGTCTTTCTTACCAAGGCCAACAGTCCTCGCAACGTAGAGCGCAAGATCCTCGATTCCATCCTTCGCCGAAGACCAAAACGTGCGGATATTTACTGGTTCCTGCATGTGAACTGGACCGATGAACCGTTCACCATGAATTACCGCGTAACAGAGCTCGCGCATGATAAGGTGATCCGTGTGGACTTCGATCTTGGTTTCCGAATTCAACCTCGCATGAATTTCCTGTTCAAACGAGTGATCCAGGAAATGGTGGAGAACAATGAGATCGACTTCCGCAGCAAGTATGAATCCATGAAGAAGCACGACTTCGCTGCTGACATCCGATATGTACTTATGGAACGTTTTCTCTCCGTAGAGAATGAACTCGCCGTAAAGGATGAACTCCTCTTGGATGCTTACTTCTTCCTGAAACGGTTCACGCTTTCCGATCAGAGTGCCTTCGGTCTGGACCAAACAGATACCGTAGTGGAATATGTTCCTTTGATCCTTGGAGAACAAAAGAAAGTTCCGTTGCATCGCATACGACCGAAGTCAGATATACCGACCTCGAAACCGGAGGATTAAGCGGAACTTAGGAATTCTGCTATTCATGGAACGTTCCGCTCGTAGAGATGAACCTCCTTTTTGTTCCCACGATCCTTACGAAAATCGCACACCATCGACACTTGAAGTCATGTCCCGTGTCTTCGTGGTCCGATCCGCCATGCATCCCCGAAAGATCTTTCAACAGCCCATTTTCGTCAATGCGACGATAGTACCTGCTTAGCACATCAGGGAGTTAGTGAACGGCGAATTTCCAGTTCACCGTCAGAATGTTCAAAAGTACACGGCATGTGGATTACGAAGTACGGACGATGGGCGGTAATCTTGCGCCGTTCTTAAGCGTTGGGCCAACGTTTAATCATCAAAGAAAAAGCTCACACATGGCGAAGATCATATCAATCGTAAATCAGAAAGGCGGCGTTGGGAAAACCACGACTGCGATCAACATGGCTGCCTGTTTGGGTGTGCTGGAACGCAGAACGCTGTTGGTGGATGCAGACCCGCAAGCGAACGCTACCAGCGGTGTTGGATATGATCCGCGCACTGTGAAAGCAAGCATCTATGAATGCATTGTGAACAACATTCCAGCGACGGATGTGATCCTGAATACGGATAACCCGAATTTGGATATACTGCCCGGACACATTGATCTGGTCGGTGCTGAGATCGAGATGATCGATATGCGCGACCGTGAACAACAGTTGAAAGCCGTTCTGGAACCTTTACGGGAGCTTTACGATTTCATCATCATCGATTGCTCCCCATCCCTCGGCTTGGTAACGGTGAACAGTCTAACGGCGAGCGACAGCGTGATCGTTCCCGTACAGTGCGAGTATTTTGCATTGGAAGGTCTTGGCAAATTGTTGAACACCATCAAGATCGTACAACAGCGCTTGAATCCGGAATTGGTGATCGAAGGCATGTTGCTTACGATGTACGATAGCCGCCTACGTCTGGCGAACCAAGTTGTTGACGAAGTGAAAACCCATTTCCAGCAGTTGGTGTTCGATACGGTGATCCACCGCAATGTTGCGCTGGGTGAGGCTCCAAGCCATGGCCAAACGATCATTATGCATGATGCAAGCAGTAAGGGTGCCGTGAATTATTTGAATTTGGCACGTGAGGTTCTTCAGAAGAACAGCCTTACCCGGATACCGAATGAGGAGCGGACGTTAGCAGTTGAGGAAGAAGTGGGATCATGAAAAAGAAAAGTCTCGGCCGCGGATTAAGTGCGCTTTTGGAGGATCCCTCCACGGATATTGCAAGTTCTCCTATTTCCAATGTTGGTGCTGCACCGCGCAGTGCTGGCCCGATCGGATCGATCCTGATCGAGCATATTGAACCGAATCCGTTCCAACCGCGTACGCATTTCAGTGATGAAGCGCTTTCCGAACTTGCCCAGAGCATTCGCGAATTGGGCGTAATACAGCCTGTTACGCTTCGTAAACTCGGGTATGATCGATATCAGTTGATCAGTGGCGAGCGTCGTTTCCGCGCCTCGCAATTGGCCGGTCTGATCGAAGTGCCAGCATATATTCGTGTGGCCAATGACGAAGCCATGTTGGAGATGGCGTTGGTGGAGAATATCCAGCGTGAAGAACTGGATGCCATTGAGGTTGCCATTAGTTTCCAGCGGTTGGTGGATGAAGTGAACCTTACGCATGAACAATTGAGCGAAAAGGTTGGTAAGGACCGGGCAACAGTAACCAACTATCTCCGGTTGTTAAAGCTTCCGCCAGAGGTTCAGCTGGGTCTGCGCCAACGCAGCATTGGTATGGGCCATGCGCGCGCACTCATCGCGATCCATGATCCGGTGAAACAAGTGGACCTGTTCAATCGGATCATCGAAAGTCAGCTTAGCGTACGACAGGTCGAAGAGCTTGCACGCAATTCCGGAGCGAAGAAAGGTTCCGGTACCGCTGCTCGACCGAACAAGGAATTGAGCAAACAGCTGGCAGACCTTATCGGTAGCCGTGTTGTGGTGAAACAGAACAACGAGGGTAAGGGCAAGATCGAGATCACATTCAAGAACGACGACGAACTCCGCAGGATCCTCCGTGTCGTGCAAGGTTGATCGCAATTTCCACTGATCGGCTTTCGTTCCATTAGTCCGATCTTTGTGCCGTGTTTCGTCTGATCATATTCGCTCTTATTGCATTGGTGGTCTTCGCGACCCCGATTTTTGCGCAGGTCGATAGCGTTGGCGTGGAACTGATCGCGGACAGTGCGGATACGCAGTTGAGAACGGTAGAACCCTTCGCCGATGAAAAGGTCGTTGCCGAGATAACGAGCATGCCGAAAGATTCGCTTACGTGGCAAGAACGACATTCACCCAAAAAAGCCTCGATCTTAAGTGCTTTAGTTCCTGGGGCCGGCCAGATATACAACCGCAAGTACTGGAAAGCACCCATCGTCTGGGCCGGTCTGGGTGTGAGTGCGTATTTCATTGCGGAGAACACCAAGCAATATCGTCGGTACAAGGATGCATACATCGCTATTGTGGACAATGACCCGACGACCATTGATGAATTCAATGGCTCCGTGAGCGCTGGCCAGGTCCTGAACGTAGTGGATACCTATCGCCGTTGGCGTGATCTGAGCTATATCGCAATTGGGGCTGTTTATGCATTGAACATCATCGATGCCAGCGTTGATGCGCATTTCGTGCGTTTCGATGTAAGCCCGGACCTGAGCATGGAACTAGGTCCTTCCCTACCCGCTTTGTCTCAAGGTGCTGTGGGGGTTAGTGTGGGGTTTGCGTTCCGGTAGTTGCTTACCTTGTACTAAACTTCTGGTCATGCGTAGTGCTGTGCTTCTTTCACTTGCGATCATTTTGTATGTAACAGATGGCTTCGCTCAGGCATTCGTTCCGCTCTTTGGGGAACCAAGCCGGCAATGGACAACCATGTTTCGAGGCACCGTGGACGCTCAGTGCGAAGACATCTATACCGATACTTACTTTATTGGTGGTGATACGATCCTCAATGGTCAATCGTATCAAGTGATCAGGCGGCAGGAGCGCTATTCTCAATCTTCCATTTTATCCATGAACTGTAATAACTCATCGTATGCGAACGGTATTGCACATTTTGTTCGAGAACAGGATAAACGCGTCTATGTACTTATCGAACCGATTGAAGAATATTTGATCTATGACTTCAACGTAGAAGTTGGCGATTCAATACCTTATCCAAGTAGCTTTCCTAATGCACCCGTTTCAGACTACCCTGGATGGGCTAACGTGATCTTGATCGATTCGGTCGATATTAATGGTAGTTACCGAAAGCGATTCGTTGTTGATTCGTTGGAAGACTTCGTTGGAACACGATCAATAATTGAGGGAATAGGAGGGTCTTCAGGTCCATTTCACCCTCTGGACGTACAATTCGGATTATCGCACTTCCTATCGTTGGAATGTGTCAAGGAGAACGGTACTCCCGTATATGGAGAAGGTATTTGTGCGTCGATCACCGGAATTACTGCCAACCATATGAAAAATGACTTCGTTCTTTTTCCGAATCCTACGTCCAATTCTGTACATTTCGGTGAGGCGATTCTTCGCTACGAGGTGTTTGATGCCATTGGAAAAAAGCGCCTCGAAGGCATTGGGAATAATGCCGATCTTTCTGACCTCACGGTAGGCACCTATTTTATTCGTCTTTGGTCCTTGGATGATCGCGCCATAGGGTTCGACAAGGTTGTACGTATCGAGGATTGAACTATGAAACCGGAGTTCCCACTACCTTCGGCGATCACACGAATTTCACACTGGAAACTCCAATGAAGATCGCCCTTTACGGTTATGGCAAAATGGGTAAAGCCATAGAAGAGGTTGCGGTTGGACGCGGTCATGAAGTTGTGCTGCGCGTCACCGGCGCTAATGCGGGTACTGCGCCCACTGGTGCTGATGTTGCCATTGAGTTCAGTACACCGGACAAGACATTGGCCAACATGGATCTATGCCTTGAACACGGTGTGCCTGTTGTGGTAGGCACCACGGGTTGGTATGATCAAATGAATACTGTTCGTAAGCATGTCGGAGATAAGAAGGGTTCGCTGCTTTGGGCGAGTAACTTCAGCATCGGCGTGAATCTTTTCTTTCGGGTCAATCGCATGTTGGCCGGGTTGATGGACAACAGGCCGGAATATGCTACCCATATCGACGAGATCCACCACATCCACAAATTGGATGCTCCTAGCGGAACGGCGATCACATTGGCGCGGGACATCGACCTGAAAACGAAGGCCTATTCCGGGTTTGAATTAAAAGAAGGCATTGTAGGGGCGCGAGATCTCGCGCCCTCTAACAATGCCGAAGATCATAAACCAGATCCCAATGTCCAAAAAGCCAAACCAGTGCCCATTCATAGTGAACGTAAAGGTGAAGTAACCGGCAAACATGCTGTGAGTTGGACCAGTGGGAACGACCGGATCGTGATCTCGCATGAAGCTTTTGATCGTAGTGGTTTTGCTATGGGTGCGGTCATAGCGGCTGAATGGCTTGTAGGAAAACAAGGCTTTTTTAACATGGATGACGTGCTCGATCAAGCCTGACTTGCGTTCGCTGTCCGTTATTTGCAACGCTATCCATTTGAAACTCCGGATATTCGTGACCTGAACCATTTACATAAAGGATCGATCCTCTATTCCTTAATGGGCTATTCGACCACTCGCCATCAGCTATGATCCCCTACATTTTTCTCTTCTCCTATTTCGCAGTTGTATTGGCCTGTCTTTGGAAATTGTTCCAGAAAGCGGGTAAGCCTGCCTGGGCAGCATTCGTGCCGGTTTACAACATTATTGTATGGCTCCAGATCTGCGGCAAGCCGTGGTGGTGGGTCTTCCTGTTCATTGTACCAGGAGTGAATTTGCTGATGTTCATCATCATGAACGTGAACATTTCCATTGTTCTCGGTGAACGCGATTTCAAGGATCACGTCATCATGACCTTCTTGCCCTGGGTGAAGATCCCGCAGTTGGTTTTCAGTGATAAGAAATATTTAGGTCCTATCCCTGTAGCGGATCGTAAACGAGGAATGCTGGGCCAATGGGGCGATGCCATTCTGTTCGCCGTGATCGTTGCCACCGTGTTCCGCACCTACACCTTCGAAGCGTTCACCATTCCGACCCCTTCCATGGAGAAAAGCCTGTTGGTAGGCGATTATTTGTTCGTGAGTAAATTGAGTTATGGTCCGCGGATGCCGATCACACCAATGACGTTCCCGTTCACCCATCATACCATGCCACTAACGGCAAGCACGCCCTCTTTCGTGAATTGGTTCACTCAACCATATCGGAGGTTACCGGGTTTCGGCTCTCCGCAGCGCGGTGATGCGTTGGTATTCAACTTCCCGGAGGGAGATACGGTCGTTGCAAATTTTCAGAACCAGAGCTACTACCAGCTTGTGCGAGATAATGGCCGGGAGAAAATACACAACCCGAATTTCCGATTGCCCAATATGGTCGGCGATCGACAGGTGCAAACGCCCATGGGCGACATTCTTGTAAGGCCGATCGATAAGCGCGAGAACTATATCAAACGCTGTGTAGGTATTGCAGGCGATTCGCTGGAAGTCAGGGATGGTTACGTTTACATCAACGGTGTAAAAGAGAGTTTCTACGACCAAGCGCAGTTCGGTTATGATGCTGAATTGAAAGCGAACATCAATGATCGTGGTGAAAAAATGTTGAAGGAGCAATACGACATTTCCATGGGCGATCTATCAGGCACACCGACCCGGGGTGTGATCAATATCGCACTCACAAAGGATCAGCTGCCGTTACTGGATGGAAACGCATTCTTCGGACCACTGACCCGACAGAACCATCCGAAAGGCTATACCGGCTCCGGACATGTCCTACCCTACTTCCCGAATGATCCGCAATACGACTGGAGCGAGGATAATTTCGGTCCGATCTATATTCCTGAAGAAGGAGCTACGGTGCAATTGGACCTGAAGGTGCTTCCGTTATACAAGCGGATCATTGACCTGTATGAGGGCAATGACCTGGAAGTGAAGAATGGCACGATCTACATCAATGGTTCACCTGCGACCAGCTACACCTTCAAGCAGGATTATTTCTGGCTCATGGGCGATAACCGCCACCGCTCACAAGATGCCCGTTTCTGGGGCTATGTACCGCATGACCATGTTGTTGGTAAGGCGGTACTGGTCTGGTTCACAAAGGATCCGTACACGGGTATCCGTTGGAAACGCCTGTTCACGCTGGTGAAGTAGGTCGTTCGTTGTCATAGTTTTGATCCTGGGTCGATCAGGCCCCGAATTCCGTTGATGGCAAACTCCGATCATCGATAATCAAACTCCAATAACGCGTTCATTCTACAAGCGCTGGTTAGCCTTGAACCCTTGGTTGCGTGCACTATTCCACGCGTTCATAGCACTCGTCCTAATTCACTTTTTCGTGCTGCGATGGGTTACTGTACAAAGCACAAGCATGTTCGCTACGTTGAAACCGGGTGATCTGCTCATGGTATGGCGCTGGCCTTTATGGACTGGTATTGAGCGGAACGACATAGTTGTGTTTCGTGATCCTTTACGCGATGACCTGACCAAGAGCAACAGGCCGCTACTTGTGAAGCGTGTCGTCGGAATTCCGGGGGATATTGTCATGATCCGAAAAGGTCGATCATCCATTAACGGAACAGAGGAAGAATTTCCATCCACAGGAACATTCAGTTACCTGGTACGCTTGAAAGAAGGGCGTTCGCCTGATGCCTTGTTGGATTACTTGGGCCTCGAGCAGGGATCGGTGCAACACGGTCGGATGTTCATTGAGGTCCCGTTGAACACTGTATTGGCTAAGGAAGTTCTGGAACACCCGGATGTGGTTAATGTTGAACCAATGAGCAATGCCAGCGGATCTCCGCGTCACATTTTCCCGTTCAATCCTCGCTTCAGTTGGAATTCCGATGAGTACGGCCCGCTAAAGATCCCGGGGAAGGGCGATACGATCAGCATCACTATTGACAATTTACCGCTCTATGACCGCCTGATCAGCAAATACGAAGGGCATGAATTATCCACTGATGGTAGCACATTATTATTGGACGGCAAGCCATTGACCACCTATGTTGTTGAACGTGATCACTACTTCGTTCTAGGAGATGCAAGGCACAATAGCTCGGATTCCCGCTACTGGGGATTTCTTCCTGCTGATCATGTTATCGGGGTTGGTGGACCGGTCATTATGAGCAATGGCGCATCCGGATCGAAATAAGGTAGCACCTGATTGGATCCACGGGGTATTTTTGCCAAGCATGAAGAGATCGATCCCCTTTTTATTTCTCACCACATTGTTCCTAGGTTTTTGGAGTTGTGCGACACCAACAGTGGAAGGTGACCTTTGCCAGCGCATATTCACACCCTATCCGGATCTGAATCCGAACCGTATCCCCAACCGGTATAATGCTCTATTCTTTGAAGGAATGGCAGCATACAACTCAAAGGACTACACTGGTGCCGTTGAGAGTCTGAAAGCGTTCGTGAGAAAAAGCAACAATGATCGATCGGCGCAATTGTACTTGGCATGTAGCTATTTGGCATTGAACAAGCCCTACGATGCGGAACTTGCTTTGGATCACGTTGAGAACGGCAATCTCGGTCAATACAGAGATGAAGCAGAATGGTATACCGTGGTCTGTTGGGTTTGCAGCGATCAGTTGGATCGCGCGAGGATCGGTGCCAAGAAGATCGCAGAGCGTAACCACACTTACCAACAGCAGGCCGCTGACCTTTTGCGCGAATTGGGGTCTTAATGATGGACGAGATCTACGCTCGTTTACGATCCGGTCTGACCAATGACCTTCCCGGACATGATGAATTCTTGGAATTATCCGGATACAAACGTTTGGATATTGAGAAGGCTCGGCTGTTGGATCCACCACCACGAGAAAGTGCAGTCCTCGCATTGATCTATCCGCGTTACAATGTTCCGCACATCATGCTGATGGAGCGCCCGAAATATGAAGGTGTGCATAGCGGACAGATCTCCTTCCCCGGTGGGAAGATGGAGGAAAGGGACGATTCGTTACAAGCCACTGCGCTGCGCGAGTTCCATGAAGAAACGGGAGCCGGAGCGACGATTGAAATACTGGGCCAACTGACGCCTGTTTATATTCCGCCCAGCAGGCTAATGGTGACGCCTTTCGTTGGTTTCACGCAGGAAATTGGACCGTTGTTGCCAGATCCGCGTGAGGTGGCCTCGCTGATCGAATGTCCATTGGATCATATTCTGCTACCCGATATCATCAAGCATAGAGAGCAGTTCATCCAGATCATGGGTGGTAACGTACAGGTACCTTATTTCGAATTACAAGGACATGCCGTTTGGGGAGCTACCGCTATGATGATCGCTGAGCTGCGGGTGCTGTTAAGCGCTAAGGGCTGATCCAGTTCTTCTGTTGATCAGGCCTCGACCAGCAGTCCCATTTCTTCAAGAAATCGATCATTCGGTTCGCTTCCGGAACCATTGACGCTGTACTCCGGTTTTATTCGACGCACGAAATACATGTCGATCTTGCCTTTGTTCTTGGCTTCAATAGCACCACGATGGTCACATTCAAAGCGATCCTTTATCAAGTGATAGGTCGTTTCACTGATGTTCACCTCGCCGATCTCACCGCTACTTTCCATGCGACTTGCAGTGTTCACCGTGTCGCCCCAGATATCGTATGCGAATTTTCTCTTACCAACGACCCCAGCAACAAGAGGGCCACTGTGGATCCCGATCCTGAGCAACCACGGGACAAGGCCTTTTGATTCACGTTCGGTTCTCCATTTGGCCATTAGTGTGCGCACCTCCAACGCGGCAAGTGCGCTCTTCCAAGCGTGGTGCTCGTCCGCAACGGGTACCCCACACGCACACATGTAGCTATCTCCAATGGTCTTTATCTTCTCTATCCCGTAACGCCCAACGATCGCATCGAACTGGATAAAGCACTCGTCCAGCTCGTTCACCAATTGCTCCGGTGTCATATTCTCCGCAGCTTTCGTAAACCCTTTCATATCCGTGAACATGACGGATACGTGTTCATGACGACGAGCGGTAGCCTTTCCCTTTTCCTTCAGTTCCTCACTGATCTCCTTGGGAAGAATATTGAGCAGCAATTCCTCGATCCGAACTTTCTGTCCATCGATCTCCTTGCTCTGAGCGACAACTTCCGCAGTGCGCTCCGTGACCCTTTGCTCAAGAATTGCATTGCGCTGTTTCAGTTGGCGTTCCCGCACTTTGATATAACTGAACAATCCGATCGCCAGCACCAACGCGACCAACGAATAGAACCACCATGACTTATACCATGGAGGTAAAATGGTGAATGGATATTCTGCCGGTGGATCGCTCCACGTACCGGAACGATTCATTGCCTTTACCTGGAACGTATACGAACCCGGCGGTAATGCCGGATAGTGAATGGAGGTTTCCGACGTAGGTGGCTGCCAATCGTCTTCGAGTCCATCTAACCTGTACTGATACATGACCGCAGCTGGATCAGTGAGCGATACACTGCTGTAATCAAACCGTATACTGCGTTGTGTGTGATCCAAACTTGGATCTTCTTCCAAGGCGTGTTTCTCCAAATTGACCTGAAGCCCATCAATAGTGGTAATCGGCGGAGGCAATTTGTCAAGTGCTTTTACCGATGCGACCTTGGTTGCGCCATTTGCGGTTCCGAACCATAACGATCCATCACGTGCTAAGTAGGTGGAATTGGGTTTGGCCTCGATGCCGGTGAAACCCGCTCGTTCCGTGTAAGAAATGAAGCCATCCGCTTTCGGACGCCATTTGTTAAGTCCACGATTGCTCCCGATCCAAACGTGTCCTTCATTGTCGATGTTCAAGGAACGTATGGAATTCGAAAGCAGTCCGCGCTCAGTTGTGTATTCGGCTTTCAACACGCCGTCCTTCAATACAAGAACGCCCTGCCCTTCTGTGCCGACCCACAAACGGCCTTCTTTATCCTGAATGAAACACGTTGCCGTGAACGAGCGATCAATAACCACCGCTTTTGCCGTTCCATTCTCGATCCGGGTGATGCCCTTCAATACACTACCAACCCAAAATATTCCTTGTGGATCTCTATAGATACTGGTCACTTGTCCTCCTGCTAGACCATCATTCGTATTGATGGTTATGGGTATGGTGCCGGGCGTATAACGGATCAACCCATTAACGGTACCGACCCAAAGTTCATTTCCTTCACCCAACGCCAATGCGGTTACTTGGTTCCCTGGAATGTTTCCACTGATCTCCAGGTCATAGCGGAACTTGAACGTGCGCGGATCAAATTCGAAGAGACCTCCGTTCTCCGTTCCGATCCACACATTGCCCCTCCTATCCTGTACCAGATCACGAACTTCATTGCTAGTGAGATCTCCTTGTTGCATCGTTAAATTCTTCACTCGCGCAGTGCTTTTTCCGGTGGGATCCAGAATACTGATACCCCCGTTGGTTCCCAACCATAGCCTACCCTGGTCGTCCTCCATTATCGCCCACACCTGCGGCTCGATCAATCCATCAGCTTCATTGAAACTAATGAACCGTTCACCTTTGAATATATCCAAGCCGTTCTCGTTGGTACCGATAAGCATATTTCCCTCATGATCGCGTACCATACAGCGGATCGCATTTCCATGCAGCCCGTTATTGGGGTTGAAAATTCGCACACCACTTTCCTCGATCCTGGCGATGCCGCCATCCCAGGTCCCGATCCAAATATTCCCTTTCTCCCCCTCAGCGATGCTGAAAACGAAATTGCTCGGCAACCCGTTCGCAATGTCGTAGGTCATGGTCGTATTATTCTGTGGATCGTATTGGAATACACCACCAAAATTGGTTCCGATCCATAAGCTTTCTTGGCTGTCCTCAAAGATCGTGGTGACACGTTGACCATTGGGCAACCCCTTGACCGGGAATGGCTCGAACTTCTTCTTACCGGAGTTATAGCTACTAATACTTCCTGATGCATCCGTAAAACAGATCGTGCCATTCTTCAAGCGTAAAATGGACGTGAGTTTGTTCGGTATTCCATCATTGGCACTGAATGTTTCGGCTTCTATTCCGCTCAGATCAGAAGTTTTAGGGAACCGGAACGCCCCTTGGCCGAACGTACACACCCAGATAGCGCCCGATGCATCCTCTGTGATTCCGGTTATATCGCTCTCGATATCAGTTCCGGATAGTGCGATCTTATGAAACGTATTCCCTTGAACAACGGTTAGTCCACCTCCTAAGTGACCTGCCCAGATCCTGCCTTGCGTATCCATGTACAATGCGCGAACCCCATTCTGTGATACACCTTCAGTGGTGCCAAAACTCGTAACCGAGTTTCCATTGTATCTGGAGATACCAGCTTCATCACCGATCCAGATCTTTCCGGCTCTGTCCTCTACGATTGCATATACCTTGGACGCTGGCAGCCCTTGTTGCACGCCAACATTCTCAAAAAAGTAGCGCTGTGCTTTGCCACTAAAGGCCAGTAGGAGAAATGAAACAAGAAGGGAATATCGTATGATCATTAGGTGAAGAGACTGGCAAAATACGCTTCCTGCCGTCTGCTTGCTCATCTGGTCAATTCGTAGAAGGACGGATCCGATCCAGCTGCATCACTTACGACGAGCGTATTGGTCACGGTCTCACTGTAATTCTGCATCAATCTCTTCAATGATCCGTAGTTGAAGTAGGAATAAATATCATCATTTTTCGCATCTACGGGTACCCAGTAGGCCTTGCCGCCTACGGTTCGTCCGTGACCGCTATACCAGACCAGCACGGTATTCACCTTGTTAACTCGGACCAGGTCACGCAATTCAATGTTGAAGAAGCGCTCCAATTGTTCTTTGCTCAGGTTCTTCTTGGTAATGGTCTTTTGAGCTGAATAGTTCGCAAACGCCTTATTCATCTTGGCAATATCAGATGCCGTTCCTTGCAGCGCAGGAAAGTCCTTATAATTCGTATTCTCGATCGCAATGATCCAAGTAACCCCTGTGCTGCCGGTTCTTGCCGTTGTATTGGGATCAGGCTTTGGTGGCTTCGCAATTACCACAGGTGCGGCTTTCCGAACGATCGTATAGTTAGCTTCCGCTGCATTACCATACTGGTCTTCCGCGCGCACTGTAAAACGCTCTTTCGCATCCAGTTCAACCTTTATACTGAATTCAGGATCCAATTGATCAGGGGCGTAACTGGCATTCACACCATTCACAGCCACCAAACGGATCAAACTGGCATCGGTCACAGTACCTTCGATGAACAACTCATTCTTACCGGCTTCAAGCATGATGGTACGATCACCACTGGTTGCAGGCGATGTGAGCACGATGCTAGGTGCGATGCCTTCTGAACGCTCCACTGTGATATCCTCGGTCTTCAAGTTGTCGTAAACATCAACTGCTTGAACGGTAATGGTCTTTTCATCGTTGGATAACGGCACACTGATCACGAATTCAGGATCCTTGTCATCCTTCGTGAAATCTGCCATCAGACCATTGACGGTTATGCTTTTCAATAGGCTTCTATCTCGCACGTGCCCGCTCACCTTCACATGGTCCAAGGCCGCGCTTACCTGGGCAATGTCTCCCTTTCTGTAGGGTTCGATCACCGTAATATCCGGAGCATCACTTTCTCGTTCCATTTCAAATATCGCGGCAGCTATCCGCGTTCGGCGAGTTTCAATATCAGTGCGCTGTTCCGCAGGCCATGTACCTGCTGTATCCATCACCTTGGCAGCAGCATCCAGGTCCTTTAAGGCTCCATTCATATCCAGATTGGCTTCCTTGCATTCAGCGCGCAACAACAACTCCGGAACATCATTCGGGTCATCAAGCAGGATCTTGTTCAGGTCGTTCACCGCATTCTGATGTTGCCCAAAACCATGATAGTAGGTTGCACGCTGATGATACACTGCTTTATCGGTCCGTTCCAAGGCTATGCATCTGCTAATGTCATCGATCGCTCTTGCATAATCCTTTTGCAGTGCAAATGCTTTGCTGCGTGTGAATAACGCATCCGTACTACGCGGGTTCAACTCCAACGCGGTTCCACATTTCTCGATCGCTTTTTCCAATGCACGCATTTGCATCGTAAGGCCGCTGTATCGATCATACAATTTCAGTTGTGTTTCGCTCAATGCGACATAAGCGGGTTCATAAAGATGATTCCACGAGATCACTTTATCAAAGTCGGTCTCAGCCGTAGCGTAATCGTGCACCGCCATGCGCGCCAAGCCGTGGAGGTAATACGTGTCAGTAGTGGCTTTCATTCCCAACGCTTTGTCAGCAGCGTTAGCAGCTGCATCCACATCATTCAATGCCAAACAAACCCGTACCATGGTCTGCACGGCTTCCATGTGTTTTCTATCCACTTCCAATGCACGGTCCAGGAATTCGCGCGCGATCAAAGGACTGTCAACTGTCAAATAGGCCTGTGCCGCACGTACCGCAAGATCCGCGTCGCCACGTTCCAGGTCAGCCGCCTTATGCAGGTCCAACGCTCCATCCGCCGGCCGGCCCATTTGCTGAAATACTTCAGCCCGTGCCAAATAGGCCTTTATGTATTGCGGATCAACATCAATAGCAAGGCTATAGCGCTCAACTGCCTTGCTCAATTCGTTCTGTTCGCGGAATGCATCACCTTCCTTCAAGAACCCTTTTCCACCCTGCGCGCAGATAGTTCCGCTCAATAGGAACAGAACGCTAACAAACCAGATATGACTGGATCGGATCATGATACTTCGAACCTGACCATCTTTGTTAACCACAGGATCCGGCATTCGGAGCGGGCCATTACTTCATGAACTTCTCCATAACTCCTACTGTAACGCCGGTGCTACTGAACCCGCCGTCGTGGTAAAGATTCTGCATCGTTACATACTTCGTCAGGTCGCTGAATAGTGTTATGCAATAATTTGCACAATCTTCAGCGGGTGCGTTGCCCAACGGGCTCATTTCCTCTGCGAAACCAAAGAAACCGTCGAATCCCTTGATGCCTGATCCTGCAGTTGTCATGGTCGGGCTTTGGCTCACAGTGTTCACCCGGATCTTCTTTGATTTTCCTAATCGGTAACCCCAGCTGCGCGCTATACTTTCCAATAGGGCTTTGGCATCGGCCATATCGCCATAATCAGGGAATACCCGCTGAGCTGCTATATACGTCAAGGCAACAACGGAGCTCCCATCGGCCAATGCGTTCCCTTTATTCGCAGCTTGCAACATGCGATGTAGGCTCATTGCACTTATGTCAAGGGTTTGCTTGTACCACTCGTAATTCAGATCGTCATATGTACGGCCTTTGCGGACGTTCGGACTCATACCAATGCTATGTAGCACAAAGTCCATTGGACCTCCTAGTTTCTCCTGCGCTCCGGCGAAGAGCTTCTCAAGATCAGTATCATTCGTAGCATCCGCAGGAATGATCGATGCACCAATTTCTCCGGCCAATTGGTTGATCTCGCCCATGCGCATTGCCACAGGCGCATTGGTTAGTACGATCTCAGCACCTTCCGCATGTGCCAGTTGGGCAACTTTCCACGCAATGCTTTGATCATTCAATGCTCCTGAAATGATGCCCCGTTTACCCTTTAAAAGTCCGTGTGCCATAGTAACTGTTTCTGTAGGGGCGAAGATAGAAGGATGAAAGGCTTTTCAATGGTCTTTAAGTTGATCCATACGTAGGTATGGAAATATGCGGTATCTTGAGCGATCAAACCAGCTCTACAATGTTCAGATCTTCTGCCTTGATCGGCGCGTGCTGCGCCGCAAGTACTCTCTTTGCTCAGTGCGTAACCTCATTCCCCTCCAACGAATCATTTACCAACTTTACGGCAGGTTCGCCTGGCACCCTGGAGAATAATTGGATAAATACCGGCGCGGATGATCTCGATTGGTGGGTGGATAAAAATGGAACGCCTACGGCCAATACCGGCCCGATCGGTGACCATACGTCCAATAGCACATCGGGAACCTACATGTACGTTGAGACCTCAGGAGGTGGAAATACGCCGAATAAGACAGCTCTTCTGACATCTCCTTGCTATCAACTTTCTGGTGTCACCTCTCCCTATGTAACCTTCTGGTACCACATGCGTGGAGCACAATCGGGTTCGCTTCATGTTGATCTGAACCTGAATGGTGCCGTTGTATCAAATGTCTGGAGTACCAGTGGCGACCAGGGCCTTTATTGGAAACAAGGTTGGATCAACCTTTCGAGCTACGGAAACTTGATCAACACACGTTTGATTTTTCGTGCAGTGACCGGAAGTGGTGAAACCAGCGACATTGCTATCGACGATGTGTTCGTTGGAAGCTTGGTTCCGGTTGTAGGATGTAGTGAAACAACTGCGAACAACTACAACGCAAGTGTAAACATCAACAACAACTCATGCGATTATTCTTGCCCCGCAGGACAAAGTCGTATACGGATCGATATCGTAAAGGACAACTATCCACAAGAAACGTCATGGACATTGAAGGACGGTGCAACCAACCTGACGCTGGCAAGTGGCACTTCCAATGGCACCACGCTTTGTGTGCCTTCCGATGCGTGCTTGGTCTTCCGGATCAATGATACCGCAGGCGATGGTATCTACCACAATAGCTATGGTTATGGTGGGTATTGGCTCTATTCCGATCAGACGTTGGTGCTCGCTGGAGGAGTATTCGGGTCATTTGAAGAGACTACATTCAATTGCCCTCCAGGTTTTTCATGTACATCACCGCTCCCCTTGACCTTAGCTCCTGTAGGAACAACCTTTCCGGTAACGCTGGCAACGGTAACCACACCCAGCATTGAGGCTTGGTATGACTTCACACCTCCACAACCCGGGTCCTATACGATCTCAACCTGTGTGAGCAATTCCTGTGATACGCGCCTTTGGCTTTATGATATGGCCTGCAATCAGATCGTGTTGAGCGATGGCATTGAAGGTGCGACATTCGGAGATGACAATGAAGGTGGGTGCGGCCTGCAAGCAGTCGTCAACGCAAATATGCCTGCTGGCGTAGTGCATCATCTTCGGGTTGGAGATAATGACGGAGATTGTGGTGGTCAGGTCACTTTTTCGATCATCTACAACGGTCCTGTAATTGGTTGCATGGATCCAGGTTCCTGCAATTATGACCCGCTGGCCACGGTGGATTGTGGTACGTGCTGTATTGCTCCCGGAAGTCCGGAATGTACAGATGGGCCAGACCTGATAATGAGTACCAGCGCATTAGCGAGCAGTATTTACTTGAGCACGGTCAACATCACCGATCAATGCGCACCTGTGGAAGGTTGCACCAAAGGTCTTGGTACGCGGAATGTTCTGCGCTTTACAACACGTATCGAGAACATTGGCACTACGGATTACTACATCGGTAATCCTACAACGCATCCTTCGTCCTTCAGTTTCGACAATTGCCATGGCCACGCGCATTACGCGGGTTACGCTGATTATGTGTTGTTCGACGCGAGTGGAAATACGATCCCAGTTGGTTTCAAGAACGGCTTCTGTGTGATCGATGTGGGTTGCAACCCTGGCTTCACAGGGCAGTACGGTTGTAGCAACATGGGTATCAGCAAGGGCTGTTACGATATCTATGGTTCGGGCACTACATGCAATTGGATCGATATTACTGATGTGCCTGCTGGACAGTACACACTTGTTCTACGAACGAATTGGCTCCGTACACCCGATGCTTTGGGACGGCATGAACTCGATTATTCCAACAATTTCGCACAGGTCTGTATCGACCTTACCCGCAATGCGCAGAACGAACCGTCCTTCACGTTGATCAATGATTGTCCTGCTTATACGGACTGCCTAGGTCAACCTTACGGCGATGCACGATTCGACTGTACCGGTGCATGCAACGGCACTGCCAAAATGGGTGATCTGAATGCAGATGGCAACCAGACCCAGCCTGATGCGCAAGAATATGTCCAGGCCATTTTGGGAAATGATATTTCACCAACTGCTTGTAACGACCTGAACGGTGATAATGTGATCACGGTCATGGATGCCGCATTGATGGCAAATTGCTACAATCAGCAGGACATTCACGACCAGACCGGACACGTACTGCATTACCACCCTTGGTGCGATTTCCCGCGCGGCTGGACGGATACCGGCGTCAACGTGGACCTTCAACTTGGCGCTGTGGACCCGATCGCAAGAACCGTGGATATCATGATCCGCAACCCCAATAACCGCGTTATGGGCTATGAGTTCGAAATGAGCGGTCTCACGATCCAAAGCGTTCAGAACCTTGTGCCAAGTCTGATCGGTGATATTGCCATGGAAACATCGCTGGGTGGAACCAAAGTCATAGGGCTATCATACATCGATAGCTCAATGGCGAAGAACACGGAGTATGTTCCGCTATGCCGGATCACGTACCTCAACCTCAACGACCTGAACATTTGTATCGCCAACATTACGGACATTGTGAACGAACAAGGCAATAACGTGCTTACTACGATAACCGGTTCATGTGCAGTTACTCCGAACACAGTGACCATTAACCCGAAGATCTGGTTGGCTGGCCCGTACAATGTCGCTACACAGTTGATGAATGACAACCTTCGTTCGGCATCGTTGATACCATTGACCGAGCCCTACACTGCGCTAGGTTTCACCCACGTGAACGGTGGTGGCGGGGAACAGACCAGTAGCGGTGTACTGGCTGTTACCGGTAATAATGCAATTGTGGATTGGGTAATGGTGGAAGTACGATCCACTACAGTACCATATGCCGTCATCGCCACGGTAAGCGCCTTGTTGCAGCGCGATGGGGATGTAGTGAACAAAAATGGCACATCTGCTGTGCAGCTGCAGGTTCCGGATGGAAATTACCAAGTATCGATCCGACATAGGAATCATCTCGGTGTTATGACCTTGAACTCTGTGGCATTGTCCGCAACGCCTGTGGTTGTTGACTTCAGAAGCTCCTCGACACTCACTTGGGGTACGAACGCCCGGATGACGAAAGACAACAGATCAATGCTTTGGAGCGGTAATTCCATTAAGGACGGTGTCCTTAAATACACTGGTTCGAATAATGACCGCGACCCGATCCTTGGGATCATCGGCGGAATTGTACCGACCAATTCCATTGCTGGTTATTATTTGGAGGATACCGATATGAGCGGCGTCGTGAAATACACCGGTGCACCGAATGACCGTGATCTGATCCTGGAGAATATTGGCGGTGTAGTACCTACCAACACGGTATTGCAGCAATTGCCATAACTGTTCATGTTTTAATACTTAAAATGGCCGCGTCGATCAACGTCGATGCGGCCATTTTTATGTGACGTGCGAGATATGAACGACCTTTGTATTCCACGCATTGAAGATCCAGATGACCAAAGAATTGAAAGAGGTATTGATCAACGGGAAAAAAGCCAGCCCTGCCCTTCCCGAAGGAAAAAAGAACTTCATGATCGATATCGATGGTACGGTCAGTGAGGATATCCCGAATGAAGAACCCGAACGTATGGTAACGGCAGAATTGTTCGAGGGAGCGTTGGAAACATGCAATAAATGGTATGACGAAGGCCATATCATCACCTTCTTTACTTCACGCTTGGAAGAACACAGAGCGGTTACAACAGCGTGGTTGGATAAGCACGGGTTCAAATACCACGGCATTCTTTTTGGCAAGCCGCGCGGCGGCAACTACCACTGGATCGATAACCACATTGTACGCGCAACACGCTACAATGGAAAGTTCACCGAGCTTGTGGAGAAAGAAGAGGTGATCGAAGTGTTCAAGGAGCACTGAACAATGAAAGTGTGTTCGAGAATTAGTGTTGTCATGCTCTTGGCGCTGTTCTCAGCACCTCGAGCTGCGGCGCAATACGTTCTTGATTCTGTTCCGGCGCCCATGCCCAATGCACATTCATTGCCGGATGGTCCTGCCTTTGTGAACCAGGTGAAATTCTCACCGATCCGTGTGTTGGATCCGTTCAATCCAGGATTCGAGATCAGCTATGAACGTGTTTATTCCCGTTGGTCCACACAGGTCTCTGCAGCGCTGTTGGCCGACCCGTTGAAATTAACCGGTCATGATAGGTACACCGGGGTGCGGCTGGCACTTGAGCAGAAGTATTTCTTCATCGTGTCCAGAAAATTCCGGCCGTACGTTTCACTGGACCTGGTGCAACACCAGATCACCATTCGGAGAACGGATGAATTCAGCCCATACCCGGATGGCTATCTGTATGCCGATGATTCCACATACTATGAAGTCTACTCGGATAGTTACCGGATCGAAAAGCAAATGGTCACGGTCAATACCAAGATCGGCATACAAGCAAATCTCGGAAAAGTGGTCCTGGACCTTGGAGTTGGTGTAGGACTCAAGTTCAAGACCGTTCAACATTTTGAACGCACCAACCTTGGGCATACCATTGTTCAGGGTGTTGATGAGGTCCCCTCCATAGCCACGATCGATAGAGGGCGCTATACTACCCCCAACTTGCCCCTGAACCTCAAAGTGGGTCTGTTGTTCTGATCGCTGGGCCCTCTCGATCAGCGCGCAATGATCACCTGTTGTCTATAAGGCCGATCCACGCCATCCTGACGGATCTCGACCACATATGATCCTTTTGATAGATGCTTGATATCGATCAAGCTGCTATTCCTTTTATTCAATACCTGAGCGCCCAGTAGATCATACAGCACAGTGGAATATCCTCCGGAACCATTAACGACAACATGTAGTTCAGTACTTGCCGGATTCGGAAATAGTTCCGGCGACACGAAGGATGCACTATTGACCGCAACACCAAGGTTGATCAGGTAGTCACATTCGGTTGTTGTAACATAGGGGTCTACCCAAACGGTCGAATCATTCTCTGCAAAACAGATGACATGCTGCGGACCAATATTCAACCCGACCAGATCCAAGAAGATGGGTTGGGTTTGGCCGGAATGACGATTCACTAAACCCTCGATCAGATAGTGCTGGTCTAGTTCATCAAAACTGAATACGCGCCTTAGTTTACCGTTCAGTTGCAGCGTATCAACGTGATGAACTACTTCCGAAGTGCCATCGCTATGGTTCACCGTATCACCAACATATAAGTTGTACGAAACAAGTAGACCGTCATTTACCATTTCACCTTGCTCTATGAAAATGCTATCGGCAGATTGTCGCAGGAAACAGAACGTTCTATCGAAATAGGTTACCCCGGACGAACAAGGGCCTTGCCCACCCCATATGCTGTTCTGCCAAGACCTCCCTCTTATGCCGATCCGCTTGAATTGATACCCGTTCAGAAGCGTGTCCTGCGCAACATAAATTGTATTCTCTTCATAGAAGGCACACGTACCATCACTGTTACTCAGATCATAGCGCCAGAGCTGAGCATCCTCAAAGTAATCCGGTATCTGTGCTGAAGCGGTAGGCCATGGTAAAAGCGCACCTACCACAATGCATTGAAGCATGTTCCTGATATGGCTAACATTCAGCATACATTACGAATGTACGGCGCGTTTCATTCTAGGCTTTCTTCGCCACAGCACCCAGATCGTAGATCTCCCGAATGTCCTTCATTTTCTGCTCAAAATCGATCTTCAGGTCGATCAATTCTCCTGAGCGTACATCAAAGACCCAACCATGCACAGTAGGGCTGCCGTTATTCAGATATTCCTTTTGTACAACCGCGGTCTTGATCACATTGATGCATTGTTCTTCTACGTTCAACTCCACCAACCGACGATACCGCAGATCATCGTCGGCAATTGCATCCAATTCCTTTCTATGGATCCGATAGACATCGCGGATATACCTGAGCCAGGGATTAAGAATACCGAGATCCTGCGCCTGCATGGCGGCCTTTACCCCACCGCAGTAATAATGTCCGCAGACCACTACGTGCTTTACCTTCAAATGGCCGACCGCATATTCAATAACGCTCAATGAATTCAGGTCCGCCGAACCAACTACATTGGCAATGTTCCTATGAACGAATACCTGGCCCGGTTGGGCACCCATAAGATCTTCGGCAGTGGCCCTGCTGTCGCTGCAACCGATATAGAGGATCTCCGGGCTCTGCCCTTCTGCCAAATGCTTGAAGAAGTCCTTGTCGGTGGCCTCCTTCTCCTTGATCCACTTTTTGTTGTTCTCGAATACCTGCTTGTAAAATTCCATGTTCTCGTTGTTATTTGCGTTCTACCTAAGTACTCCTCACGGATATGGGGAGCCACGGGATCGGCACCCACTTGTCCCCCACCCACTGATACAGCACGGTTACCGCTTTTGCCCAGAGCGTGAGCCATATTAAATGGCCAACTGTAAAAACGAGCAGGCTACGTGGAGTGAGGTTCTTGGTGATGAACATGCTCGAAAAATAGTGTTTCGTAGTTCAACGCGTTGAAAGAACCTTGTCAGGACTATGTGCGATCCCCATATCTCGGCGTTGTTGATCGGATGATGAAGCAGAAAGAGTGTAGCCAGCAAATAAATAGTCAGTTAGTGCTGCGTGAACTGCCGAACGGAGCTATATTCAAATCCTGGATCACCGAGAACTACATTCATGTCAGCACAAAAGCACTTGGCAACATTCCAAGCCCATTGGAAGACTTGGACCTGTAAAACGCTATTGGGCTGTACATGCCCCAAGAGTGAAATAGAAACCACTCCAAGCACAAACCAAGTCCGGAAATAAACCCTATTATAGTTACAACCGACTAGTTAGCACCAATTAAGAAAACAGAAACTATGAATAGAATCAAAACAATCGGATTGACAGTATTAACCATCATATTAACGACTGCATTTACTGTAACTATTGACCTAGAAACTAAGTCGCTACTAAATGATAAAGTAGAGCTTAAAATACCAAAGGACTTCGATATTATGTCTGAAGAAATAATGAAACTGAAGTATCCTTCAGAGAGAAGACCAACTTTGGTTTACTCCAACGAATCAGGCGGAATTAACGTAGCGTTGAACCTGACCCAAAATCAAGCTAGTCAACAATTAATTCCCGCATATAAAGACAACTTCGTTAATACTTTTAAAAACCTATACCCGTCAGCTGAATGGAAAGACAGTGGTATCAAGACTATTAACGGAAAAGAAGTTGGCTATCTAGAATTAGTTACTCCAGCGATAGATACCGAAATTTATAACTTAATGTTCTTTACTGACTTGGACGGCAAATTGCTTCTTTGCACTTTCAATTGTACTAAAAAGAGTATTGACGAATGGACGCCAACCGCTAAAGAAATTATGAACTCCTTGAAAATAAAATAACTGGTGCCAACACAGCATATAGCTTATGGCGGGTAAGCGTCTACCAGCAAGGTTTTAGCTCTGTAGCCAAGTTCTTTCTCGGTTGAAAAGGAAGTGCTTCGAAACCGCCACAAGCCATATGCAAAACGTTAGGTGCCATCGCGAATACGCCAACGCCAATAGCCAACGCACTGAAAACAGAAACCGGCCCGGAAGAGAACCCAGAAAAGGCGGCAGCCAATGCACCCGTAGAACCGAAAGAAAAGGTTGATGAAGAAATTGATCAGTTGGATTGGCTGCATGTTCAAAGGATGGACCAACGGTGAACGCGCTTTCGCAGTGTGCCTAGTATTTGCCATTGTGGTCCTTGGGCTTTGTCCATTCACCTGCTACGAAGGTCAGCAAGTGATTCAACCCGATCACAAAACTGACCCCAATGACGCTGCCAATTATTACAATGAGATTGGACTCTCTTATGCCAAGCGAGATCTCTACGCGCAATGGGTTATGGCCCTTGGTACATTGGCACTTCTCGGAGTCACGCTGTACTTCAACAGAAAGGCTTTCACGCATGCGGTAGTGTCTTCTAACAAAGCCATTTACGAAACCAAGCGAAGCGTTGACGCCTATATCGACAATGAACGAGGAATCATGGCCTGCACTAGATCCGAACTAGTCCCATTTATGGGAATGCACCCGCTCTATACCTATATCAACATAGGAAAGAGCGCCGTAATCATTGAAAGTTGGGCGCAACAGCCCCAGTTCGTTGAGAGCCAAGATGACGCTTTTGAACCAGTGTTTAGTGATACGAGAATGGCAAGCATTCTTATTACACCCGGCGGTCGATTCTCCAATGGCGATAATCCAAATTTGATTATGCCGAGATCGGAAATGCGGGAGAACTTTCCATGGAACGATTTGCACAGAGTTCCCCATAATGGCGAACGATCCATCATCATGCACTATCAGATGATATACTACTGTCCGGCCTTCGATACTCGACGCATTAGCCGTTATACGGTTTTCCATCGCAATGGACAAATGGTTGGCGTTCCAATTGGTCCCGGCACCTTGACATTCGACCGTCCAGTTAAAAGTGATTAGGGCCGATATGAGCAGTACATGGACCCCGAACCAAGGAGTGCAATGGAAACCACTGCGCCTAACTGGGAGAGAGCCAATGCGAACATCCGGGCCGGTTTCTGAGGCCGCGTTCAACTGCACCAATCCGGGGCATTGGTGCAATTCGCGGCCAAATGCGGAAGACGCGACTGCACCTAACGTCGGGTTGCAGCAATGCGCCCAGACACACATAATCCCTCGCGCAAAGCACAATGCTTCAACCCTTATCCGTTATGCGCTATATAGAATCAAATAAATGACTTGGTTGCAAGGAGGACCCTTTTTAGAGATCAGTTTTTTGTTACCACTTGAAACTGGCCGACAAACTGTTATTAATGCTGTGCTTTCTAGAATTAAATCGGTTAAACCCACAGTAACGATTGCTCTATCTGAAGCCCAGATTAGTGAGAAAATAGAGAAATTTTGCATCGGGTATCTTGATAACGAACATGACCCGCAATCAGTTAGATATCATTCAACCCAAATACCTGTATATATAAACACCGATGGCAATAGAAAATCAATTCTAGCGCTTGAGCAAATATCGTCAACCCTCGTTCAAATAAACTTCTGGCTCTTCGGCTCAGAGTTGGATGCTCCTGAATGGAACCAGAGAGGGATAACAGAAACAGACTTTCCAGTCTTCAAAGAGTTTTTACATAATCTCTTCGATAAGTTTGATTTCATTATAGGAACACTTGGTTACGAAGTGTCTGCAACAGACTTATTCGACACCGAGGATGGTTGGCCAAGCGAAAAATACAGTCTTGACAATCTTAAGAGGAATGCATTCGAAGCTGGTGATCATTTCCTCATGATTGCTGTCAATAAGAAGTACCTTGATTTAACGGACGTTGACGGTGTGGTAACGAGTGAGAATAAACAGATTAGGGAGAAGTAAAGATATAGCGCATAACAGCACCTAAACGCCAGCAGGCACTCAGTTCTTCAATCGAAAGAGAAGTGGTAAACTTGAATGATCGGAGCTTCGAGGCTGGTCCCGGAAAACCTGCCGGCGTTTAGCTGCGAAACGTTAGCGATAATTTCAAAACGGATGAGGATATATATAACCATAATTCATCTTCTGATTTTTGGCAGTGTCTTCAGTCAGGATTATCTGAGCTACTCTAAAGGACTATTAATATCAAGTCTTCTGGAACTTGGGTTTGACACTCTTCACATTGCAGAAAAACAGATAATCACTGATTCAGTGTCAGTTACAGCCCTATTTAATCAAGATAAATGCACCAGTTTAGAATATTTTATAAACAAGGAGTATGATATGTGTGATAGTATTACTTACAATTCCTCTTGTCAGTCTTGCTACGAGTCTTCCTTAAGACTCTTCCTCAACAGCAAAAGAAGAAACTGGAGAAAACATAACGATACGACCTATTATTCTGTGAATGATAAATGGAAGAGTGTATTGTTCGGCCCTCCTCGTCAAGTATCTTACAGCATAGTAAAGCTCGCCTTAAATGATAATTTGACTTTTAGTATGTACAGAATAACCATCTCTAAAGAGGCATATACACAACTCAGAAAAACGAAGAAATACCGCTAACATGCTCTTGCCAAAAGCCGCCCTCATCCTGTTGCCAACTCCCGTTGAAGCATGATAACTTCGTCCAAGAAGAAGATCACATAAGGCGGCCTGCGGCATGCGCAGGCTCGTTAGAGTAAATAAATGAACCGACCTTATCCACACCTGATTGCAATTGGTGTACTGTGCATATTCCTGGGCTGTGATTGCCAATATGAAGTGAAGGGATTTGTGCTTGATGCCAGAACTTTGAGCCCTATAAGCAACGTCTCGATTGGCAAAACAGACACAGTGGGCCTAGACAATCCGTTTAATCGAAAATCATTCACTAACAGCGATGGGACGTTTGACATAATGGGTATTGCCGGAGGATGTGATGATATTACATTGTTCTTCATGCATCCTGATTATATAACTCATAAAACTACGTTGGCCACGTTTGGAATTGATACGATTTACCTCGAGAAGAAATAAACTTGCTCTAACACCATCTATGAAACAAAGCCGCGCAAACCCACCAGCAAGGCCAAGCTTCGTTTCATAGCCAGACCGTTGAAGAAAGGCACACCAAATATTACACTACTGTACTGCGGAATAAGGGGAAAAGAGACGAACCTAGTAGATCCTACGCTCCCCAGTAAAGGACAACACCCTTCGCTCAAACAACGAACGGTCGGTAATTCACGTCTTCCTATCTACATGCACTCGTTCGTGCGTTGGCACGGACCGCATACTGACAGATCACAATGAAAGCCCATTTCTCTTTTCCAATAGTTGCGCTATTCGCATTGGCGCTGCTCCTCTCCTCTCCTGCGCTTGGTCAGGAACGCTATGCAGTGCTCTTCATAGGCAATAGCTATACGGCCAGCAATAACCTGCCGCAGCTCGTGCATGATGTGGCCCTCTCCGCAGGCGACACCTTGGTGTTCGATAGCAATACCCCTGGCGGTTTTCGGCTTATCGACCATACAGTAGATCCGACCAGCTTGAACAAGATCATGGCCGGCAATTGGGACTTTGTGGTCCTGCAAGGACAAAGTCAAGAACCCATCACGCAATCCGGCGTTTTTGAAAGTGGTGCAGTGGGCTTGCGATCCCTCATTAAACAATACAACCCTTGCGCTATGGTGATGCCCTACATGACCTGGGGCCGGGAGAATGGGGATAGCTCCGACAATTGCTTCTTCTTTCCCGTTATGTGCACCTATGAAGGCATGGACACCACGTTGATGAACAGCTACCTGGATATTACGGATGTCATGAGCGGGGAAGTAGCTCCCGTATCCGTGGTATGGCGCTACTTGAGGCAGCATCATCCGACCATCGGTCTCTACGTTGCGGATGGCAGCCATCCCACGCTAGCAGGCACCTATGCAGCTGCCTGTACATTCTATGCATCCATCTTCAAGAAGGATCCCACGCTGATCACCTTGGATGCTGGTCTGGACCCGACCACAGCGGCCACCATTCGTACGGCCGCGAAAACCATCGTCTTCGATCAACTGGACACATGGGATTATACGAAACCACCTGTAGCACGCATGAAGGTAACGAAGGGTGCGGGCGAAACGGAGATGCAAATGTCCTGCATGAATCCAGACGCGCAGATCCAGGACTACCACTGGGACCTGGGCGATGGCACTACGGACTCTATTCAAAGCGTGCTGCACACGTATGCCAGCAACGGTACCTATACCGTGCAACTCACCGTTACCACCTGCGACCCGTATGGGCTGCACACCGATGTGGCGGACACCACGTTCCAGTTGTGCGACCATACCCCAACCGTGTACAACGATCCAGGCTGGAATTGCATAGCGTTCGATACCCTACGGACACAGCCTGCAGATGCGTACCAATGGTACGCGGGATGCATTCCGATACCCAATGCCACGGACTCCATTCTAATCGGTGCGGCGCAGTACGCGCCCGATAGCAACGGCTGGATCGCTGTGTTGACCACCGTGAATGGTTGTGCGGAAATATCGGGGGACTATTCGACCGCTCCCCTGCCCATGGGGTATTACTATGAATTACTAGGCGATACCTGTACAACAGATCCTGTTGCATTGGAAGTACACCATTACAGCGGCGTCTTTCCCGGCACGGAGATCATCCATTGGTACCAGAATGGAATGCTCTTGCCCGCGGCTACGAATGAAGATACCCTCTGGATCACGGAGCCTGGGATCTATCAAGGCAGTATTACGGACCCGCAGTTCGGCTGTCCGTTCGATACCACCTTTTCTGAACTCATCCACATTGGCTGTACGGTAGGCTTGCATGAAAATAACAACCAAATGGATGATCAACCATTTCGTCTCTTCCCCAACCCCGCGGCTGATCAGATCACGCTTGAGTTCAGCGCAGAACAAGTACATGGATTGATCCAGATCCACGACTACACAGGCCGACTGCTGCTTGAGCAAACCGCCAAACAAACAAGCCAGATCAACATTGCCTCACTGCCCGCGGGTCTCTACTTCGTTCGGCTCGCTAACTGGCCGGATGCCGTTGTGAGATTGGTGAAGGAGTAGTGAAATTGGATGGCGTATTAGTTTGCCGAGGTTGTGTTGGGTATTGATGATCTGACCGAAAACAGGGGAAGCTTACATCGCATCTTTGCATTGAAATCGAAACAAACGATCAATAACATTTTAACAAAGCAACAATGTTTACAGTAGAACAGATCAAAACAGCTCACGGCAAAGTAAGATCAGGTGCAGACTTCCCATCTTACATCAAAGAAATTAAGGCCATTGGTGTTACGCACTATGAAGCTTATGTAACCGATGGACATATCAACTATCACAGTGGAAAAGAATATACAGCAACCGTACCTGCCAAATATGAAACGTTGGTAATTGCTAAAAGTCCAAAAACGGAAGAATTCAAAGCAGAATTATTAGCCCATCAACAAGGGAAAACTGACTATCTTACATTTATTAAAATGTGTGCTGAAACAGGGATAGAAAAATGGGAGATCTGTATGGAGAAAATGACTTGTACATACTTTGACAGATCAGGAAACGAAATTTTGGTAGAACAAATACCACAATAAAAACTGCCCATTATCGAGTAGGCGGCCCCGCCGCTGAATAGCGACGGGATGCGCATCTCACACCACTGTACCCTTCGGCTTCGCTCTGGGTAAACCAAGCGGGTCTCGTAGACAGCGGTTCGTTGAGGTCTGGAGCTACGTTCTGGTAGTGAATGCACATGGCTTCGTACCCGCATTACGGATCTGGTACCGGGCTAGTTCTACTCGTTCCGTTTAACCGCCCTCGGTCGTATCGGGGAAGGTCCCGCGAGCGATGTGGTAAGTGGCCGCGCCGCATAAGCGACCACGCAACTTCTTCTTCACTAGCATCCGCCCCGGTCCCACAAAGGCCGGGGCGGGGTGCGTTCAGGGGGTGCGTATGAACCGGTGAAGTATCTATCTTGGTGGGCCGGTTGTTATAAAACGCTATTGGGCTTTACATGCCCCACTAGTGAACTAGAAGCCACTCCAAGCACAAACCAAGTCCGGAAATAAACCCTATTATAGTTACAACCGACTAGTTGGTAGCAATTATAAAATGACAACAGACCAACAGACACTTTGGGACAAAATCAAAGATTTCGAGCTTGACGAGCCGACTTCTTCGTTGACTTTTACCAACCGACTTGCTCGAGAAAATGGCTGGACAATAGAGTATTCAATTCGAGCAGTCCACGAATACAAGAAATTTATTTTTATGCTTTGCATTGCCGACCACTCCTTAACACCATCCGACCAAGTTGACCAAGTTTGGCATTTACATCTTCTCTACACACAATCTTACTGGGTTGACTTTTGTAAAAACACAATCGACAAACAAATACATCACGGACCGACAAAAGGAGGTAAAGCAGAAGGCGACAAATACAACGACCTTTATGAAAAAACCCTACAACTATATAAAACCCTATTTGAACGCAATGCTCCTGACGACATTTGGCCACCAAAAGAAATAAGATTTGGTGAAGTGAATTTTCAGCGTGTAAATCTTGACAGGAATTGGATTATTAAAAAGCCATCAATGTTTAAGTCATGAAGCATCTCTCGAAATTTTTACCCGCTGAGACGCTTCTAATGCTTGAAGACGATAAGGCTGACTTAAAAGAGTTGCTAAAAACTACTTTTATGGACTTGTTGTTAAAACAAGTCATAGAAATTACAACGATTTCAAAACAATCAAGTAGTAGCCGCGACAAAGTTCGCTATTACAAGTATGTTATTAGGGGAAAGAATTTTCTTAAATACAGACCGCTCGAACACGAGATAGTTTACCTTTCACCGTATCAAAAAAGCAGTTCAATTAAAATATTATTTCAGCACTTAATCCGAATGGGATTTCAAAATTCGAAAAGTGAATCCAAGTATATTTCCGCTGTCAGACAGTCAACTAATATCAATCATTATTTTACTAAAAACATTTTTCAGACAGTTTTTGGTGGTTTTTCAATAACACAGGACGGATTAGAACTCCGAAATAAAATTAAAACAGAAATTGCACAATTAGAAAAAGAATTGCCACCGATAATTACTTCGGACAAAGAGAAAGCATTACAAATATTAAACACTATTGGGGGAAATATTTTTATCCTAAAAAACATTGACTTCTCACTTCTTAAACAAATTGACTCTGAAATACTCGCTGAAATGAATCGTAAATACAAAGACGATGACGGAGGTGGTGGTTGTTATGGTTGTAGCTCGTGGGACAGCGGTTGCACAGGGTGTAGTAGTTCGGGCTGTAGTGGTTGTAGCGGTTGCGGAGGAGGTTGTGGTGGCGACTAAGACGAAAGAAAAAATAACTGCTGGTAACACGGGTTTTGCGTTAGTGGGCAGATAGTGCTAATAGAACATTTGAGCAATTAATAAACGTTGGTGCTGGCAGACAGTTTTCGGTTTCAAAAGCCCACCAACGCAAAGCCCGAAACCGTTACCAAGTCAACAACAACGGAGCGCCCCCCCACCCCTTCTCTACCAGTACAAGCACGGCTCCTTTTTAGAGAATGCGCTTGACGTATAGCCCAGACGTCTACTTGGCTTACTGGAACGTCGTGGTATGTACAGCTCTTGATCGTGCTGGTCAAAAGCCGAACATTGTTATCTTTAAATTCCATTGACTGTTCCAATAAAGCCTTTTGCAATGATCAAGAGAATTAGTTCACCACTTGGCTGCATACTAGTTGCTTCCAGCTTTTGTTCTGCTCAGGTGCCCATTGACAATTACTCTGTAAACAGTAATGGTCAAGCGCAGCTTTCCATACAAGCCCAGGCGGACAAATACTATATGCTGCATGCACAGCATAGTCCTACGTTCAATTGGATCGCTTCAATGACGATGGGTGTTAATGGAACCATGGTGATCTCTGAACCATCAGGAGCTTATCCATTGGCCAATTATACCATAACAGAACATGCTATTTCAGCACCCGATGATGCAGATGGTGATGGCATGGATGATGTTACGGAGTTCAATAACATGCCTACTGATGCTCCCCTCAACTTTGCATCTCCAGTTGCATTTGTGGATGGAGCAACATCCATTCCGGACGCTCAGACCTTTCTGGACCTGGCCGCTATAAATAATGTCAGTTGGGCACCGTTCTTGGATGGGCAACTGTACGTTAAGTTCGGCATACTGGATAGGGATACTCCTGAACCGAAGATCTATTTCATCAATAGCAATACGTACACCATCCACGCAGCCTTTTTCAATGCCATTGGTGCAACCGTATCCGGCGATGATAGCTCCGGGGAGATCGTTTTCAATGCGAACGACATCACTCCGAATGGTGTTATTGGCAGTTATTCATTCAACTTCACTTTTGGAGATGCATACAACTTTGCGGCCACCCAACGGACCTATGAGCTATTGGCGGCAAATATGCCTTTTCTACAAAATAACATGAACCACTTCATTGGACAGGCCGATGAAACCAATCACCTCAATAACTATGCTGCTGGTTTTGTAGGTTCCAGGTTCGATGTTGTTCTGGAATCCGATGTTTTCGCGGATATCAATTACATACCGTTCCATGAAGCTGAAGGATATGGCTTCTTCAAGCACATGGAAGATCTGAATGAAACCCCGGGATCAAGGGATATCGTGCTCTACGACGCTTTACCGAAGTCATTGCCCAGAGTAGGTGGGATCATCACTTCCGTTGTGCAAACGCCCTTGTCGCACGTTAACCTAAGAGCCATTCAGGATGATGTTCCCAATGCGTATATCGCAGACCCCTTATCGATCGATTCCATTGCGAATTTGTTAGGAAACTACATCTATTACAAAGTAGAGAACGAGACCTTTCAACTACGGGCAGCCACATTAGCAGAAGTGAATGCCTGGTATGAAGATCTAAGGCCAACAGAACCACAAATTCCAATACGGGACCTCAGTATCACGGATATCCTGCCCTTGGATGCTATTGATTTTGGAATGTCCACCGCCTTTGGGGCAAAGTGTGCCAACGTTGCCACCATGCGGACATTCGGGTTTCCCAGCGGAACCATACCCGATGGTTTTGGAATTCCGTTCTACTACTATGATGAATTCATGCAGTTCAATGATTTTTACCAGGAGGTGCAGGTCATGATCGATAATCCTGTTTTTCAGAATGACATCAATTTTCGCATTGATCGGTTGAATGATCTTCGAGATGCCATTGAGGATGCGCCCATGCCGCAATGGATGATGGACGAGCTGCAGGTGATGCATGATGCTTTTCCAGTGGGTACTCCTGTTCGATGCCGCTCAAGTACGAATAATGAAGATCTACCCGGTTTCAGTGGTGCGGGCCTATACACGTCAAAGACCCAACATGTGGATGAAGGGCATATCTCCAAATCCATAAAACAGGTGTATGCCAGCATGTGGAATTTCAGAGCCTATGAGGAACGGGATTTCTATCGTGTAGATCACTTCGTAGCAGCCATGGGCGTGCTGTGCCACCCCAATTTCGAAGAGGAACAATCCAATGGCGTAGGCATTAGTATCGATCCCATATACGGTACGGAGGGCACCTATTATCTGAATACCCAGGTAGGAGAATCATTGATCACCAACCCTGAACCGAACGCGGTGCCAGAGGAGATCCTCTTGTATCAGAACCCTACGCAAGGGGGCGGTTACCTCGTTCTAAGATTATCCAACTTGGTCAACGCTGGAGAGCTGGTAATGGACCAAGTGTACCTCGACCAAATGAGAGACTTCCTTACTGTTATTCATGATCAATTTGCCATACTGTATAACGTTGTAGGTGCAGAAGGTTTTGGAATGGATATCGAGTATAAGGTAACGGCAGAAGAACAATTGGTGATCAAACAAGCAAGACCTTGGGTTTCATTCTGGGCGGATATTACGGCCAATAATGATCTGGCCGTTACAGCAATTGTTGCTCCGCAGTCTTCTTCCAGCTTAGGAAGCAACGAGCTTGTAACAGCAACCATTGCCAACCACGGTCTTAACGCCATGAGCGATTTTGATATCGCGCTGGTAGTGGATGGTCAATTGATGGAAACCATAACGATCAACAGCACGATCGAACCTTTCAGTGACGCTGACTTTCAATTTACCGTACCCCAGGACCTTGGAGCCATTGGCGCCTATACCATTACATGCATTGTGAGCGATGTGGACGATGAATTTGGCAACAACGATACGTTGACCGTTGTGGTAAGCAAGGTTCATCCATTGGACGGTGGACTTTCAATTGGTGACCTAACGGTTGCGTGTAATGATGAGGTAGTAGTGGATGCGA
The DNA here is from genome assembly GCA_017987115.1 of Flavobacteriales bacterium. Classification (GTDB taxonomy): domain Bacteria; phylum Bacteroidota; class Bacteroidia; order Flavobacteriales_F; family PHOS-HE28; genus PHOS-HE28. Next base: position 715 of record JAGNUG010000011.1, on the reverse strand, counting down.
TCATTACGAATCATGGCGAGACCACCATCACCGATGCGCAGATCCAGGTAGTCGTTAATGGGATCGTCGTTGACGTTATTTCTGCAACCGTGGATATACCATTCGAAGAGCAGGCCTCCGTAGCGATAACCACGGATGACGGGCTTCCGACGATCATGAATACCATAACACTGAACCTGTTGAATGTGAACAACCAAGTGGATGGAGATGGAACCAATAATTCGGCATCCACATCTACTTCGCTGAATACGGATCATGACCTTGTCACATTGATCATTCATGCAGATCAATATCCAAACGAAACCACTTGGGAAGTAGTTGACGAAGGAGCGAATGAACTTGTTGCCAGTGGCGGTGTTTATGGTGGCAATCAAACGTTTACCGAAGAGATCTGTTTGGACTACGGTTCTTGCTACTCTCTATACGTTTACGATTCGTGGGGAGATGGAATTTTTGCCACGGCAGGAAATCCTTATGCTATTCTCGTGATCAATTCATCAGGTGAGACCATTGTAACACATGATGGTGACTTTGGTCATGAAGCACATGAAGTGTTCTGTCCTGATGGAACGGGATGTACGATCACGGCAACCGTAAACGTATACTGCACAACTTCTGCCACTGCTAACGATGGTGCAATTACCATCCATACCAGTTCGGGTATGGGTCCATTTCAATACAGCATTGATGGCGGACAAACATTCGTGGGATCCAA
>JAGNUG010000085.1 GCA_017987115.1 Flavobacteriales bacterium | reverse complement strand
GTGTACAAATATACTCCTGCCTTAAAGGCCGTGCTTCGCGTTGAAGATCAACCTTTCAAAAAGGACACGTCGAAAGAAAGGGGCAATAGCGCTCTTGCACTGGCAACTTCCTTCACCGGTCCATTGGGCAGGCCCATGACGATGCGCATAGGTGCATTCTGCCGGATCTCTTGTTCCAATAATGCTTGACGGCAGATACCACAAGGCGAAACAGGTTCATCCCCATTCGCAGTGGTCACCACAACGGCGATCTCATTCACGACTGCATCCGGATCAAGGGACATTGCTGCATGTAGCGCAGTACGCTCTGCACAAATACCCGCTGGAAAGGATGCATTCTCCTGGTTGTTTCCGGTAACGACCTTTCCATTGGATAAGCGTAATGCAGCCCCGACATGGAAATTCGAATACGGAGCATAGGCGCGGTCCGCAGCTTGTTGCGCCTGATCCAGAAGATCGCGATCGGCTTCAGGCATTTCCGCCCTCGACGCGTGTTTGATGAATTGTACTATGATGGAACCTTGTTCAGCCATTTTTCAAGAAAAGGGTATCAAAAGTAACTTGCAAGTGATGAACGTGTGTCAAGATAACGTTATGAACCAATGGGTTCCATTAGCTTTGGCCTCCTGAACCGTGAGCCAAAAGCACACCCATATCGCTGATTTCGATCCTATTTCGTTGGAGGAAATGGATAGCGTAAAGCTTCAGGACCGCGTGGACACCAAGTATGTTCTGGGTGCTGGTGAGCTTGAGGAAGTGCTAAAAGCAATGCTTCCTCATTATCGGTTGCTTGTGGTCAAAGGTGTGCGCGGAACCGATTATCGAAGCCTCTATTTCGACACGCCGGATCTGAAACACTATCAGGACCATCACAACAAACGAACGTTCAGGGTGAAAGTACGTTTCCGAGAGTATATCGGAAGTGGTCTGGCCTTTCTGGAAGTGAAACGTAAAACAGGAACCGGCCGCACGGACAAGGCCAGAATGAAAGTATCGGGCATTCCTAAAGTACTGGATTCCGAGCAAACGGAATTCGTTACGAAAGCCAGTAGTTCAAGCCAGGCCTTGCAGCCATCGATCTGGAACAGCTTTACCCGCTACACATTCGTCAACAAACACACTCCGGAACGATTGACCATGGATGTGGATCTGAGGTACACCGAGGCCGGTACTGAAAAACAATTGGGGCCGATCGTGGTAGCGGAATTGAAACAATCACGTGCCGATCGCACTTCTCCCTTTGTACGGATCATGCGCTCACGCGGGATCCGGCCCAGCGGTATGAGTAAATATTGCATCGGCGTATTGATGCTTGGCAAGAACGTAAAACACAACGCATTCAAACCTGTTCTGCTCATGCTGGACAGGATCCGCTCAGCGGCCTAAATGAACACGATAAGTAAATGAAGATCTTTGGTATGCCTGTTTTCCACGCGGATATGTGGGAGCTCCTGTTCAAGTTCGGGATAGATGCACTTGTGCTGTTCATCCTGATCAGGTTGATCTATTATCCGATCCATAGAAAGAAGGATTACCTGTTCACCTATTTCCTCTTCAACATATTGATCTTCTTCCTGTGCGTTCTGCTGAACAGCGTGAAGTTGAGCATCGGTTTCGCGTTCGGTCTTTTTGCCATTTTCGGCGTGTTACGATACCGAACCGAACAGATCAGCATTAAGGACATGACCTACCTGTTCGCTGTTATCACTGTGGCGGTCATCAACTCGTTGGCAAGCAAGAAGATCAGTATCGCAGAATTAGTGTTCACTGATAGCATGATCCTGATCATGACCTATGCGTTGGAGCATTTATGGCTCACCCGCCACGAAGCGGTGAAGTTGTTGGTCTACGAACGCATTGAGTTGATCAAGCCGGAGAACCGGTTAAAGTTATTCGATGACCTTCATCAACGGTTAGGGGTGAAAGTTTCCCGTGTGGAGATCGGCAAGATCGACCTGTTGCGCGATACGGCACAGATGCGTGTCTTCTACTTTGAAGACGAACAGGGGCACGGCTCGTTCAACGAGATGCCCACGGACGATGATGATTAAGGGCGTGACGTACTGAGGTAAGATCGCTTACTTCCGCTCGATCAACGCCACAGCATACGCACAAGCACCTTCTTCACGACCTATAAAGCCTAGCTTCTCATTGGTAGTGGCTTTAATACCTACGGCATCTTCCGCAACACCTAGGATCGTCGCAATGACCGCACGCATTGCAGGTACATGTAGCATGATCTTCGGGCGTTCCATGACCAACGTGCAATCCACGTTACCCACTGCCCAACCAGCTTTGGCGAGTTTGATCATGACCAACTTCAAAAGTTCTTTGCTATCCGCGCCTTTCCATTCGGCAGCGGTATCTGGGAACTGTGTGCCGATATCACCCATTCCTGCAGCACCTAACAAAGCGTCGCATAACGCGTGAAGCAATACATCTGCATCAGAGTGCCCTAGCAGACCTACGGAATGTGGAATTAGAATGCCACCTAGCCAGAGTTCACGGCCTTCTGCAAAGCGATGAACGTCATACCCAAGTCCAACACGGATCATCCGTCCGTGCCTGGCTTCTTGGTGCCTTTATCGAATCGGAAACCGAGCGTGAAGCGCAGCGTATTTGCCAGTGGACTCCGTGCTGTATTGGCAATGAGGTAACTGAGGTCCAACGAAAAGACCTTATAACGTAGGCCAGCACCCAAGGTAAAATACTTGCGATTTCCCTTGGTATAATGCTCCCAGAAATAACCTGTGCGGAAGGCGAACTGATCAGCGTACCAATACTCCAATCCACCAGCAACATTGATCTCCCGCATTTCTTCTCGGAATTTGCTACCTGACTCCACTACTACATTGCCATCGTCGTCATAACTCACATTCCCCGGTGCATCATTGAATGAACCGAAGATCCCTGTTGCTACGCCAACATCCGGGTTGCGGCCACTTGCCACTTGAGGACCACCAGTTACGGGGTCGATCACAACAGCACCATTCTCATCCAATAAATAAACCGGCGGGGTCGGCACCAGCAATTTATTCGCATCCACATTGATCGTAATGCTGTTGTAATCATCAAGGTCCACCTTGAATGATGGTCCCAAACGGAGATTGATCGGAATGAAATTCTGAACGGAAGTCTCGGAGTAGGACATTTTCGCTCCGATATTGCTCACATTGAGACCGAAGTTGAACGTACCCTCTTTCTCTCCGATCACGATCTCCGGTTTATGATAAAAGAACGACACATCGGCCGCGACGGTCTGGCCGGCCTTTGTATTCGCTCCAGCCACACTGAGGCCACCGGTAAGGTTACTGTTCACATAGCGCAAGGCAATGCCTCCGGAGAAATTATCACCGAACTGTTGCGCGAATGACAGATCAACAGCGAATTCCGCGGGTTTGAAATCACGGATCGCTGAACCATTTTGATCAGTAAACAGGATACTCCCCAAATTGAAATAGCGCAAGGACATGCCGACCGCACTGCGTTTATTCTTCAATCGCTTATAACCGGCCAAGTATGCCAAACTCATGTCCGGTACAAGGTTCCTGAGCCATGGGCTGTAACTGGTCGTGAATTCAGCATCATGCTCCGCAAATGCCAGTTTTGAAGGATTCCAGTGAATGGAATTCGCATCCGGGGAAAGCGCAACTCCAGCGTCGCCCATGCCGCCAGCGCGCGAATCCGCATTGATCAATAGAAAGGGAACCGCTGTGGTGATTGTATTCAATTGGTCACCGCATTGCTGACCAGCGGACTGGAATTGCGGGTCACAGGGCTGAGCATGAAGTGCGCCAGCTACTGCGATCACGAGAAGGGAACTGAAAAAGAAACGCTGCAAAAATGATCTCATAAGGGTAATTCGGGCGAAAGGACGGCAAATATACGCCGGAAGGGGGGTGCTTATTGTGCAGTCTATCTCAGGATCACCAGTTTCTCGAACTTATCGGCACTTTCACCCTCGGGAGTCGTAACACTCAATCGGTACACATAAACGCCTCTACCGATCTTATCACCCATATCATCTCTACCATCCCAGGCCATCGGTTCTCCTCGGAATCCTTCGCATGCGATCTGACGACTTATTGTTTTTACCAATCTACCGCTTACGGTGAAGACCTGTACCTGAACATCCAAGGATGTGCAAGGCCGGTTGTGCTCGAAATAGAACTCCGTATGCGTTGTGAAGGGGTTCGGATAATTCAGAACATGCGCCAACGCAAGTTCAGCACTTTCAGCGACAACGAATTCAGTTGTGGCTTCCGAGGAGTTATTGAACACGTCCCAAGCCTTAAGTGTGAGTGTATGTGACCCTTCTGCAAGATCCTCGTACCTGTATCTCACCTCGCCACTTTTGTATTCATCGAGATCAGCCTCATAAAGATCATTCAGCACCACAGCTTGTTCCGTGTTCACATCCAGCGTAGCGACCAGATCATGGCCAATGCTGTTACCGACCGTATTGATCCCATTCTCATCGAACAACTTCGCATACAGCATAGGTGACTCATCAGTGAGTCCGCCATGAACGAACTGATCATCATTCAAGTAAAGCTCAATTTTGGGACCTTGCTCGTCCAATGCTACATCCGTTGCTGTGCCTCCCACTAAGGGGTCATTGGAATGTCCACTTGCATTGTAGCTCCAGCTTTCAGCATAACAACTTACGCGCCCAGGGCCGATCTGATAATTGATATCCTTCGGAACAACGAATGTGAAGTTGAATGCGCCATTGGTCACAGTGGCTTTTCCACGATAGATCACATTCTTACGGATCTTGAATGGGAATGGTGTGGACTGTGGCGTAGGGTCGTTCACCAAGGTAAGCTGGAGCTGTTCCTTATCATAAACAGTTGGCATTACCACACCATTGAAATCTGAAAGCGGTTGACCAGAACCATCATCCACGAACCCACTGATACGTATTGTGGATAGTGCTTTCAACGTATCAACAGCGTTTCCAAGTGTATCCGTAATGCTTATAATTCGGACGTCGCCGCGCGGCATGGCCAACCGCTGACTAGGATCACCGAGCAAACTGAAGTTGCGATGATTTACCGATCCACTCACCGCCGCTGTTATATCCCGCTTTGTTTGCTCAAAAATATCCCCAAAGCGCTGATCTCTCCCCAAGGCATCCTGGGTCTCGAGCACGTGATCATAGAATTTCTGACCAAGCAGGAAGTTATCGTTGGAATAGGCCAATCGCGTAGTTGTCATCAAAGCGATACCTCCACCATTCGGATTCAACAGAACGAGTTCCCCTGCAGAAGTACGTGCAGGGTCGTCCCAACGAGAGAATTCGCAGGTCGCAGTCATGAAAAGTGGCAGACGGTCCTTATTGGTCCATCCTTGGATCGTACCATTATCCAAAAAGCGTTCGTGAGCCCAACCTACCTCACCACCATGACCAACATAGTTAACAATAAGAAGCCCTTTCTGGACTTTATCTTTAAGGTCATCAGCACCTTGAGGATAGCGCTGGCCACCAGGGGTACTTACTTGCTGATACGCATCCAAGTAGACCTTGTCCACATTGAACTTTGGGTACCCGTTCTCGATCTTCGCTGCTAAGAAATTGCTTTGGTACATATGGATATGTCCTTCGTTGTTATCCCCGTCCTGATCATCGGATGCGAATAGAACATGCGTACGCCAATCAGCAATACCACCGTCGCTCGCATCGGAACATACCGCACCAGTGGCCGAAAGGAGCCTTAATCGATCATAGTTCAGCACCTTGCTGACAACTTCGTTTGCATGTTGAGCATTGGAAACACATAAACGCCCAATTCCAATATCGACCATATCGGACGGCAGCTCTCCTTCGCTCTCATCCAACAATCCGAAATAATCATCTGACGTATAGGATCTCGAAAGATCGAGTGATTCAGTTGTTTGATACGAGGGTAACCAATTCTGATTTGCTGTGCTCGTGGCAACGGTATTATAGGACCCATCACCGAACAACAACAAGTATCTCGGCAACAGCGCTGGATCGGTCCCGGCATTATCATACAACAAGCGCATGTACCGCTTAATGGCAGCAGCATCCCGGGTTCCACTGGAGAATTCATTGTACACTTGTTCGGGAGTTACAACTACAACGGATAAGCCTTCATTGGCCCGGGCATCTGCAAGCCGCATTGCATGCGAAATGAATGGCGTAGGACATACGATCACAAGGTCGGTAGGCAATGAAGTAGCGTGAAGGTTCTGCGTTGGAACCCGGCCAACCTTCACCGGAGTCAGATAACCACCGTCCCTGAATGCGATGAACTGCCTGAGCGAGTCCGAATTGAATCTGAACTGCTTCTGTCCTCCGTTGTCTTCGTAATTCACGTTCCGAACAGCAGTGGGGTCCGTTATTTCCCATATGCGATAAACATTCTGAGCTTGGTCCAACGCCATCTCGGCCACATTGCCCAACCCAACGGACCTCAGGTCCCGGAACGAAAGTTGATCCCCGATCATGCGCAGATCCCTGCGGCAATTCAGTTCCAGATAGTTCACCCAAGCCTTTGACGTGATAGGGTCGTTCTTTGAGAATGTGATCGATACCGGCACAGTACCTCCGGTCGGTTGGAACGTGAATTCTTCGCTGAACGGTCTGGCCTGCGCATTGATGGAACTATTGGAGATCCCGATCACAGGGAAGTCTTCATTCAAAGCCGAGCCGGAATTGATGTTGAAACTACTGCTACTACCCGTACCAATGGTACGCGCAATTCCGTTGAATACAAGCACCGCATCCTCACCCGTTGTCAGAAATGGCGTGGGGAACGAGAAATTATAATTCAGTACAAGGTCGAACAACTCTCCGTACCATGTACGCCCACTTTTTATCATGTTTATCAGGTCACGTTCAATGAACTGACGGTCATTGAAGCTTGTTACAGTATGCGTGGCTGCGTCAGAAGAAAGATAGGCCGCGTCGATCCGTTGCGGCAGATCCGTGCCGATCCCAATGAAGTAATGGGCAGAATCGGAATAAACATGTTTTGAGTGAACGAATAGGCCATTGACCAGGTCCCAACGCTGCGGACCGGACGCATAGAATAAAATATGATCACCTTGGCCAAAGACACCATCACCACCATCCTCCACTTGTATGGCATTCAGTGGAAGGTCCGTTGGGCGATAGACATCATTCCTGAATGGTAACAGACCCAAATGCCCACCGTAGATGTTGATCTCATCGGATGCCAGATCGGACGACCCTACTCCCAACGACTGCAAGAACTCGTAAGTGATCTTATGGACCCCATCTTCTGCAACACTGAATTTGTACCAATCGCCATTGGCAAGTTTGGAATTTGCCGGATACGCCTTTGGGGATCCCATTCCACCGCCTTTGGTGGTGATCACTTCCAATTGAAAAGCCACTAATTTTTGAAGCTGTCCATTCGATGGATCCCGCCTGAACGGCACAATATCGATCAACGCTTGAGGTATTTTTTTGTGGATCCCGACCATCGCGGTAATAGTAGGCTCCGTTCCAATGGAATCCAATGCTGGCCACAGACCGATCTCCTCCTTCGTCAACGGTTCAAATCGAGGATCGATCAGGTCAACGGCAATCCCTGTAACATTACCTGTCAGCGGTATTCGTTCGTGATAGAAAGGCAATCCACCCCGCTGAGGATCCAAGAATGCACCTTGAAAGGGTTCCACGACCAGTAATTGATCTTGTTCGGTCAACTTTTCACTTTTAGATGCAATCGCATCGTTCTGAATGCGTTCTTTGCTGACGATGTCAGAACTCCTCCACATCAACTTACGGTCCGAACGGAGCTGCGCAAATGAGCCGAATGCCAGGCTTGTAGCGAGAAGTGAGAGAAAAATGCGTCGGATGATCATATGGTCTTTCAACAAGTTATCAACAGCGTTGGAGCGAAAGTACTACCTTCGACCCTTGTGTTCGGAATACCCCAACAACGACATGTTAAATGGATTATTGCGAAAGGAAATTGGAACCGAAATGCAAAGTGATCCGTATACTTGGCGCTGGCTTCCGAGCCCTGATCGATCGAGCATGAAGGAATGGACCGTTAGCCGTGCGGTACTCGGCTTAGTACTGGGCGTGTTTGCGAGCTTCACTGCGATCGCACAAGACCCGCAATTCACGCAATTCTATGCGAACCCGTTGTACCTGAACCCGGCATTCGCTGGTACGGCCAGATGTCCGCGAGTCACCATGAACTATCGTAACCAATGGCCTGCACTTACGGGAACGTTCGTTACCACCAGCGCTAGCTACGACCAACATGTTGATGGTCTCATGGGCGGTTTGGGTTTTTTGGTCACCAATGACCAGGCCGGAAAAGGAACCTTGAATACGACCACCGTAAGTGGCATCTATTCTTATCAACAAGCCATTTCTCGAAAATTTTCCTTGAAGGTGGGCTTTCAAGCCACATACTTCCAAAAATCCTTGGATTGGAGCAAACTCACATTCGGAGATCAGATCGACCCTCGACGAGGCTTCATTTACAATACGAATGATGTACCTAGGGGCGGAACTGTTGGCAATGCTGATTTCAGTGCAGGTGTATTGGGCTACACGGATATTTTCTTTGTTGGGGTGGCAGTGAACCACCTTACCGAACCAAATGAATCACTGATCGTAGGAACAAGTAAACTACCTATGAAGATCACTGGCCATGCAGGTGCGGCTATCCCGCTTGGTACAAGAGGAAAATATGGAGATGCTCGCACAAAGATCTCACCGAACGTACTATTTCAGCAACAAGCTGCGTTCCGTCAATTGAACATTGGTCTTTATGTGGATCATGGACCGATAACGGCAGGCGTCTGGTACAGAACGCGTGATTCGTTTATCGCTTTGGTCGGTTTCCACACGGAAAAGTTCAAGTTCGGATATAGTTATGACGTAACGACCAGCAAATTAACGACCGCGACCGCAGGCTCTCACGAGATCAGTCTGCAACTTCAATTCAACTGCAAGCGTAAACAAAGAAGGTTCAGGCAGGTTGCTTGTCCTACCTTCTAACCCACTACCAAACCACAGGACCATGAGTTTTGTAAGGAAGATAGGTATCGTAATAGCCGGTGCGACACTGTTCAGCAGCTGTCAATTCGAGAAAAGCGGTGCTACTGGATGGAATTTCAATGATTCCAAGAATGGCGGTTTCGAAAAGACCGGATTCGAGGACCAGGAGACCGGTCCCGGATTGATCCTGATAGAAGGTGGCCAATTCACCATGGGCCGTATTACTGATGATCTACGCCATGACTGGGATAATATCCCACGAACCGTAACGGTCTCTTCATTCTATATGGACGAAGTAGAGGTGACCAATCATTATTGGTTGGAATACCTGTATTGGTTGGACCGTGTGTTCGCAGCTGACTTTCCGGAGATCTATAAAAAAGCACTACCGGATACATTGGTGTGGCGTAGCAAACTGGCATTCAATGAGCCATACGTTGAATACTACCTGCGCCACCCTGCATACCGTGATTATCCGGTAGTTGGTATCAACTGGTTGCAAGCGAACGATTATTGCGCATGGCGTACAGATCGTGTTAACGAGGTGATCCTGATCCGCGAAGGCCTGTTCGAACACTATCCGAACCAGATCAACGAGGATCATTTCACTACGGATGCTTATTTGGCTGGCCAATATGAAAGCGGTAAGAAAGTGGATGGTGTAAGCGACTTCAACCCGAACCGTGATACCCGTAACATCAAGATCGAAGATGGTATCCTTATGCCGCGGTATCGCCTACCAACTGAAGCGGAATGGGAATACGCTGCTTATGGCATTGTCGGCAATACAGTGGATGAACGCGTTGTAGAACGCCGGATCTACCCTTGGAATGGCCATTGGGTACGTTATGATAGCAAGAAGAAAGGCGGTTCATTCTATGGAGATTTCCGTGGAAACTTCATGCGGGGCCGTGGTGATTACATGGGTGTGGCAGGAAGCCTTAATGACAATGCGGATGTAACAAGCCCGGTGTTCAGTTACTGGCCAAACGATTACGGACTATACAACATGGCCGGTAACGTAAGCGAGTGGGTAATGGATGTCTACCGCCCATTGAGCCCTGAGGATAAGGATGATTTCCGCCCGTTCCGTGGAAATGTCTTCAAGACCAAGGTTCTTGATAGTGATGGTGCGATCCAGGACAAACACGATCTGGTCGTTTATGATGTGAACGGCATCAAATACTACCTCACCGAGTTCCAGACGACTATGCAAGGGCGTGCCACTGACGAAGAAGCTGAGCTTATCGATCAGCTTTTGACCATGATCGAGGAGGCCATAGAATTCGACAATACCCGCAAGCATGACCAAGGAATGCAGCGTGTACAGGAGATGGTGGAAATGATCAAATCAACCGACATTCCTAGTGACATTCAGCCTAAGTTGCTCAGTGGTATCAGCGATTACCAAGCGGACCAGCCCGGTGATGTTCGCTGGAGGAACGTTACCCAAGAAGAGAATATTGACCGTCGCAATTACCGTGCAGCTGACAACATTGATTTCCGTGATGGTGATGTGGAAAGCAGCATTTACTTCGAGCAACCGGATTTTGAAGGTAATGCGATGTATGACTGGGGAAAGACCACTTTGGTGAACGACCGGAGTCGTGTGTACAAAGGCGCATCTTGGGCCGATCGCATCTATTGGGCTAACCCTGGCACACGTCGCCACTTGGATGAACGTCAAAGTACGGCCACCATTGGCTTCCGTTGCGCAATGACCCGCGTTGGAAGTCCTGTAGGATTGGGTGATGATAAACGCCGTGAAAAATTGAAGAAGTAGGATCCGGAAGGAAGCCCTAATTATCTTGGACCCCATCCGCTGAAAAGCAGATGGGGTCTTTTTTATCTCTGAACTCATGCTTTCGATCGAACAGCTCCATTCCAAATTTCTTGAGTGCTCAGGAATCAGCACCGATACGCGATCCATCCCGACCAAAAGCATGTTCATCGCACTCAAGGGCCCTAACTTCAATGCCAATGCCTTTGCTTCGACAGCACTGGATAAGGGGGCTCTTTATGCGGTTGTGGATGACCCGAGCGTTGTGAAGAACGAGCGCTACCTGCTCGTAAGGGACGGATTGGTAGCACTGCAACAACTAGGGCTGCACCACCGCCGAACTTTCGCTATACCGGTCATTGGTATAACAGGAACCAATGGTAAGACAACAACAAAGGAATTGGTGCACGCAGTGCTGGAAAGTGATCGACCGACGCTCGCTACATCCGGGAATTTGAACAACCACATTGGTGTACCGCTGACTTTGCTTCGGCTGAAAAAAGAGCATTCCATAGCCATAATTGAAATGGGTGCGAACAAAGTTGGGGATATCGCTGAATTAACAGAACTGGCCGAGCCTACGCATGGTTGCATTACCAACATAGGCAAAGCGCATCTGGAAGGGTTCGGATCGTACGAAGGCGTTGTCAAAGCCAAAACGGAGATGTACGCGTTCGTGAACCAGCATAAAGGCACGTTGTTCGTGAACGCCGATGACCCCTTGCTCATGGCGAAGAGTGAAGGTATGGAACGGACCACATATGGTAGTGATTCCGAAGCCGACTTCACAGGAAAGATCACCAGTAGCGGACCGTTCTTGGCTATCACCTTCAAGGGAAAAGATGCAAAGGAATATGCGGTTCAGACAAAACTGATCGGTGCGTACAACTTCAGCAATGCGATGTTGGCAATTGCGATGGGCCAATACTTCGAAGTACCGGATCGCAGTATCGCTGAAGCATTGTCCGCTTATTCACCTAGTAACAATCGCTCTCAGTTCACGGATACAGGCAAGAACCAGTTGATCCTGGATGCCTACAATGCCAACCCAACGAGCATGGTGGCAGCGTTGGAGAATTTCGCAGCAATGACCGGATCAAATGAAAAACTGGTGATTCTTGGTGATATGCGTGAGCTTGGAGAAGTCAGCAAGGCTGAACATGATGCTATTGTAGCGCTTGTGGGTCAGCTAGGGCTCAATGCCAAGTTCGTTGGAACGGAATTCTCACTCGCTGCAATGGATACGAACCAAGAGCATTATCAGAGCGCAGATGCTCTATCCAAGGCATTGGAACAAGAACCCATTACAGGAAAATTGATCTTGGTGAAAGGCTCCAGAGGGATCAAGCTGGAATCGGTGGTGGAGAAACTGTAAGTGCATTGTCCGATCAAACACTTACGTAGAGCTCAGACTAGTCCTTCAGCACACCACGCGAAATCACGATGCGCTGCACCTCACTGGTACCCTCGTAGATCTGGGTGATCTTGGCATCGCGCATCAAGCGCTCCACGTGATACTCTTTCACGTAGCCATACCCACCATGTACCTGAACCGCTTCAACCGTTGTTCTCATCGCAACTTCACTGGAGAATACCTTCGCCATAGCGCTGGCTTGGTCGTAGTTCAAATGTTGATCCTTCAACCAGGCCGCTTTTAAGCACAAAAGTCGCGCTGCCTCGATCTCGGTAGCCATATCCGCTAACTTGAATGCGATCGCTTGGTGCTCACTGATCGTTTTGCCGAACGCTTTACGCTCCTTGCTATAGGCCAACGCCAATTCGTACGCACCACTGGCGATCCCAAGCGCTTGTGCCGCAATGCCGATGCGTCCACCGCTCAACGTTTTCATTGCGAAGGTGAACCCGAATCCATCAACACCAATACGGTTCTCCTTAGGAACTTTCACATCGGTGAACATCAGCGTATGTGTATCGCTGCCGCGAATGCCAAGCTTATCTTCCTTCGCTCCAACAACGAATCCAGGCATCCCTTTTTCAACGATCAAACAGTTGATGCCTTTGTGCTTTTTGCTGGCATCCGTTTGAGCCATCACCAAATAGGTGCTTGCACTGTTGCCGTTCGTGATCCAATTCTTCGTACCGTTCAACAGATAATGGTCGCCCATATCGATCGCTGTGGTGCGCTGACTGGTAGCATCACTACCAGCTTCAGGCTCGCTAAGGCAAAATGCGCCGATCTTCTCGCCCTTGGCCAACGGCACCAAATACTTCATCTTCTGTTCTTCGTTCGCGAACTCCTCCAAGCCCCAACAAACGAGACTGTTATTCACGGACATCACAACGGAACAACTGGCATCAACTTTACTGATCTCTTCCATTGCCAGTACGTAGCTCATCGCATCCATACCACCGCCACCATACTTTGGGTTCACCATCATGCCTAAAAATCCCAACTCACCCAATTGCTTGATCTCATCCTTCGGGAAGCGTTGCTCACGATCACGGTCAATGACACCGGGCTTCAGCACGTTCTGTGCAAAGTCGCGCGCAGCATCGCGCACTGCGATCTGTTCTTCTGAAAGTTCGAAATTCATTCCGGCTTGAGTGAGGGTCTCTGACATGGTATTCTTTTATGATCGAGGGATGCAAAAGTAGCCGATACCTTCGCCCAAAGAAAGCCCTATGAAAAAGCACTACCAAGCCATCGGTGTAATGTCCGGAAGTTCACTGGATGGGATCGACCTTGCTTGGTGCGAATTCATTGAGGAGAACGGGGGTTGGGAGTATAGCATTCGGGAGGCCCGGACGATCCAGCACACCGCTCAAATGCGACAGCGCTTAACGGAGGTCATGCAGGGTTCCGCGTTGGATCTGGCCCGGTTGCACCGTGATCTTGGCATCGCAATAGGTGAAGAATGTGCTGAATTGCTTCAAGGAAGCACGATCGATGTGATCGGATCGCACGGTCACACCATTTTCCATAAGCCGGCTGAAGGGCTTACAACGCAGATCGGCTGTGGTGCGCACATTGCAGCCATTAGTAAGACCACCACGGTATGTGACTTCCGTACGATGGATGTAGCTTATGATGGACAAGGTGCGCCGCTGGTTCCATTGGGCGAAAAACTGTTATTTCCCGAGCACAAGGCCTTTTTGAACATTGGCGGGATCTGCAATATTTCACTCCATCATGCTGATCGGATCGAAGGCTACGACGTTTGCATAGGCAACCAAGCTTTGAATTACTTGGCGGAAGAAGCAGGAGAGCGCTATGATGCTAAAGGAGCGATGGCCCGCTCAGGTGAACTGAATGCTCCACTATTAAAAAATCTGAATGCACTACCCTTCCATCAGCAAACGCCGCCGCGTTCCTTGGGTCGTGAATGGTTCAACGAGCACGTACTTCCATTGATCAATGATCGTTCAATCCCACTCCCGGATCGCATGCGAACGGTCGTGGAACATATTGCCTTGCAACTAGCCACTGCCTTGAAGGACTCAAGTTCCAAGTGTTTGGTAACCGGTGGAGGTGCATACAACACCTTCTTGATGGATCGAATCCGCGCACATTCCGGTGCAGATCTGGAAATCCCCGGGGCTTCGGTAGTGGAATTCAAAGAGGCCTTGATCTTTGCGCTATTGGGTGTCCTACGAATGCGCGATGAGAACACCGCTTTAGCAAGTGTTACGGGTGCAAAGCAGAACAGTGTTGGTGGGGCGGTATATTCTACAAGACCCGTTCAATCAACTTAGAAAAGGTATCAGCTGCAATCTGTCAATTAACAGTCCTATTGAATAACCTTAATTGAAGTGGTGGGAACACCGATTTCGACTTCGCTACATTTGGCCGTTACTAGCCAAGGAACTGTAGATGCGCGATGCCCTGCGCCGCTTCGAAGAGCGCGCCCCTGAAATTGTTTTTGAATGGACCGACACCCCAACGGGTGCTCGCGGATGGGTTGTGATCAACAGCCTGCGCGGTGGCGCTGCCGGTGGTGGAACCCGCATGCGCAAAGGGCTGGACAAGCGCGAAGTGGAGAGTTTGGCCAAGACCATGGAAGTAAAGTTCAGTGTTTGCGGCCCGGCGATCGGTGGTGCCAAGAGCGGTATCGACTTTGACCCAGCAGACCCACGCAAAAATGAAGTATTGGATCGCTGGTACAAGGCAGTAATGCCTATACTCAAGAAC
>JAGNUG010000189.1 GCA_017987115.1 Flavobacteriales bacterium | reverse complement strand
ATCCTATGTTCATCGTTCATTGACCGAAAAATGGCCATGTTTTTAGGATGATGCGATCTTTGCCCACAATGAAGACAATTGTAGCGGGCAACTGGAAGATGCATAAGGACCGCGCGGAAGCGTTGGCATTGATCGATGAGATCGGGAAGGAGCGGGATTCTCTGCCGCAACATGTAGAGGTTGTAGTTGCACCTGCATATCCTTTCTTGTTGGAGGCCGTAGAGCGCTTGCCCAACTTTTTGGTAGCAGCTCAGAACTGTCATTTCGCTGAGCAAGGTGCGTATACCGGAGAGGTAAGCGTCGCCATGCTTAAGAGCATCGGGGTACGCGCGTGCATCGTTGGGCACAGCGAAAGGCGTCAGTATTTTGGCGAGTCTGATGCCGACGTGGCAAAGAAGATCGTTACGCTTTTGGCTCATGGTCTAACTCCGATCTACTGCTGCGGTGAGCGTGAGGAGGAACGGGTGGCAGGTAGGCACTTCGATGTTGTCAGTAGGCAAATGAAAGAGGCACTTGGTGCCCTCACGAATGAGCAATTGATGAACGTTGTTGTAGCCTACGAACCTGTTTGGGCAATTGGCACAGGTCTAACAGCCAGCGCTGAACAAGCACAGGAAATGCACGCGCACATTCGCAGCCTGCTCAGGTCTCATAGCGAAACTGTCGCGCTCACCGTGCCTATCCTTTACGGCGGTAGCTGCAAACCCGACAATGCTGATAGCTTGTTCTCAAATTCGGACGTTAATGGCGGTCTTATCGGCGGTGCCGCACTCAAGGCCTCGGATTTTTTGGAGCTTATCCGAATAGCCGGGAAGACGAACAAGCCTTAAAGGGAAATGCCATAGGAACCATATTCGCGATCGGTACACGCTTTGTTCATTTGGACTTATCGCAACTTCCAAGTTCAACTAATCAGACCTCCATTGACCTACACTGAAGTAACGTTCCGGTTAGCCCCGGTTGATCCGTGGCGCGACATTCTAATGGTCGAGCTCGCCGAACTCGGTTACGACAGCTTCGATGAGAGTTTTACTGACCCTTCCCACGAAAGTGGCGAATTGAAAGCATACATAAAAGCAGCCGGGTTCGATGCATCGGCGCTAAGGAAATTGATGACACTGCGAGATCCGCATGTGAACGTCACATGGACAAAAGCGGACATGCCTTCAAGGAATTGGAATGCGGAATGGGAAAGTAGTTTTCAACCTGTTGAAGTTGGGTCCAAGGTCAGGATCCGTGCGGATTTTCATCCGAGCAAAGCTGGGTTTGAGCATGAACTGGTGATCACACCTCGAATGGCATTCGGCACTGGACACCATGCGACCACACGCATGATGGTGCTGGCCATGTTGGATGTTGAGCTAATGAATAAGACCGTATGCGACCTAGGATGTGGCACGGGAGTGCTAGCCATCCTGGCGGAACGAATGGGTGCTGCGTCGTGCGTCGCGATCGATATTGATCCGGATGTTATGCAGAACGGGCGAGAAAATGTTCTACGCAATAACTGTGAACGCATTGTGGTGGAAACTGGTGATGCACATGCAATGGGCGATCGACGATTCGACGCTATCTTGGCGAACATAGAACGCAACATTTTGCTCGATGCAATGCAGTTGATGTATGATGCGCTACTTCCCGGCGGTCTGTTGTTCCTGAGCGGCTTTGTCGTAACCGACAGGCACATGCTTATTCAACGCGCCAAAGAAGTTGGGCTAACCATTCATGAACGGCTGAACGAGGGAGATTGGGCTTTATTGGGATGTAGACGACCTTTGGGTCAAGAGTGAACCAAGAACGGATCAAGGTGTAATACCATGAACAGATATATGTACCAGAAGCCAGAAGCAAAAGTCGCAAGGATCTCTGTTCTCGTGTGCAATGCGCTTTCACTCACAAGAAGGGCATTCGCACCATCGGTAATGGCGGGCCTCTGGAGCATTATCATGGTAGTTGGACCAACTCCATCAGCTAATGCGCAGACCAAACCATTCACTTCGGATCAAGCCACCTTTCTTCAGGAAATGACCACGTTCATCATGGATGCGGACAGGAAAGAGGGTAAGAAGTTCATGGAAGAGGAATTCGCGCCTGTATGGAACGGAAGCTTTTACAACGAGCGCCAGCGGATCCAGATCATAGACATTTCGAACTTCATGCTCAAGAAGAGGTTCTCCGCTTTCCCGAATTTTCGGGATCTGATGACGGTTATCACGGCTTTCCCCAGTGGTGGGCGGAGCAGCGATGAGGTGGATGCGTGGTTACGCGGTCTGGAGCATATGGTTGAAAGTGGACGCAAACAGAATGTTGTTACGTTTCTCGGCATGTGCGCCGGGCTTTTCCGGGAGAATACCATATTCAAAAGTGCAAGTACCGAGTGGAAGAGCCGGACGAACAAGTTCACGTTCCAGTTCGATAGTATTCCATTGATCATTTTCCCAAGGTCCGATCTTGTTTGCTTGGCGAAGGGCGATAGTGCGGTGATCATGGGGACATCGGGTACCTACATTCCGACCCAGGAAGTTTGGGAAGGGAAAGGAGGAAAAGTGAACTGGGCACGGGCAGGGTTGAAGGAAACTGCAACATACGTGGATTGGGAACATGCGTATACGATCCGAATGAAGAGCGCCTCGTTCGAGATCGATTCAGTGAAATTGACGGACCCCTATTTCGACAGGATCCTGCTAGGTAAGCTCACGGACAAGGTACTCGCCAACGTTGAAGAGGACAATGCCAGTTATCCTCGGTTCGAAGGATACGATCGGAGACAGAAGATCAGGGATATTGCTGAAGGTATTGATTTCGAGGGCGGGTTCACGTTGCAAGGTGCCAAACTGCAAGGCTATGGTACGAAGGAGGAGCCGGCTTACCTCACGATGTACAGGGATAAGCGCCCATTCATTGTTACCAGTGGTCTTACATATTCCATCGAACCAGAGCGCATCACCGCTGATGACGTTTCGGTCTATGTGAAATTGGACAAGGATTCCATTTACCACCCGAGTGTCAGTTTCCGTTTCCTGAAGGATAAGAAGCAACTCTCCTTGATCAAGAAGGATGAGGGATTGAGCAAATCACCGTTCTATGATTCGTATCACGAGCTTGACATGTATTTCGAGGTGATGACATGGAAACAAGGAGACCCATTGATCGAAATGGGCAATCTTTCCGGTAGCACCCAGAATAAGGCGAGCTTTGAGAGTTTCGACTATTTCCGCTTGAAGCGATACACGAGCATGCTAGGTATCGATGCGATCCATCCATTGGTGCGTCTGAATGATTTCAGCAAACAGAACGAAGGGAAATTCTATGCCGAGGAATTCGCGGTCTTCAGCAAGATCCCAAAAGATCAGATCACCTCGTTGATGATCGATATGGCCAATAAGGGCTACCTGAATTATGATGTTGAAACGGAGTGGGTGGAAACGGCACCCAGGTTACGCGAGCATATCCTTAACAGCGCGGAGAAACGGGATTATGATGCACTGCAGTTCAACAGTGAGATGGATGGTTCAGTAAATGCCAGTATCAATCTGCTCAACAATGACCTCACATTGGTGGGTGTAACGCGGATCCTTGTTAGCGATTCCCAGGATGTTAAGATCTATCCAAGTGACAAGACGGTCATAATCAAAAAAGGAAGGGACTTTACGTTCGGAGGAGTCATTCAGGCAGGTCGTTTGGAATATTTCGGCAAAGAATACTTCTTCCACTATGAACCATTCACCATTGATCTGCTCAACGTGGATTCAGTGAGCTTCATGGCCACTAGTTTCGAGAAGAATGACGAAGGGAAGCATACACTTAAACGGGTCAAGAACGTATTGGAACAAGTAAGCGGAACCTTGGAGATCGATGCACCAAGTAATAAGAGCGGTATCAACCAGAAGGACTATACGGCCTATCCGAAATTCAACAGCAATAAGGAGAGTTTTGTGTTCTATGATCGCGGCAATATTCAACGTGGAGTTTATGTTCGTGATAAATTCTATTACCGTTCTGACC
>JAGNUG010000188.1 GCA_017987115.1 Flavobacteriales bacterium | reverse complement strand
CCTTCAGGTTGGCACTGGGTAAGAACGCCGTTTGGAAGTCTGCGGCCGTGATCTCAGAGAACGATCAGGAGCGAACTGAGACCGGACCCTTTGAGATACGGGGAGGTTATGTATTCACAGAGCGCAATGCACTTAATGAACAAAAATTGTCGTTCGTCTCTTACGTGCGAGGCAGTATTGTATCGCGAACCAGCTACCAACTTGGCGGAAGTGCAATGCAACGTACAATGCGCAAGACGATCCTCATTGATGAACTGATCGATGGATGGCTGATCCGACCCTATGGCGAAGTGGGACACGATCTTTCCGAACGGTTACGCGCAGTAGTTGGGTTGGCGTATTCGTACTACACGTTGAACGGTTCCGAAGTGTTGGAACCGCGTGTCGCTTTGAGTTGGCGAACCTTTAAGGGAAGAACGTTGACACTGAGTGCAGGTCAACGCGGACAATTGCCACGGACGCAATTGTTTCATACATCACAATTCATCGTTTTCGATAATCGTTCGATCGGCATGACGCGTTCGCAAGAGCTTATTCTTGCATATGATCATCCATTCAAGCCCCATCTGACCTTGCATGGGGAAGTGTACGTGCAGCAACTAGCACAAGTGCCGATCACAAGTGGTTCAGGGTGGTTCGAAACCTCAGGCGGGAGTTTGGTGAACGGTTGGGACAATTACTATTTCGTGCAATTATCGGATCGTGGCAAAGCGATGAACAAAGGTGTGGAACTTAGCGTGGATCATGCCTTCAACAACCGTTTCTTCTATCAGGTGAACGGTACTGTTCTGGATGCGACATACACTGACCTTGACGACAGAACGTATGAAAGCCGTTGGAGCACACGGGCAATGGGCAACTTGGTGGTCGGACGTGAATTCGTAAAGCAAAAGGAAAAGCTAAAACGAACGTGGGGAGTGAATGGTCGATTGAACGTGACCGGTGGTCAACGCTACACACCGATCACCGATGTCACACAGGAATTGGCGGAACCATACGCACGACAATACCCGACATTTTACAGGTTGGATCTGCGTGTCTACTTGAAACGCGAACGCAAAGCACATACCGGCATGTGGTCGCTGGATCTGTTGAATGCGACCAATGCGCAGAATGTATCTTTCCAATACTATGATCAACGCAAACAGGAAGTGGTGACCAAATACCAATTGGGACTTATTCCGAACCTAAGCTACCGCATCGAATTCTGAACTCCCCAAACACCATTGCGCCATGAAAAAAGCCGTCCTCATATTCTTCGCATTGTTCTTCGCGGCATTCGCCTATTTGAACTTGAACGATCCGGATCCGATCATCTGGGTTGCCGCCTATGGTATAACGGCGTTGCTCTTCTTGACAGCAGCATTCGGCAGATCGCAACGCATGGTGATCGGATCGGTAACAACGATCCTCTTCGTCTGGATGTGTACCATGATACCCGGCATGATCGACTGGTTCCGACTCGGCATGCCATCGATCACCGGCGAAATGAAAGCTACGGACATACACGTGGAGGTGGTCCGTGAATTCCTAGGGTTGTTTATCGCTGTTGTGGCATTGGGGACATTGTTCTTTACTACACCATCAAGTAAGTGAGCACAGCGGTATCCGAACATCAAGAGGCCCCTCTAACATCAACGCGTTGTTGCGGTTCCGTCAGAGAGGCCCTCGATCCACCAGGATGAACTGTGCGGTCTAGATATTTGGATGGTCACATCTTCGGCAAAAGCACGGCATCCACAACATGGATAACGCCGTTGCTCTGGTACACATCCGCGATCGTCACTTTTGCGCTTCCACCGCTCGCGTCCATTACCATTAATGCATCACCTTTCATGCTGAACATCAATTCACCACCGGCAACGGTTTTCATACTCACTTTTCCACCACCTTTTTTAATGGCTTCGGCCACTGCTTTACTATCGAACTTTCCGGCCAATACGTGGTAGGTAAGTACGCCTTGCAGATCCTTCTTTGCTTCAGGCTTCAAAAGTCCATCGACCGTTCCATCAGGCAATGCAGCGAATGCTGCATCCGTTGGTGCGAACACAGTGAAGGGACCTGCGCTGGAAAGCGTTTCCACCAAGTCGGCGGCTTTTACAGCGGCCACCAAAGTCGTATGGTCCTTGCTGTTCACTGCGTTCTCGATGATGTTCTTGGTAGGGTACATCTCTGCACCTCCTACCATTTTTGACTTTTGTGCTAGCACTGGGCTAACTGAAAATGCAACAAGAGCTGCTGCTACGAATAGGTTCTTCATTGTTCTGTTCATTGGTTACAACCTTGCGTTGTTGCCTGGTTCATGATCATATACGCATGGGGTAAGGTGATCGGATCACTTACTTGGCTTTCTTCGCATACTTTACTTTCTTTACGACAACTTCCCGACCTTGGGATCCAGCTGCACCCGATCATCTTCCACTCAATATTTCTGTCATCCTCGTTGGACATTTTCCGATCCACCTTTGATCCGACCTTCTGATCGACAATGCGCTTACGTCTCCTCCAACTCGCCGGACCACTCACTGCTTTGCTCGTGTATTGGGCCATGCACGACCACGGCAATGCTCCCGCTGCCATGGCTGGAATTGTTGCGTGGATGGCCGTGTGGTGGATCAGTGAAGCAGTGCCTCTCGCTGTCACATCACTATTGCCCATGATCCTGTTCCCGTTGTTCGGGATCGACAGCATGGCCGGTACAGCCGCGAACTACGGCAAAGAGATCATCTACCTTTTTCTCGGAGGCTTCCTGCTCGCCTTGGCCATTGAGCGTACCGGCCTGCATCGGCGCATCGCGTTGCACATTGTCTCGCTCGTTGGAAGCACCGGACCTCGGTTGGTCGCAGGGATCATGCTCGCCAGTGCGTTGATCAGCATGTGGATGAACAGCACCAGTTGCGTGTTGGTGATGCTTCCGATCGCGCTCAGTTTATTGGATGGTGATGGCTCGCCCGAAGCACGAAGGTCACTCACCGTACCGTTGTTGTTGGCGGTCTCGTATGGTGCAACGATCGGGGGTATGGCCACACCGGTCGGCACGCCACCGAACCTGGTGTTCTTGGAGATCTGGAGAACCACGTGGCCGGAGAGATCACCCATCGGTTTCGGACAATGGATGTCCTTCGGAATACCCTTTGCAATGATCTATTTAGGGATCGCTTGGTTGTTGATCACGCGTATCGTTTTTCGCGTTCCCACGCACCACATCATTGAAGTTGCACAAGTAGAACAAGGTCTTAACGGCATGGGTAGAATGACCAACGCCGAGATCAAAGCGGGTATGCTTTTCGCGCTGGTGGCGCTGTTTTGGATTACGGGTGATGGCATCTCTTTTTCAGACACGTACCGCATACCCGGGTGGCGCGAAAAATTCCACCTCGCCGCCGTAACCGATGGAGCCATTGCGGTCGCTGCTGCCATCTTCCTGTTCTTGGTACAAGCACCAATGCCTTCAATGGAGAACACCAGAAAACACGGACCATTGATGACCTGGGATATCGCTGAACAGAAATTACCCTGGGGCATATTGCTCCTGTTCGGAGGTGGTTTCGCGATCGCAACCGGCATGGAGAAAACCGGGTTGGCCAACATCATGGTAGCAGCGCTGAACGACTACAGTTCATTGCATCCAACGGCACTCATTGCCACCGTAAGTTCCGTGGTCTGTGTCATGAGTGAACTGGGCAGCAATACCGCAACAGCCAGCTTAACATTACCTATCCTTGCGGAAAGTGCAACCGTTTGGGGCATGGATCCACAATGGTTATTGATCCCCGCAACACTCGCTGCAACATTAGGTTTTGCATTGCCGGTCGCATCACCCATGCAAGCGATCGTCTTTGGTAGTGGGCGCATACCCGTGCGTGAAATGGTAAGGGCCGGCATATGGATGGACCTTATTGGGATCGTTCTGTTGACGTTGTTCTTTGGTGTGATGGGGTAGCCCTCACTGATCCCCCCTCCCGAAGCCATAGAGATTCTGGCCGATGAAACCCTTCGGGAAGGTATCATC
>JAGNUG010000187.1 GCA_017987115.1 Flavobacteriales bacterium | reverse complement strand
CGGCGATGTATGCCGAAATGAAAGGCGTTGGACTCGTACTTCTTGCTACCACAGGGTACACGGGTTCGGGTGGTTATGAAGTGTATGTGCCGAATACGAATGTGGAAAAGGCATGGAACGCGATCATGGAAGCAGGAAAACCGTTCGGATTGAAACCTACGGGATTGGCAGCGCGCGATACACTTCGGTTGGAAATGGGATTCTGTCTTTACGGTAACGATATCGATGACAAAACGTCACCGTTGGAGGCCGGACTTGGATGGATCACCAAATTCACGAAGGAATTCACCAATTCCAAGGCACTCAAGGAACAGAAGGAAAGAGGAGTTGAGCAAAAACTCGTAGGGTTCGAATTGATCGACCGTGGCATCCCTCGTCATGATCATCCGGTTGTTGATGCAAATGGTAGCGTTATCGGAAGGGTGACTTCGGGAACGATGGGACCAACGGTTCAGAAGCCGATCGGCATGGCCTATGTGCCAACAGCCAATGCCGGAGTCGGTAGTGAGATCCTGATCGACGTGCGTGGGAAGCGATTGAAAGGTATTGTGGTTAAATTGCCTTTCTATACTGGGTCATGATGGCGGATCATAGCAATAACTTGGATTACAAATACCGTGTCGAGGTCTGCTTCATGCCAGGTCAATATCCGCTGTACGCAGAAGAAATGGGGATTGTCGTGGTCATCGATATATTGCGTGCGACTTCCGCTATGGTAGCCGCATTCGACAATGGCGTGGACAAGATCATTCCTGTAGCTACGATCGAAGAAGCCCGAAAATTCATTGGTAAGCCCGGATACATCGCAGCTGCTGAACGAAATGGTGAAATAGTGGAAGGTTTCTCGTACGGTAATTCCCCATTGGCATATATCAATGAAGATCTTTCCGGAAAGACCATTGTAATGACCACCACCAATGGTACCAAGGCGATCAACCTTGCTAAAGATGCGCGCACGTTGGTGATCGGTTCGTTCCTGAACCTGACCGCTTTGACTGATTGGTTGCTGCAACAGAACGACAATATTCTGCTGCTTTGCTCCGGCTGGAAGGACAAGTTCAATTTGGAGGATTCCGTATTTGCGGGAGCTGTCATGGACCGCTTATTGGAAAGTGGAAAATTCGGGGTAGAGGAGGATTCGAGCATTGCGGCCAAGTACATGTACCTCGCCGCAAAGGAGAACGTGATGGGGATCCTAAAAGCTGCGCCTCGCAGACGGCGTATCGAGCAACTCAAGATGCATGCGGATGTGAAGTATTGCCTGACCCAGGATCAGTGCAGTGTGATCCCCGTATTGCGCAACGGCGAACTCGTTCGCTTGGAAACCCCTGTTCCTGCATAATGTGGAAAAGGACAGTGATCGTTCTGATCGTTCTGTTGGGGATCATCTCAGTGTTCCCTGAACGTACGGCTCCGGATGCTAATGCTTGGGGATTCTACGGCCACAAACGGATCAACCGAATGGCGTGCTATACACTGCCTCCGGAGATGTTCGGTTTCTTCAAACGCCACATCGACTTCATCAGCGACCATGCCGTTGATCCGGATGCACGCCGTTACGCAGTCGAAGGGGAAGCACAGCGTCATTACATCGACATCGATCACTATGAAAAGCCAGGTGAGGACGTTTTTGATGTAATGCCAAGGAAATGGGATGATGCCGTTACGAAATATTCTGAAGATACGCTACAGGCATACGGTATAGTGCCTTGGCATATCGATGTGATGTTCGGCCGGTTGGTTGCTGCATTCCAACGTGGCGATGTGGACCGGATATTGAAGAACGCTACGGAGCTTGGTCATTATATAGGCGATGCGCATGTACCGCTTCATACCACCGAAAATTACAACGGTCAGTTCACGGATCAGTATGGTATCCATGCGTTTTGGGAATCAAGGATACCTGAGCTAAGCGCTGAAAATTATGATCATCTGGTCGGACGTGCACGGATCATTGATAGGCCGTTGGATGCAGCTTGGACCGCCGTTAAAGAGAGCCATTCTCACTTGGATTCCGTATTCGGAATAGAAAAGCGATTGAGCATGGAATTTCCAGAGGACCGTAAGTATGTATTCGAGGATAGAGGACGAAGTGGAATGCGCACGTATTCAAGGGAGTTCACCTTGGCGTATGAAGCGGCCATGGGTGGTATGGTGGAATCCCGTATGAATTCGTCCATTATTACGCTCGGTAGTCTGTGGTACTCTGCATGGATAGCTGCAGGTCAGCCTGATCTGGATCGATTTGAGGATAAGGACGTGAGTGATAGCCTCAAGGCCGTTCTTAAAGCTGAAGCAGAACTCTGGAAAGAGGGAGGTAAGGGATTTGGTAGGGATCATGAGTGATCCGATCCTGGCTTGTTGATGCAATGGGTATCACTGCTCTTTGCGCGAACATCATTTTGTAGATGGTGATCGTTCCAAATTCACTGGCGTTAGGTTTCGGTCTGCTTAAGTCAAAGTGATTTGAATGGGTTGATCCTTAGGTGTATATGTTGTTAATAACATAAGGTATTCGTTGGTTCGAGCACCTCTGTTCCAGCATATATTGCATCTGTTCCGCATCAGCATAAGCGGGATAGGATTCATTTTTTCACCTAAAACCCACTATCATGAATTGGTTTCTAAAAGCACTGAAACAGTACGCTGATTTTAGTACTAGAGCAAGAAGAAAAGAATACTGGATGTTCGTTCTGTTCAATATTTTAGTGACTGTTGTTGCTATGATTCTGGACAACGTTCTTGGTTTAACTATGAGCCCGGAAATACCCTATGGTCCTTTCTATGGATTGGTTGCTTTGGCCTTGTTGGTTCCAGGTCTTGCTGTTAGCGTTAGACGGTTACATGACGTTGGAAAGAGCGGTTGGATGCTGCTGGTAGGCTTGATCCCGATCATCGGTGCAATATGGCTTATCGTGTTGGCTCTTAGAGATGGTGCACCTGGTGTGAACAAATGGGGCCCAAATCCGAAGGAAGCTCCAGATCCTGTTTAGCGTGAAGTGATCGGATCGTCTTTACAGAGATAATAAGAAGGCCCAGTATGAATCATACTGGGCCTTCATTTTCAACTGATCTTACCAGTTCTGAAGCGATGCAACATGGACGGATCTCTAGTCAGGCATTGGCTTGCATCTTCCTCTTCTTCAACGGATCCTCCGGCATGGTTCCGAATATATGATCCCATAACGGCGAACTTACCCCGAAAGCTCCAGTGTCCCCAACAAAATGATGCAGATTATGGTGCTTCCAGATGATCCCGAACATATTCTTTGGCGGAGCATAAATATGGATGGCGTAATGGATGAACAAATAGGTGGCATATCCTGTCATGAAACCTCCTCCGAACGCATAACCATAAGTCCCCATCAATAGTCGGAAAATACCTACGAACAGCGCTGCGAGCACTAAAGTCATCAGTGGTGGTAGGGCTAAACGTTTCTTATCCCTCGGATGGTCGTGGTGCACTCCGTGGAAGATGTACTGCAAACGTTCTTTTCGTGGTGTATTCACGCTCATATGGTAGAAATAGCGGTGCACCAAGTATTCCACCAACGTGAAGAATATCCCTCCTACAATGAAAAGGGAAACCGAACCAACAACTCCAAGCGCCAAGGGCCCAATGCACCAATAAAGAGAAATTGCACCGATACTGAAGAATATTGTCAGCGGCACTGCAATATGAGTTGTGGTAAGTGCCTCCAAAATTGGGCTTTTGAACATATTACCACTGTCATCGATCTTCTTCGCCATCTTACGTTCTACTTCCGAGGCAAAGGTATGATAGACTTCTTACTATCGATTGATGATGATCATTTGTGATCAACTATCAATTGTCGGACGCAATACTACTTTTACACCCCCGCTGAAAAAAGTACTAGGGCAATTAGCTCAGCTGGTTTAGAGCACTACCTCGACAAGGTAGGGGTCGCTGGTTCGAATCCGGCATTGCCCACTAGTTCTTTTTTTTCGGGGATGAACTTCGTTGTGGCTTGCGGCTTCCGTTGTTTCGCATGATAGAGCCAATGAACATGCAATTTCCGGATCAGGAATTTTTTCCCGTAGCCTCGAAGTGACCGATCCCTGATC
>JAGNUG010000084.1 GCA_017987115.1 Flavobacteriales bacterium | reverse complement strand
TCAGCCTCGGGATTTGCTGCCGTTGCATCGTTCAATTCCGTTGAGGCCTCCCAGACGTATGTACTACCTGCGGGTCCCGAGGGGGAGCCGCCGATAGCCTCCGATAGACCCGTACATGCGGTTGCATCCGGACCAGCATCGACCGTAGGTAACGCATTGACAGTTATCGTGATGTCGCTACTACCAATGCAACCAGCAGTGTCGGTGACGGTCAAGGTGTACATGGTTGTAATGGTCGGGAAGAACAACGGGTCACCGATGGTCGGATCGCTGATGTCGGTTGCAGGTGTCCACGCGTAGGTGGCATTTCCGCTGTTCGAAAGTTGCGTTGTGTCACCTATGCAGATGCTGTCATCGCCGGTTATGGCACTGTTCGGCGTTGTAGAAGTAATGGTCAACTCAGCAATTTGATCAGGACATCCAACACCGCCAGCGACTGTAAATACCCAGACACCATCTTCATCGACAGCCGGGTCGAAATCGCTACCGTGCGCTACGTTCGATGGCGATATCCATGTTCCACTTGCATCCGGTGTACCTCCTAGTTGTCCGGTCATGTCAAATGTTGCTCCACTGGTGCACGTAGTTACAGAAGCATCAGTTCCTGGATTCGGTGCTTGGATCACATTCACAACTACCTGTGCTTGATCATCCGCACACGGAGCTGTACCAGTTACAATATAAGTGAAGGTCTGCGAGGTACCAGTCGCTGGGTCGAAAATGCCAGGGTGTGGCATATTGTTTCCATCGACCCATGAGCCGCCGCTTTGAGGTGATCCCCCAAGAACCGTGAATAAACTAAGCTGCGCACTGGTATTGCAAATATCCAATGTTGCATCGTCTCCTGCATTCGCATCCGGAATAACGATCACACTAACCACTGCGGTGCTCGGCGTACACGGTACTGGTGATTGCAATGTATAGGTATAGTCACCTTCGAGACTGGTGCCGGGTAAGTATGTGCCATCGCTGCTTGTATTATTCGGCCCGGTCCAAACACCTCCGGGATCAGGTGTTCCACCAACAAGGTCGATCAACTCGAACGACTGGCCGGATGTGCCACACAACGTGGTCGATCCGTTCGTTCCTGCATTGGATGGTATGCTAACGTTCACGACAACGGTATCTGTGCTGGAACAGGTTATTGAGTCACTGAGCGTGAGAACATACGTGGTAGTAACCAAAGGAGATGCATAAGGCGTCGGCGCGTTCGGGTCACTCAATGAATTCGCAGGAGACCAGTTATAGATCCCCGGCCCGGTTGCTTGCAATTGAATGGAATCACCTGCACAAAGAGAAAGGTCAGGTCCCGCATTCGCATTCGGCAGAACATTCACCGTTACAGTGGTCTGATCCGTATTTACGCAGAGGTTTCCACCGGTCACGGTCAACGTGTACGTTACAGTGGCCTCCGGATTTGTGAATGGGTTACCGATGTTCGGATCGCTCAGTCCAAAGATCGGAGTCCATTGTAATGTTCCACTTCCTGTTCCATTCAACTGCACCGTACTACCTGCACAGATCGTCGTGTCCGGTCCCGCATCCACGTTCGGTATGGCCAATGCATTGATCGTGATCACATCCGTACTACTGCACATACTACTGTCGGTCACCGTAACCGTGTAGGTCTGTGTGCCTGTGATCGTTGCGGTTGGATTCGCACTGCTTGCATCGCTCAATCCGCCTGCAGGACTCCATGTATAAGCACTGCCGGAAGGCCCCGTAGGTGCTCCACCGATCACGATCATTTCATTCGTGCATGCACTTGTATCAATTCCTGCACTTGCAATGGGCAACTGGTTCACCACTACTTGGATCGTATCCTGTGCAACACACGTTGCGCTATCAGTAAGTGTTACGATGTAATCCGTTGTGGTACTCGGAAACGCAAACGGGTCCAGCACGTTGGTCGCACTCAGGCCGCTAGCAGGCGACCATACCACTGAACCTGTCCCTTGTGCTTGTATTTGCACACTGTCACCAAAGCATACTGCAAGGTCAGTTCCTGCAACAACAGATGGTACGGACACATTGACGCGGATCGTATCACGATCAGTGCAACCGCTGTTGCTTACTACAACGATATAATCAGTTGTTATCAGTGGCGTTGCTTGTGGATTTGCATTGGAACCACTGCTCAGTGTTGCAGCAGGCGACCACGAAAAACTACTTCCTCCTGGTCCGGTCGGGCTTCCACCGATCGGAACACTCGTTCCATCACAGATCGTTATATCGGCTCCGGCATTCGCAACCGGCAAAGCGACAAGGGAAACACTTGTGCTGATCTCCTCGCTTGTACAACCCAACCCGTTGGTCGCGCTCACCAGAACGGATCCTGCACCGGAGGTTCCCCAATCCACAACGATGTCCGCCGTACCTTGTCCAGAGACCAACGTGCCGCCGTTCACGACCCAATTGTATGTAGCACCGGGAATGTCATCCGTACTATAAACGGATCCTGTAACACCACTGCAGATCTGTAACGGTCCGTTGATCACCGTGGGTCCAACGAACGGTACCACATTGACCTGGAATACAACATCCAGATTCTTCGGAGGGCATCCATTGTCAACGACCGTAACACTGAATAGATAGGGCTGCGATTGACCTTGTTCACAAGAGGTGGCCCAACAGAATTGCGCAGCGGCAGTGCCAAGAGCACTGGCAATGGGCGTAATGGTTGCAGGCGGGTTGAATTGAGCGCCATCGAAAATGGTACCGCTTGCTGTAAGAAAGAGTGAATCAACATCAGTGTCTCCAAAGCTCATATCGAAACACAACTGGTCTCCGGCGTCGACCGTGTAGCTCAACGGCAATGCTCCGGATACTGCTGGTGTTGCATTCGGTGCACAAGGAACAACTTGCAATTGAAGGTCACGGCGCGTTCTTCCGATCAACTGACCGTTGCGGAATTCCTTGATCTCCACAGCGATCACATAGTTTCCTTGAATAGGGGATAAGTAGCGTGTTAATCCAGTTGCTCCATTGATGAACGAATAACCGCCGACACCGAATGGTTGAGCAACGCTATAGCCACCGCCATAGGTCACTTCAGGAATAGGCCATGGAAGGGTTCCTGGTGGATTCTGTACACCACCGGCCACGCTTATGCTGTTATACGGTTTCTCAAACGAAAATATCAATTGGTCGCCATCCGGGTCGCTCGCACTATTGATGAACGTAGCAGTATCAGCGGTGCATAAGAAGGGAGTGGGAACGCCAAAGAAGATGGGTGAACTGTTCTGCACCAACGTTGGAGGTATGTATGCGTAATAGCCAATTCCTGTTCCATTGGGGTTGTTCAGATTGCTGATATCCAGGTTTCTACAACACATCTGGAAATAGAGATGGTAACCGCTGAAGTTCAAGGGCAGGTCAACCGTTCCTTGGAAATCACCAAGCAGCGTGCAGAGTCCATCGCCAACATCACATCCGGGTGGGAACGGCGGTACGATCTGGATGTCATTGATCAATGCCAATTCCACGATCGCTTGCTGCACTTTATCTGAATTCGGGTTCTGTGGATCCTGCAAGTAAACTCCAACAGGTAACGTACCGCTCTGTGATTGGTTCAGTAGATCCTGGAATGTCTCGAAACTACTGTTGTCTCCGCAGTTCATATAGAACTGCATATTGATCTGGTACCGGTAGACCTGGCTGCCCGGCGTTGTTTCTCCAAGGTACGTATATCCTAGGTTCCCACCCACCAAGTGTGTGGCCATTCCGTGCTGAGCAACCAATGATAACGTCAGCAAGAACAGTATTCGGTTCACTATCTTCATGGATCTTTCAATTGACTTACGGATCAATTCAGGATGATCATTCTGCCCCAACGCGCTTCCGGCGTTTCCAGGCTAAGTACATAACTTCCCGCTAGGAGATCTTCGGTATTCAATGATAGCGATGTGCTGCCTAACGCAACACGTTCCGAGCGTAATTCTTCACCCAGAATAGTGTGCATTACAATGCGCCATCCGGATCCCGCAGCTTGGTTGAAACTCAAATTCAACAAGTCACCAGCGGGTTGTGGCCAAACCGCGCCCAGCGGGCCGACGTTCTCTCCAATACCAACATAGGAACAACTCCAGGTCAACAAGAAACCTGCATTGTTCTGTGGTCCACCTGCATTGCTCACTTGTTCCAGCGTAATGCTTGGCCCCGTTGAAGTGATCACACCGTTATTGGGTAATTGGATCAATCCGTTCCCGTTGAATTGACCGATCAATGGGCTTGTATTATCCGGACCATCGTAGACCGCTAAAAAGCGATTCTGATTATTGCCCCACGCAAATTGGGAAAAACTCAGAACGACCACATCCCCAGTTGTCGGTGCGATGGTGAATGTGCCATCGCCGAAAGTGCTATATGGTCCGTTCGGACCTCCATCATCTGCAAGAACTCCTTGGCAAGCATTACTCTCTTCTGAGAAGGCTCCTGGGATCTCCAACGTATCACACGACCATGGCTCATTGAACGTGATGTAGTTCGTGTTCGTTTGCATGTCCGATCCGTTCGCATTAGTGACCGTTAGTGAAACACTGTAGTTGCCCGGGTTCATGTATTGGTAGAGTGGTGAAGGGTCAACACTCGTACCTCCGTCCCCAAAGTCCCAGGCCCAAGCCGTCGGCGCATTCAAACTGGCATCCGTGAATTGAACAAAGCCAGTGCAGGTATTTGTCGGTGAGCCAGTGAATAGAGCCGTTGGTGGGTTCTGGTTCGGTGAGATGATCACTGCGAAGTCCTCCATTTGACCATAAAGTGGCGATTCACAAGCGTCGGTTGTTTCGCCGACCACATCTGCCGCTACACGAACGCGCACCGGTGTACCAAAAACACTTGCGGTAGGGATGATCACCGAACCACTAGGGTTGACTTGGTCCAATGCGCTCCATACTTGTTCCGTACCCGCGAAGATGCCATCGTTGTCCAGGTCGATCCAAACGCGAACATCGTGTGATAGGGTGCCGCCGGTGATCGCACTTATGGGATACGACGTGCCTTCAGTGACCATACCAACATTGCCGCATGAACGATCCTGGTACCCTTCTATTCCATCTCCGCTGATGCTGGCTATACCTGCAAAATTGAATGCCATCAACCCGAACCCGCAGCAATAGCTTTGTGTAACCGGAGTACACGATGCGGCGGTCAATTGTCCGGTCAGGTCCACGGTGATCAGATCTGTAAGAACGATGAAGTCGTCGCCATGGATATTGGTAACGGTCAGCTGCACGGTGTAAGTTCCGCTGGTGGTGTAGGTATGTAATGGATCCTGATCATTGCTGGATCCACCATCGCCGAAACTCCATGTCCAACTGCTCGGAACGTTCTGTGATGCATCCGTGAATTGCACAGCACCAGTGCAACTGAATTGTGGATCTGCAGAGAACGAAGCCACTGGAGCAGATACGTTCTCCTGCACCAGCAATGCATAGTCTTCAGCTTGGCCGTATTGAGGGTCAAGGCAAGGCTGAGGCATTGGACTGAAATCATAATCCGCCATAACGCGAACGCGTAACGGGGTATTGAGTGTCGCGAATGCAGGGATGGTCACAGAGCCGGAAGCAGTGAACACGCTATTCTGAGTAAGGACGAGCTCACCACTGATGAATGTGCCACTATTGTCCCAGTCGATCCAGATCCTGACATTATGTGTTGCAGAAGTTCCAGTGACCAACGCCAATTGCAATGTCGTACCAATAAGAACCGTTTCGATCTGACACGTACGATCCGCATATCCTTCAATTGCAGCTTCTGCACTGTTGGTGGTCATACTTCCGATCGTAACACTTGTAAGACCGAAACCTGCGACTGTGCCAGTAGAGGCAGGCGTACACGCGGGACCAGGTGCAGGTCCATTGACACTGATCGTGATCGATGCACCGCTATACGTATCCGTTCCGAACGCATTGGTGACCGTTAGTGTTGGTGTGAACGTGCCATCGGTCACATAGATGTGCTCCGGATCCTGATCGGTTGAGGTATTGCCATCTCCGAAATCCCATGCCCATTCCGTGGGCGCGAATGTGGTCAGATCCGTGAATTGGACAACGCCATCGCAGCTGAATACCGTGCTTTGATCATAGTTGCCGATCGGTGGTGCTTCAGCAACGGTCCACTCGAACTGCATGTTCGGTCGTTGGTTATAGGTTATCAAGGTCCCGGTCGCTGCAGTACAAATATTCGGGTTAGGAGTGCTTCGCGCCAATGTGCTCGTGAATGGTGTGGAGCTTTGGTTGAACTGAGGGTTGAAGTTCGACTGGCTATTGTAAAAACAGGTCTCAATTACAATGTTGGAAGTACCATCCCACGCGAAGTCTGTCGTGAATGGATGCACGTTCCATCCGTTCTGGTCCACATAGTTCAACGGGCCGTATAGTGCCGTGGTTCCAGTGGTCCAGGCTGCGGTCATTTGCGTGATCGAGGTCGCCCCAATGCTTACAGTGAAACCTTCCAACTGGTTCGCTGCTTCCTGCTCAATGTCGAAAGCCACGCTACTGATGTCACCAGCAGTCATCCCCGCAGCTTGAAGTTCGCTGGCAAGTATCAACATTTGATGCCGCGCGCCGCGTTCAAAATTGCCATACGGACAAGGATATTCGTTAAAGTTATTCGTTACGTTCCCTGTTCCGATCGTGATCGTTTGTTGCGCAGAGGTCCCGAGGGTTGTGAACAATATCGCCAAGAAAGCGAAGAATAGGGTCCCTATTCGGGAGGAAAAGCGTTCCATAATTGTTGTGGGTATGGCGTCGAATATAACGCCTCAAAAGGATCGTCCCTCACAACAGATCAAACTATTCGATCATGCCCAACACGGCATGCTCGGGCATGGACATTCTTGATTTTCAAGTTCGTAAGATCCAACAGCATGATCAGGGCGCAGTATACGCTTGAGAGGGTACTTAACAGAAGCAGGAATATGCTCAAGAATGAACCAGCCTAGCTCTTCGCGTAGTCCGCCAAATACTTGAAAGCACTGGTCAATTCACCATTTTCAGCGATCGTTGCCCGCGCTATAAGGTCATTGGTATCCATACCGATCAAGCTAGGTAATACCCGCTCTATCAGATCTCGTCCAAAGGCTTCGGATGCATCGCGCGGTAATTCAGCCGGCAGGTTGTCTACGGACATTACGGTGATCGTGCCTTCGGTGCCTGCTGGCTTTTCAGTTCCGGTTGTTGGGTCGTAACCGAAAAATGGATCAGCAATGGTAGTTGCGCGCAAGGTACTGTCTATAGGACCTCCAACGTCACAACTAATGTCGGCGATCACATTCACACTGATCCCGGGTTCACGCAGATCCGAAGCCGTTAGGATCTTCGGGGCGCGAGCATCCCAATAATGGCAGGCAATGTATATGTGCGCGCGTTTCGCGTATGGCAGGAATTTGGATCGGTGTCCTGTCGGATCGGTATGGAACGCTTCCCTGTCGAACGGTTTTCCATCTTCTCGCTCAAATATGCCTGAACTACCCAACACCGTATACACCGGGCCAGGATGGTCGGTCTTCATGAACTCATCATTATCAACACGGGTGATTCCCGCACGTTCCAGTACGCCCATTGCACCTTTACCCACGCGCCCGCCACCTGTCAAGATCACGCGTAGGTCTTTCTGGAAGGTAAATGCACGTAATTGTGCCTCCAACTCTTCCAGATCATGGCATTCGTGCGCTGGTTTCATAGGAATTCCACCTCGCGAGTATTGCCTGCCGCGAAATGCATTGTACGCACCAACAACGCCAGCCCAGTAGCCAAATGCAAGAACGCGTTCGCCATTCACATCCGTTAGAAGTTCATGGTCGATCAACCTTACTTTTTTGTCCAGAACGGCGTTCAAAAGCTTAGCGTTATAGGGCTGTTTTTTGATCGTATGACTAAAGAACTGGTGTGCTTTTCCAGGTACCAACATATCGATCGGTACCTCCTTGATGCCCAGGATCAGGTCACGGTCGGTAAGATCATCCGCCATCGGTATTTCGAATGCTTCGTATTCCGCATCCGTATAGGCACGAACGGAGCTGCGCTGAACGATCAGATCAACGTCGGGAAAACGCTGCATGACCTCTTTGCATTGCGTTGGGGTCAACGGTACCCGGCGATCCGCAGGTGTTTTCCCCTCACGGATGATACCGATCTTCTTGTAAGCTGTTGGCATTTTCGGGTGGCGAAAATAGGGGATCCGGGGTAGGGTGGGTATGGTTGTTGATCAGTTTGGATCACTGAAAGGAAGTATAATTGGAAATGCCCACTTTTTTCTAACGAAAAACCCCAGCCTGCCTATGGCAGACCGGGGTCCGTCTCTGTGGAGCCGGAGGGGATCGAACCCTCGTCCAAACGACCGCATAACTAGCTTTCTACATGTGTAGCCGGTTCATTGGTTTTCGACTTTCTGCTGGGGAATGGCACCCTACAAAAAGCTTAGATCCTTTGTCTTACCTGTACTACGGATCACCGCACAAGCCAGTCTTCCATAATGACACCCCGTGATCGGCAAGGAGGTTGACGGGCCTCGCCGAGGGGTACTCGTTCGTGGTACTATGATTCGCACGAATTAAGCCGAATAGCCTTGGGCTATTAAGCTGCGAGAGCGTAGTCTGTGTTGCCTGTTACAGCATTGAGGCACTGGGATACGGGCCGCACCTCACGCCCGACATGCTTACTCGAAATACAAAAGCCGCTGTCGAATCCAGATCGGCCCCATTGAAAGAACGTTTCGCAAAGATAATGCCGGAGCGACCAACAGCCATAAAGTCAGTACCCGATGCAAGGGAGGGTGCTACCGATCCCGGAATGGCCGTAAGAAAATGAACGTGATCAACGAACCAATGACCCCAGCAGCAATTGCTAATACTACGCTTCCTATCAAATACTGCATCAAGTGTTCTTTAACGTGCCCCAGTGTGAGTTGCTGGGAGAATTCCATGGAAACAACGTCCGTACCCATGAACGGAGCGCCTGCCAGATAACTGGCAAAGAGGATCAATGGGATCATGGGTGGAATACTGATGTTGGCGGCCGTAACGAACAGGACGCGATTCAACTTCATGAACACTGCCGCCGGTATGCCGATCAACAATTGAAACCCCCAAAGTGGTAAAATGCCCATGAAAAATCCGAAGCCCACGGAGAGTGATTTTCGAATGGAGCTTTCTTCCGGACGGTTGAATTCTTCTCTTAGTATGCGTATCAGGCCACCCTTGAAGAACAGTTGTTTCGGCCAGAACCAGAGCAGCGCAACGGTAACCATCCACGTATGCGTAATGCTTACGCGTGAAAAATCCTGGAACGGCTTGAAGTGCGATACACGCTCCGGAAAATCATACCGGACACTTACCGGAACGACCTTGAAGGGTGTGCCGCGCCATGCAAGTTTTACAATGCTCTCGATCTCGTACCCGAAACGGTTGCTTATGGTCCTGAACTTACCCAAAGCCTCGAGCGGCCAAGCTCTGTAACCGGTCTGGGTATCGGGCAACGTGATGCCAGTCTCGACCTTGAACCAGAAGTTGCTGAACTTGTTCCCGAATGAACTCTTGCCGGGGATCTCGCTCTTGCCCATGTCACGCGCTCCCATAACCATGGCGGTCGGGTTCTCGCGGACCATACTTGCCATTTTGGGAAGATCGGCGGGATCATGTTGGCCGTCGCTGTCAATGGTTATGGCGTATTTCCAACCCAGTTTACGGGCCTCTGAAAAACCAGTGCGCAATGCATTTCCCTTGCCTTTGTTCACTGGGATCCTCACAACGTTGATGTCCGAGAATCCAGCCAGGATCTCCTGCGTTCCATCTGTGGAGCCATCATTCACGACCAATACATTCGAACCTGCGAATTGCTGAACATGACGTAACACGCCTTCCAATGTTACCGAGTTGTTGTACGTAGGGATCAGTACACCGATACCATCTCCAAGCGAGGTCGATCCCATTCGTGTACTATTCCGGAACCAATTCGGCGCTTAGTTTCAGCACACTTGCTTCGCCTGTCGTTGCATTGACCTCCGCCTTAACGCCGTTCTCCAACGCAGTTAATGTGGTGCGGAATAGGATCTCCGGTGAATTGCGGGGATCCACAGGTGTAAGGAATTTGATGGTGCGTGCATTCAGCATGCGCAACGGTTTTCCGTGCATCGCACTCGCTATCGTCAGTGCGATCTGCACCATACATACACCTGGCAATACCGGCTGGTCAGGAAAATGCCCTTCAAATATCGGATGCGTTGGATCGATCTCAACCCGCACTTCGCTTTCGAGGTTACCTGTTGACGGTGTGTCTTTCAACGTGAAGAGTCCTTTTAGACCTGTCATAGTTTGAAGGTTGTAGCACCATGCGCCACACCGAATTTAGCGTTGCTGAAACGCGTTAACGTGAATTCGCCACTGGGCTGTTCCATACGGAGTTCGCGCAAGATATGAGAAGTGGTATCGAACAAAAGTGTCACCTGTTTCAGTCGCTTCGCCATACGCGGATCGGTCGGGAGTAGCTCAACAAGCAGCCCTTCATTTGTTCTGAAGAACGCTGCTGCCATGCTTTTTCCATCGAGCAATTCGCCTGAAACGATGCCTTCGATCAACGTGGTTATCGCGCTGAAGGCTTGTCGGTCCGCGGCTGTAACGTCGTCCACTTTTCCGGCTTTGCTGATCTGTACGGTCTTGCCATCAACAACAGCAACACTCGGTTCCGGATCATCAACCTGCCAGCGTAGTTGACCGGGTTTTTTGAAACGGATGATGCCTGTTGATATCAAAGGCGTTGCTAACATTTTCAAATGTTTCTCCTGAACGAAATCCGCTTTGAGACTGGTGGTCGTTCTTGAATGTTCCAACAATGCTTGAACGGCCGCATCGCTCCGATCGATCGGAATACGTTCCTGTGCTTGTGTTGAGAAACCACACAACAACCCGAAAGCTGCAATAACAGTGAATAACACGTTCCTCATTCAACTTAGACTTACAAGCTGCGTACCACTTTCCTTTGCCCTGTTGATCAGTGCTTTTGTCAATGCCAAAGCAACTGGTTCAGGGTCGTGCATCAAAATGATGGTGGCACGTTTTATTTTTCTCACGGTCTTCTCGATCAACGCGTTCTCATCGTTGGCCGAGGTATCAAAGGTGCGAAGATCCCACGCAACGGGTCGCAAGCCACTTTTGTTGATGGCATAGGCGGTGTTGGGGCTGGTTACTCCGAAGGGTGGGCGGAACAGTTTTGGGGTTACTCCGGTTGCGTTTATTATGCTATCAATGCAATCCTGTATCTCTTTCGATGCCTTTTTTTTGCTCATGAATCCCCAGCTCCAATGATGGTTCTGAGTGTGTACACCGATCGTGTGCCCTTCGGTAACAATTCGCTTTGCGATCTCTGGTGAAGCCGTTACACGTTTGCCTATGCAGAAGAACGTAGCTTTTACATTTTCGCTTTTCAAGAGATCCAAAATGGCGGTTGTACGCTGTGGAACAGGACCATCATCAAAAGTTAGCGCTAGTGTGCCTGGAGCACCATCTGTTTGCATGGGGATGAAGAATCCCGCTCCAGGTGCCGCACTGCCGAACGCCAATAGCGCAAGGTGCAACGCGATCACACCAATGAACCACCAGCCACTACAATAGCCTAACAACCAACACGCCAAGATTGCTAAGCGCAGCAGCGCAAAGAACCAATAAGTAGTGCGATGGGTGAGCATTTCAACAGCCTTCAACTCCAATGATCGCTATAGTATCTCCGAATCGATCAATGATCAAACATGGGCCATCGAACTCCTCGCTCTGTAAACGATCGCACACCATCGCCAATGCTTGCGCAGTTTGTGCGCCGTGGTGACCGGTTTCCAGGTCATAACGTTCTGCTTTGGCGTTTGCAGGGAACACCGGCAATTCCGCATCGCCTGGGTAGGCTGACCAAAAGATATGTTCTGCTTTTGAAGCAGTGATGATGCTGTTCCAATGATCCGTATCGCTTACAGCGCCTTGCTCGATCAATGTGATCTTTGCTTTGTCGGTCGGCTTTGGTTCAAGACCGACCACAAAGCATGCGTATCCCTCACCTAGCTTAAGGGTTTCGTGTTGTTGCAAAGCGTTCAGTAGATCACGGGAAAGTGCGGTCTCTTCATCCGCAGCGAATACGAGCAACGTACTTTTCGGTTCTTCTTCGCACTGCAATAACGCATTCAGCAGCGCCGAATGGAATCCGAATAGTTCTTGCGAGTGGGTGATGTTGGGCCCATGGATCTTCAGCAACAACGCCAACTGACCGGCGATGGTGTTGTGTGTACTGCGCATGAAGGGCAGAGGCGACCGCAACGATGTGGATGGTCCTGTGGTCTCCTCCAAGAACTTCTCCGTGTCTTCCAAACATCCCAATGCGGTACTCGCGTAAATGCCATCAATGGTCGGTTGACCGATGCTGTTCAAATGCTGAAGAATGTACTCGATCGATCCGCGTTGCAACTTGGCCATACGACGCGCAGCACTAGCAGGAATTACTAGTGGTGGCAAAGTCACTGTGTGATCGTGTACGCCGCGGATATACATGGTCATCGTGCCGAAGTGAGTAGGATCGATGTGTCATTACCACCGAAGCCTAACGAATTGGACAACACGTTCTTGACCTTCCTGCGAATGCTTGATGATACGGGCATCGCGCTACAACCTTCGATCGGCGTGGTTGTGGAATGGCCGACCGGGATAATTCCTTCGCGCATGCTTATGATCGCGATCACCGCCTCCAATGCACCTGCCGCTGCTAAGGTGTGGCCGGTCAATGCTTTGGTGGTCGTGAAATCCGGAACGATCCCGAAGAGCCTTTCCATAGCAGCCAGTTCAGTGCTGTCGTTGTTCTCCGTGCCGGTTCCGTGCGCATTGATATGGTCGATATCGCATGGTTGCAGTCCTGCTTTTTCAATACAATCTTTCATGGCCAAGAACGGGCCATGACCATCCGGCGATGTTGCCGTTTGATGGTGCGCATCGTT
Organism: Flavobacteriales bacterium; assembly: GCA_017987115.1. Taxonomy (GTDB): domain Bacteria; phylum Bacteroidota; class Bacteroidia; order Flavobacteriales_F; family PHOS-HE28; genus PHOS-HE28. The sequence continues at coordinate 2,371 of JAGNUG010000084.1, read as the reverse complement.
CCTGTTCGCACCGCCATGGAAATATGCGAGGATCCGGCTTCTATCAGAAATGTCCTCTTCACGTTGCATTACCAAATAAGCGGCCCCTTCGCCGAGGTTCATGCCGTTGCGTTCATTGCTGAACGGCTTGGTAACCCCTGTGGTATCCATCGCACTCAAGGCCATGAATCCTTCGATCGTGAATTTGCACAATGCATCGGAACCGCCAACCAGCACGCGGTCAGCACGGCGGGTGTTAAGCAGCTGTCCGCCTAGTATCATTGAATTCGCCGAAGAACTACACGCCGTGCTGATCGTCGTCCGCATCGCCTTTGAACCAATGGCGCGTGCGATGCGTGCAGTGTGTGAACTGACCGCGTGTTCAGCGGCATCGGCGACCTGGTCGAATTCACCTGCTTTCCACTTTGCAAAATGGTCTTCCGAGAGATCCATTCCACCAACGGTACTGGCGCTGATCACAATGGTACGTTCTTCGTTCGCACTTTTGCCGATCGCGCTGAATGCTGCAACCAAGCCCAACAACGCAGTACGGGAACGCGGAAGGTCTTTCACTTTATCACGTAGCAATGCGGCCAATTCCTCGTTGGTCAATTGAACTTCGCCCAAGAATAGATCAGGGAATCCGAGATCCAGTTTTTGCAACGGACGGATGCCACGCTTACCGCTGATCAAGGCATCCGAAATGGCGGAAACGTCGTTGCCTAGGGAGCAGATCGCACCCATGCCAGTGATCGCTATCCGCCCCTGTTTCACCGGTTGGCTTCGATGTGCGCGGCCATGCTTGCAACGCTTTGGAATACGTCACGACCTTGTTTGGGATCTGCAATGCGCACGCCATAATGTTTGTCCATCAACACGATCAGCTCCAATACGTCGATGCTATCCAAGCCCAACCCTTCGTCGAACAGCGGCATGTCGTCCGCAATGCTTTCAACAGTGCGGCCTTCCAAGTTGAGGTGTTGTATGATCTGCGCCTTCAGTTGCTGGCGTAATTCGGTCGTATTCTCAGTGGTCATTGAAGATCTTTTCTAATTCCGCCGCGTTCCAATCGGCCAATGTTCGTTCGGTTACCACCATAAAGGTAGCCGTTGCTTGGTCCGCGAAGATATTGGACCAGCCGCAAACTACCGCTTCCATTCCGTGATCATTCAACAAGATCGTACAGGCTTCCTTCATTTGCGCTAGATCCGGGGCATCGCTTAGCAAGCAAAGGCCGCTGCCATAAAGCCCCTGCTGTATGCTGAATTCGCCCATGGCGATATTGGGCAACGTGTAAACGAACATTCCCGGACTAGCATGGTTATCCGCATCCAATTGTGCCTGGTATTTCGCATCGGTATCCATGCTGCCACTCTTGCCCATGATGACCATGCCGATGGTATCCTTCGAATGCTCAGCGAGTGCACCACTTTCAACGAAGAATGCAGACCCAGCGATCGCTACCAGCTTCGATGACCGGTCCATACGCGGAAAACGGGGCAGTTCTATTCCTAAGGCTGACCATGCGTTGTTCAGATCGGTGTCCGTATTGCCCGTTGGCGTTGCGAGTTGCTTGCCGTTGTGGGTGAAGTGGCCGTTGCGGTATGTGGTGTGTGAGGTGATGGCCGTAAAGGTGTTACTATGAACTATTGAATTGATGCGGCTAACGGGCCTGCGCTTGCCGCAGGCCGCATTTCGTGATCTTGTGCCTGGACGAAGTTATCATGCTTCAACGGGAGTTGTCACCGGGACGAGGGCGGCTTGCGGCAAGCGCATGTTATGCCATCGGCCTTTCTTCAGTTAATCAATTTTGAGTTCAATCCCAAAACTCCCAACTGAACAATGAACCGTCGGGCATCTTAAACACCATCTCGACACCCAAACGCTTCGTCAATTCTCGCCAAATTATCAGGCCTCTGCCGCGCTTTGGAATGTCGAAATACTCACCGACTTTCCCAACCGTTGGAAAACGAGTAAGCAACCGTTCCTCTGGTGTCAGTGTATCCCATTGCTCAGTGATGACCTGTTCAATGCAACACAGAACTTCGAAGTCAAGCACAATGTCCTCCGAAGCCTGCGGGGTTAAGTGCTTACATGACCCTGCATCCAACTTTCGCTGAACATCGACACGAATTTTGCTCAACGTCTCCGGCGAAACGCCACTGATCGAGCCAAACCACTGGTCAACGACTTTGTTGAAATCTTTGGTTACCATCAGTTGAATCCAACTATTCAGGGTTGACCGGATTCATCGCTTTCGCCCGGACGGTGGTTCTTGTATATGGTCGGCTGTGGCATAACGTTTTGCGGCCTTGCGCCGTTTTTTGCTAAGTCCAAGTTACACATTTGAGCGCTAACCCGCAAAAAATGGAGCAAGACCGCTGGTAGGTGT
>JAGNUG010000186.1 GCA_017987115.1 Flavobacteriales bacterium | reverse complement strand
AAAAGTACTAGGGCAATTAGCTCAGCTGGTTTAGAGCACTACCTCGACAAGGTAGGGGTCGCTGGTTCGAATCCGGCATTGCCCACTAGTTCTTTTTTTCGGGGATGAACTTCGTTGTGGCTTGCGGCTTCCGTTGTTTCGCATGATAGAGCCAATGAACATGCAATTTCCGGATCAGGAATTTTTTCCCGTAGCCTCGAAGTGACCGATCCCTGATCGGTGCGTCCAAAAGTCATCTCCTACCAAAAAGGTGTTGTTCAAGAAAAAAGCCAAGGCCGATAGCCTGCTAAGTGACGAAGAACTCGTTGCTGAGCTACAGCATTCCATGGATGCTGATCGGTTCGGGCTACTTTATGATCGCTACGTGACAAAGGTTTATCAGAAATGCATCGGTATGACGCGGGATAAGGACCTTGCACGCGACCTTACGCACGATATATTCCTGAAGGTTTTCGTGAATCTGACCAAGTTCGATCATCGTTCCAAATTCGGGACTTGGGTCTATAGCATCGCCTACAATTACTGTTTGGATCATTTGCGCAAGGCACAACGTCACCGGTCAACGCAAGTGGATGACGACTCCTTGGCAGAAGGTCTAGCAGAAGATAAATATGAAAGTGAATTGTTGGATCTGCGCAGTGAGTGCATCGATGAAGTGTTAGCGGCAATGGATCCAACTGATAGGACCATGCTGTTGATGAAGTATCAAGAGGAGCATTCGGTCAAGGAGATCAGTGAGCTATTGAACATTGGTGAGAGCGCAGTGAAAATGAGGGTCTTAAGAGCACGTGAACGTGCCTTGGCCAAGTATTACGAACTTTATCCGGAAGAGCGATGAGCCAGAACCCCTTCCAGATCATACGACCCTCAGACCAACCACCTGAGCACCTAAAGAAAGAGGTCATTGGAAGCGTGAAACGCATTATGCTCCTTATGCGCTTCATGCAACTGTTCATGTCCGACTTTGGAATGGCCTTCTTCGAGAACATTAAGTTGGTAGGTAGGAATGATAAGGATGGATCAAGCCGAACGGAACCTTAGCAAATTGGATCGATAACACTCAGAACGAAAATGGACCTCAACTATATATTGGACCGATTGGCCACATCTTTCGATACCTATTTGAGCGGGATCATCGATGCGCTTCCCAGCGTTATCGTTGGGATCATTGTGCTGTTGATCGGGTGGACGTTCGCGAAACTGATCAGAATGATCCTGAAGCGCACCGTAAACGGAAAATTGGATGACTTGGCCCAGAAAAGTGGTATTGCCAGTGTACTGAGAAAGGTCGGTATCCACTCATTCGGAAAATTCATCGGGATGCTGATATATGGAGGGATCATGCTGGTCTTCTTAATGGCCGCTGCTGACATCATGGGTATGACCCGTGTGCAGGACGGTGTAAGCTCATTCTTCGCCTATCTCCCAACATTGATCACGGCCATTACCATATTCATGGCAGGGCTCTGGGTCGGTGAGCAAGTGAGCACTGTGATCACGAATTTAACGGAGACCATGGGGATCAGCGGTGGTCGTAGTATGGGGAAGGTCCTTGGCGGAATTATGGTGCTTTTCATTTCCATTACTGCATTGAATGTTGCTGGTGTGGATACTGAACTGATCACGTCGAATCTTCAAATAATTTTGGCAGGGGTATTATTCGCCTTTGGCCTTGCATATGCGTATGCTTCGCGGAACATCCTTACGAATATCCTTAGCAGCTTTTATGGTAAGGATCGGTTCAAGCCTGGCATGCGGATCAAAGTAGGAGAGGATGAGGGAATCATCGATAGGATCGATAGTATGACCGTCACCATACAGACCGTTAAAGGCGAAGTGCTTATCCCAACAAGCCGATTGATCACCGAGCGAATAGAGATCCTGGAGACGCCGAACATTGAATGATCCGAAGTTGTTACCGGCAATCCATAGCACCGGTATCAGTATTTGCACCAGAACAATTCAAACCCTAGAGTACAGATGAAAGATGAGATGACAATGGTAAAAGGTTGGACGGAACGCCTAATGGACTTCGCCATGGAGTATGGACCGAAAGCGATCGGAGCATTGCTCGTGTTCTGGATCGGAAGCATGGTCATCCGTATGATCTCCAGAATGTTCAGTAAAGTACTTGTTAAACGTAGCGTTGAACCTACGTTGCAGCGATTCTTAAGCAGTTTGGTCTCTGTTGGTCTACGCATCCTTCTGTTCGTTACAGTGATCGGCATGTTGGGCGTGGAGACCACGAGTTTCATCGCAATTCTTGGTGCAGCGGGTCTTGCTGTAGGATTGGCCTTACAGGGGACGCTTGCCAATTTCGCAGGAGGTACGCTCATCCTATTGTTCAAGCCCTATAAGGTCGGTGACCTGATCGAAGCCCAAGGTGCACTGGGCCATGTGAAGGAGATACAGATCTTTACTACCACATTGCTTACACCGGAGAATAAGCTCACCATTGTACCCAATGGAGTTATGGCGAACGGAAATATTGTGAACTACACCACCGAAGGTAGGATCAGGGTGGACCTCACCGTTGGCATAAGCTATGGTAGTAACATCGCTAAAGCGAAGGAAACGCTTATGAAGGTGATGCAGGACCAACCATTGGTGCTAAAGGACCCCGCACCGTTCGTCGGGGTGGTGAACCTGAACGACAGCTCAGTGGATCTGGCCGTTCGTCCACATTGTTCGCCAGAACACTATTGGGATGTGTATTTCACATCATTGGAGAACTGCAAGATCGCATTGGATGAAGCAGGGATCAGTATCCCGTTCCCACAGCGCGTTGTGCATATGATACCCGTGAAATAAAGCACCTGTAAGATCATTTTACCAAGCGCGTACTTTTGCGCGCCTTAGAACCAAGAACACGACAGTAAATCAATGACGCGAATGAATTTGAAACCAGTATTAGACCGTTTGACATTGCTCTTTGTAACCCTTTTCGTGGGTGGCATGCTGAACGCACAGACCGATATTACCGATGCAGCACTTGCGGCCCGGCCGATCGATACCATTCCGGATGGTTGGACCAAAAGTGGCGTCTTCAATATTAATCTTACACAGGTCAATCTGACCAATTGGGCCGCAGGTGGATTCAACACTGTTAGCGGTATTGCCATGTTCAATGGTGCTGCAAATCGTAAGAAAGGCCGTACCAATTGGGACAATAGCTTGGTGCTTGCGTTCGGTGGGCAGCAGATCAATAATGGCGATCCCGTGAAGACCGATGACCGCATTGAATTGAACTCGAAATACGGTTATGCCTTGAAGCCGAAATGGTATTTAGCTGGTGTTTTCCAATTCAAGACCCAGTTCACGGAAGGTTTTGATGCCGACTTGAACCGCATATCGAATTTCTTGGCACCGGGTTACACATTGCTTGGTGTGGGTGCGGAGTATCGACCAAACGACAATTTCAGCGTGTTCCTTTCGCCGGCCACAGCCCGATTGGTCATCATGACCGATGAGAAATTGTTCGGAGGAAGTACGGACCCGGAATTACGTGTATACGGTGTAAAGAATGGCAGTACAACGGAATTCGAGCTTGGTGGATACATACGTGCCATGTACAAGACGAAGTTCTCCGATAATTTCACGTTCATGACGCGTGGCGACCTTTTCAGCAACTACTTGCGTAACCCACAGAATATGGATGTGACCTGGGAAACCTTGTGGACCCTACAGATCAATAAGTGGTTCGCTGCAACGCTCAATACGCTCTTGTTGTATGATCATGATACCAATTTGGAAAAGACCGATAGTGAAGGTATTCCTTATACCGGACCTGGTACCCAGTTCAAACAGACCCTTGGTATCGGTTTGACATTCAACCTTTGACCGATCTATAATACCAGCAATTGGGGCTGCCTTCTGGTGGCCCTTTTTGTTTTTAGAGTTGATCCCGCTGAGATCTTCGCTTCCTTCGGAAAAGGAATAGAGTGCATGAAACCATGGTAAGCATGAACACAGCGGCCGTACCGATCGCTATTGATCCGAGCCATTGCTCAACCTGATGGAATTCCGGTAGGAAAATGTCCAAGAGCCATTCTGCCGAGAGAATGAGCAGACCTGTACAAAACAGGAACAGGAAAA
>JAGNUG010000083.1 GCA_017987115.1 Flavobacteriales bacterium | reverse complement strand
CCGAAAGGGAAGTCGGCAGCCGACGCAACTAAACATACCGAAGTGCTCTTGGCCCTTTCATTCGAAAAACAGGATGCGGTGAATGTCATCTTCGACAAGGCCATAGCGGCTGGTGCAACTGAATGTCGTCCAACCGAAGATCACGGCTTCATGTACGGCCGGAGCTTCAATGACCTGGATGGCCACATCTGGGAAGTATTCTGGATGGAGCCATCGGCTGTTAACAGTTGATCTGGAACTGAGATGAGAACGATGAACGATCAAGAACTACGCACGCTGACCATACAACGCACCTTCAATGCACCGATCGAACTGGTCTTTGCTGCATGGACCAAGCCGGAGCACCTGGTTCGTTGGTTCGGTCCGAACGATTTCACTTTGCCTACCTGCGAACAGGACTTCCGTGTGGGAGGAAAATACAACTTCTGCATGCACGCCCCGGATGGCATCGATCATTGGGTCCGCGGTGAGTACCGCAAGATCAGTGAATTCGATCGCTTGGTCTTCACCTGGACAAGAGACGATGGTCAGCCAGTACCTTGGGTGGACAATGTGGTCGACCTATCGTTCGAGGAAGTGAACGGCAGGACAAAGATGACCATGCAACATGCCCTGTTCTCCACCGAACAAGATCGCAATGATCATCAGGGCGGCTGGAGCGAGTGCTTCGATCGTCTTGCAAACTTCCTCCATTCCGCAAGTGCATGAAACCTTCCGCAAAGAATACCGACGAATACTTAACGATGTTGCCGGAGGAACAGGCCAAGGTCTTGCAGAAACTCCGCAAACAGATCCTCGCGGTAGCGCCGAAGTGCGAAGAGTATTTTGGCTACGGGCTGCCGGGCTTCAAGTACAACGGCCATCCATTGCTGTACATGGGTGCGGCGAAGAACCACTGCGCGCTCTACGGAATGATGCCCAAGGGCTTCGAAGAGCAATTGAAGGACTTCAAGCGGAGCAAAGGCACCATTCAGTTCCAGCCGGAGAAACCTATCCCTGCTGCCGTGGTAAAAGCGATCGTGAAGGCACGAGCAGCCGAGATCGAAGCGAAATGGCCAACGGGATCCAAGGTGAAGAAAGCCTCGAAGAAATGATGAACATGCCAACTAAGGATCGAGAGGTGGTAACCACCTTGGTGATCGGTACTCCGCGCGCGCGCGTTTTCACAGCGTGGACCGATCCTGCAATCCTATCCAAATGGTGGGGACCGAAAGGCTTCACTAACACCTTCCACAGCTTCGAGTTGAAGCCGGAAGGCATCTGGGAGTTCACGATGCACGCGCCGGATGGGAGCGACTTCCAGAACACCTGCGTCTATAAACGGATCGAAGCACCGAGCTACTTGGAATTCGACCACCTGAAAGAGATGCACTTCTACACCGCTATGGTATCATTCTTCGAAGTTCCGGAGGGCACCCGCATTGAATGGATCATGCGATTCGATACAGCTGAAGAATTAGTGCCGATCCGCATATTCATAGAGAAGGCGAACGAGGAGAATATGAACAGACTTTGCGCCTTGCTAAAAGTAACGTACCCACAACAAGACTCCGGTTCAAGCCTGAAGTGACCACACAACGCCCCAACCATGAAACGACTCAACATCACCTACTGGATCATCACCGGCCTCTTCAGCGCCTTCATGATCTTCAGCAGCGTCGGCGGCATCACGCTCGACCCGCAAGCAGTGGAAATGCTTCACGACCATTTGGGTTATCCCATCTACTTCATTCAATGGCTATCGGTCATCAAACTCATCGGTGCCGTTGCCATACTGCTGCCAATGGTGCCTGCGAACGTGAAAGAGTGGGCTTACTTCGGCTTCTTTTTGGATCTGGTATCTGGTCTGTATTCGTTCATCGCTGTGGGAGATCCAGTCGCAGGTTGGGCGCCTATGCTCTTGTTCGTTGCGGTGCTGGTGGCAGCGTATGTGCTGCACCACAAGCGACAAGCACTACGCGCGGTGCGATGATCCGCGCGCGGTCCGTTACTTTGGAGCATGGATCCTCTCGTCGCCCAACGCAAGCGCAACGCCGTAAGCACTCCAGCGCCTGACGAGATCCGCATTACGCGGGTCTTCCGCGCTCCACGGCAACTGGTGTGGAATGCATGGACCAGCCCAGCCATGCTGGTGCATTGGTTCGGTTGTGCGGCCTTCAGCACAACGCATGCAGAGGCCGATGTACGAGTTTGCGGCATGTGGCGCGTGATCATGGTGGCGCCAACGGGAGAGGAGTTCCCGGCCTACGGCACCTACTTGGAGGTTCGCGAACCAGAGCTACTTCGCTTGTCGCACCATTGGGAGAAGCGCGTTGCCGAAGTGAATCCAGCGCGTCATAGCACGGAGGTCACCGTGGAATTCTACGAGGTCGAGGGTGGAACACGCATGGAGTTCCGCCAGACCGGTTTGGCCAGTATCGCTTCACGCGATTCACACATTGGTGGCTGGTGCGATTCTTTCGATGCATTGCACAAAGGTCTCAGATCTGAAAGCCAGAATAAATGAATAGCAAGACATGATGCCCAATACATTTCCGAATAAAGGCCGTCTACATTGGGAGCGATACTAAATGCAGAAACCCCCGAAATTTCGGGGGTTTCTTTGTAGCGGGGGTAGGACTCGAACCTACGGCCTTCGGGTTATGAGCCCGACGAGCTACCATCTGCTCCACCCCGCAATGGGCGGCAAAGATAACCATATTGTTGAACTCTGGGAATTATTCAACTTACGGCAATACTTTCACTGTGATCGGACTTAGATCACGCACTGGTCCTTGACCGTTGGCAAGTTGTCCTTTAATGTGCTCTATCAAGATCTTATCATTGGGTCTTAGGTCATTGAGAATGGTTTTCATGTCACCAGTGAAGGCATTGCTGCTGCTCGTTTCCAGTTTAGGGTTCTGGGCACCACGCATCAACGTGAATTGAAAACTCTTCACGACCCAAAGGTCCCCGAACTCCGAATTGAGCGGCCTGGCAATGACCCCTTGCGATGCCGTGAGTTTAGCCTTGGACACGGCTGGATCGCCAGCTGTCGTACCTCCGATATAGGCTGTTGGTGGTGGCAGATCCTTTACTCTGAATACCACAGGGCCAATTCTCCGTGAACTACCATCCGGCATCGCCACAACGGCATTCACTTCGGCACTGTTTCCGCTCATCCCGGTTGCAACCCAACCTTGGCCGATCCGTGCAATACGTCCAGTTGAGATGGTCGCTTGAACCTTATCCGCGGCCACACCCGGAACGGATAATTCGATTGGGTTATCCACGCCACGATACAGCACGTTCATTTTCGTGGGCGATGCTACCAACAGCGGTGCCATTACTTGATAGCTTGTTCTGTACGGTATCTCCTCAGGTCCGTTCGGGCCTTGGAATTTGATCATTCCTTCAACGATCTGCTCCCCGATGCTTTCACCACGAAGGCGCAACTTTGCTTTGCCATCGGCACCGACCGGCAGTTCGTTTCCCCCTGTTACAGTAACGGTAGGAGTATTCTTAGGGTCATATGCAGCCAAGAACACATCAGCACGAAATGAATCACCGACCATCACTGTATTGGTCAATGGGATCACCGCGGTGGTCAAGGTGCCAAAGCTGTATTCACCTTCTTGTGCTGAACGAATAAGCCATTTCACCATATCGTTCTCCGCACTGCGTATGTCCGCCTGCAATTTGGAAAGCGTTGCAATGCCAGCGGCCAGAGGAACGTCGTAAAAATTATTGCTTTCCCAGTTATTCATTGTTCCCGAAGCATCGCGCCTATCGTTTAGGTCGAACAACATGTCGAGTCCGTTTCGTGCAACAAGGTCATTTGGTGGTAGAAAACCTTTCAAACTATCTCTGAATGCACTCAACTGAACTTTGATGTCATAGGCACTGTTCGCTGTTCGGATCGGTGTGGAAGGCTCGCTGCCAACTAGAGCATGTGTCAAAACATCCCGATCATCCTTGGCATCCACCGCCATTAAAGAACGCAATGTGTCCTTACCGTCAGCATTTGGTCCGATCAGCGATGCTGGCGCAATACCATCCGCCTGAGCGATGAGAGTTGTTTTTATTGCCTCGATCCTGTGGACCAAACTATCAGCACGTGCCTTCATACGCATTGCTTTGATATGTGGCACGGTGAATTTATCCGGAACACTTTCCGCGGAAGCGGCTAAGCGTTGGTAATCCGAAAGCGACCTTGCGTCATGCGCATGCGCTGTGCGCACAAGATCCGCATCCAGAACGGCGAATTGGTCCAACACTTCTTTGCTCACGTTCATCGCCAACATCGCGGTGAGAACGAGGTACATCATGTTGATCATCATTTGCCTTGGCGGCAACTTTGCATTGGCCATATTGGTAGGGTTTTAGCCGGCGCAGCAAAATGCAACGCTCAGTAAACCCAATGCAGGCCTGACCAATAGGTAACAACTTTACCAAAGAGCGTTACTGCTCTTCCATCTCCGCAAGTACACCGGACGCACTCTCCCACTCACCTAATGCCGTTGCGATCTTCTGTGCGAGTTCACCAAGCTTTACATAGCCTTCCTGCAATTCATCCGCAGGCATAGCGCCCTTCATGACCTGAGCTTGTAGTTGCTTTTCTTCCTTCTCGAGATCAGCCATCTGCTTCTCCAAACGTTCAACCTGATTCTGCACTTTACGGCGCTCTTTGTCCCTATCCCGTTGCTCACGTTGATCGGGATTCTTGTTCGCCTTGTTCGATACCTTCGGTTTTGCGGCGGACGACTTGCCAATATCCGCGCCTTGTAACTCGGCACGCTTCTCGATCAATTCAAGAATATCCATGTGCTGATCCCGGATGCGGAGATCGTCCAATTCCAGAAGTCGCGTTGTCAACCCGGTCAAGAAATCACGATCATGACTAACTAACAGGAAAGTGCCATCGTAATTCTTCAGTGCGTTCTTCAACACATCTTTACTTTGGATATCCAAGTGGTGCGTTGGTTCGTCAAGGATCAAGAAATTCAGTGGTTTCAGCAACATACAACACAACGCCAAACGCGCGCGTTCACCGCCGCTCAGCACTTTCACTTTCTTGTCCACATCATCACCACTGAACATGAATGCACCTAACATGGCACGCACTCGGACCCGGTTGTCCTCGCTGGCAGCATCTTCCGCTGTTTCGATCACAGTCCGCAGAGGGCTCATGCGTTCAGGCATATCCTGCGCATAGTACCCGATGATCACATTGTGCCCCAATCGGATCTCACCATCGTAAGGCTCCTCATTCATGATCATACGCACGAGCGTACTCTTTCCCGTTCCATTCGCACCTACGAGTGCAAGGTGCTCGCCCTTTGCGATGGTTAGTTCAGCACCACTGAATATGTGCTTGTCGCCATAGGACTTGGTAACGTCCTTAACTTCTACAACGATCTTTCCACTGTTGGGTGCAGGCGGGAACTTCACGAGCATCTTACGCGTATCCTCGTCATCCACCTCAATGATATCAAGCTTATCCAGCCTATTGATCAAGTTCTGCGCAAAGGCAGCTTTGCTCGCTTTGGCCCGGAATTTATTGATCAGGTCAGTTGTTTCCTTGATATACTGCTGTTGCTGTTTCGCCGCTGAAGCCTGTTGTTCGCGTTCGATCTTTCGTAGTTCAACATACTGGGTCCATGGCACCTTACGGTCGATGATCTTTCCGCCCAATACTTCCAATGTGCGCTTGGTAAGGCGGTCCAGAAAGGTCTTATCGTGACTGATCAGCACAAGCGCGGATGGATGGGTACGGAGAAGATCCTCCAACCATTGAATGGCGGGTAGATCCAAGTGGTTCGTGGGCTCATCCAATAGAAGCAGATCCGGTTTCATAAGAAGCAATCGCGCAAGTTCCGCGCGCATTCGCCAGCCACCGCTCAATTCACTCATTTTGCGGTGCATGTCCTCTTCGACAAAACCGATGCCCTTCAGGATCCGTTCCACCTGCATGTCATGGTCCGCAGCTCCAATGGAATTCAAACGCTCATGAGCATTTGCAAGTTCCATGGCGAGTTCCATGGCATGCTCATCGTCGGTCACATCATGCAGCTCCAGTTCAATGCGTTCAATATCCGCATTGAGCTTCAACCCTTCCTCGAACGCTTTCATCGCCACATCCCATGGTGAAAGCGTTAGGTTGTGTGCCATTTCCTGTGGCAAATAACCCATTGTAAGCTCCTTCGGCTTGCCAATAGTGCCTTTGTCATAATGCTGTTGGCCAGCCATGATCTTCAGCAAGGTGCTCTTGCCAGCGCCATTTCTTCCTACCAGCCCGATCTTATCATCGGCACCGATAAAGAATGAGATATCGTCGAATATCGGGCGTTGGCCGAAGTGTAGGGTCAGCCCCTGAACAGTCATCATGGCAGTAAAGCAGTACTTGTACGGAAAAGGCCGCAAAGGTACGGATACTTAGGAGAATAGGACACGGAACAAGTTGATCACCGTAAGCATTCTACGTACGGTCCGAGATCCATGCGCTACTTACGCGACCACCGAATACTCACAATTGATGTGCAATGCACGGAAATGAGCAAATGCCCCTCTCCATCAATAATTCCAAAGGTCAAAGTCCATGTTCCGGAGCTGCTCACGAATTGATCCGGATTCCAGCAGGGCATCCAACCCGTAACGGTAGGTGTTGATATGCCTATCCTGCACATTCGAGACCTTTATGATCGTGCTATTGAACCTGCGTTGAGCGAAATACGATTCGTAGGAAGTTGCACTCCCATCATTTTCCTCACTATTGATCCATCGTGCGAACAGTAACCGGCATTCCGGATAGTACAGCCAAAAGATCGGTTCATATCCACGCACTTCATCAAGCTCACCGAGCACCTCGACCATCGGTGCAACACCGATGATCCTAACGATCATTTCACCGCGTTGTCGGTCAAAGATCCAATCTTCCTTGATCATGATCCTCGCGATCGAACCTGGCCCGGTCTCGACTTTTTCGAAAAGCAATTCCAGCTCAGGTCGCGACATAGGCACAGAAAACCCGTCATCCTTCTGATCTGGTCCAGGATCAAATGCGGTTATGGACCATTCGTCCAATAGCCCATGCCGGATCACTTCGTAAAGATCCATACAACCCACCTGAGAAGTGGAGAGCCGCTTACCTGTTTCTTCCTGGAGATCGATCATTCGCCAAACACGGCGTTCCCACATCACATCCGCTTCTCGGATAGTGCGGTACGGCTCCACTTGAGCTTTGATCTGACAGGGGTGATCACCGGGTTCCAGAGTATCCTGAGCATTCAAATAGAATGCGGCCGGAAAGTTCAACAAGTACAGAACCAACCGCGGAACTGAGATGCACATGCATCAAGAACGTCCTGTTATTAAAGAACGTATTCATACCACTGTTGGGTCAATCAAATACGCCTCTGGTGCTGTAGGTACTATACAAAAAAAGAAGCCTCGACGATCCGTCGAGGCTTCAAAAAAAAACTCAGCAAATGATCAGAAGTTCCAAAGATCGTGCTCGAAAACGAACAATTCCGACTTGATCTCTTCACCTTCCAACAACGCATCCAATCCTTGCTTGTACTCATTGATACCACGATCATACACATTGCTCCATTTGGTGATGTAGCTGCTGAATTGTCGCTTCCAGAAGATATCCTCGTAGGATCTACGTTCAGCATCATTCTCACGATTGAACGCTTCCCAATTCGCAAATACATAACGACACTCCGGGTAGTACAACCAGAACATTGGGGCATATCCCCGCACCTCACCGTCCTCACCACGCATTTCTTTCATCGGTGCGATACCGATGATCCTGATATCCATTGTAGAACGTTGTTTATCGAAGATCCAATCCTCTTTTACCTTGTACATTTTGATATCCCTGCTTTCCAGATTTATCTCCTGAACAACCATCTCCATATCGCCAGTGGTCAGGCTCTCTGTATACTGTGTATCCATGCGCGAGAACATTTCCTGCAGATCTCCGGGCAACAATGCCTTTTTGAACTCATCGTCATCCAGCAATGGTCCTGCATCGTAAGCGGTAATTGAGCCATCGACCATTAACCCTTGACGGATCACATCGAACAGGCTTTTCCGGTCATTGATCGCATCCGTGGGGAAATACAACGGATGATTCATTTTCTCACGAAGGTCGATCGTACGCCATACGCGTCGTGCCCACATCACATCCGCTTCACGGATATGTGTGTAAGGAACAACCCGCTTGGTCTTGGTGTTCTCCTTGATGTAAGCACCATCCAATACCGTCTGAGCCACGGCTTGAGGCGTAGCGCACAGACCACCGACCAATACCATGGTGATGATCAATATGTTCTTGCTTGTCCTTATCATGGCTCTATACGTATTGGTTATACGATCTTGAACGAAAGTGAACCGAGGTTTCGTACTGTACCATCCGGTCCACGTGCCTTAATTCCTTCGATATAGACCTTTTGACCCGGTTTTGCTTTTTGGAAGATCTCTTTCATGTCTCCACTAACAGCTGGGCCTTTGGTCATTTTCTCGATCGGCGTACCGTTCACCATCATGGTCACGCGGAATTCCACGACCTCGAACTTCAGGTCGAATTCAAAATCGACCATTTTAGCGATAACACCCGCCGCTGCTGTGAGTTCGGTCTTCTTGATCGTTGCATCATCCACGCTCTTACCACCGAAATACGGGGTTGGGCTAGGAACATTCTTTACACGGAATTTGATACCAGTCATGGACTTCTTTGATCCATCAGGGTTCGTCACCGTTGCACTTATGGTAGCTTCATTTCCCTTACCCGGTTTAACGATATAACCCGTTGCGGCCTTTGAAAGCGAACCATTATCCATACTCGCGGCAACGTCCTTTGCGCTATAACCAGAAACACTGATATCCACAGGATTGTCCACACCGCGATAGAACACGTTCATTTTGGTCGGACTCACAACCAAATTCGGTGCTGCAACTTCGTATGTTGTAGAAAAAACTTCAACCGTTTCTTCACCACCAACAGGCTTGAATTTAATGATACCCTGAACAGAGCGTTGACCAGCACCAGAAGCCACTTGCTCCAATTGTGCCTTTGCGCCATTCATAGGTAGTTTAATGGATTCACCGATGATCGTCTTAGTAACTGAATCGACCCTGGCACCAGGTCCTGCGATAAACACTTCAGGAGCGTTCTGATCGTCATAAGCACCCAAGAAAATTTCTGCTTGGTACTTGCCACCTACAGAAACAAGGCTACTAATTGGCTTCACGATAGTGGTAAGCTTATTGAATTTGAAGCTCTTGCTTTCAACGGCATCCATCATTTTCTTCACCACCTCACCTTCCGAATTCCGCACATCCGCTTGCAACTTGCTAAGGATGGTGATACCGGCGGCCATAGGCACGTGATAGAAGTTGATACTTTCCCAGTTGTTCATTGTACCTGAAGCATCCGGACGGTCATCGAAATTGAACACTCGGTCCATGGATGCCGCTAGATCCGTATCCTGTGGACGGCTGTTCTTCACGAGGTCCTTGAACGCCATGAGTTTCAACTTCAGATCATTTGCAGTGTATTCACCTTCGATCGGTTTCGCAGGCTCGCCCCCCACCAACATGTTGGTCAACTCATCGTGGCTATCTTTTTTGGTAACCTTCATCAAGTTCACCAATCGCCCGTCGCTCATGATCGTACTGTCTTTGCTCCAGCCCTCCGCTTTCATGATCGACCTTACTTTGATCGTATCGATGTACGCTACAAGTTCAGCACCCGCTAATTTGATCTTTTGTGCTTCGGTCCATGCTGCACCATACTTCGCTTGATTTTCGCTAGCGAACGCCTGAAAACTGGCGTACTGCTGGGTCATTTTATCATTCAGTGAAGATTTGGTGTTCTCCAAACCATTATTCACCGTAACGAAGCTGTCCAGGATCTCCTTGGATACGTTCATGGCCAACAAGGCCGTGAGTACCAAATACATCATGTTGATCATCGCTTGTCTCGGCGACTGTTTACCACTTGCCATATTCTTGCGTTCGGTATTTCAGGTTACTGTTGATCGATCATGACCCGGCTTAGCGCACGGTCATTGCGTTCAACATGTTGCCGTACACGGTGTTGAGCTTAGCGAGGTTATCGCTCAATTCAGCGATGTTCTCTTTGTAACGCTTGGTGTCATCAACAGAGTTGCGCAAGTTGGTCATCATCTCACCCATACCCTCGAACATCTGGTTCGCAGCCTCCAGTTTTTCACGACTGCTCATCAACTGTAGCTCATACATTTCGTTGAGTGCAGTAAGATTGGTGCTCATTTTCTGAAGGCTCGCACCAGCATTTTTACCCGCGTCAACATTCTCCGTAAGGCCGACCAAGCTTTCACTTGCCTTCGAATAGCTATCGCTCAGCGATGATACCTTTTGAGATGCATCCTTTAAGCTTGATGCGTATTCATTGGTTGCAGAAGCAGCACCCGTGATCTCACCCATCGAGCGAGCCTGATCGCTCAATGAGCGCATACCCTCACCCAAACTAGCGATCAGTTCAGGTTCGATCTTGGCACTCTCAAGCATACCATCCAACTGCTCTGTAATGGAGCGCTGATCTTCTTTTTTGAAATCATCACCTTCGGCAGTCTCGCCGGTTGCCAACTCAGGATAAACCAAGCTCCAATCCGGATCCTCGTGTGGTGGTTCAAATGCAGAGAAGAAGAAAATGACCGCCTCCGTACTAAGACCAATGATCAAGAAAAAACTAGCCATTGGCCAGTGTTGGATCTTGAACAGCGCTCCAATGATCACGACTGCTGCACCGATTCCGTACAGTTTGGCCATGAAATTTTTCCACTTCTTGCTGCCGGGCTTCATAGTTCTTCCTTGCTTTTTTAAGGGTTGTTCAGGGTAATGGACTACTAAATGCGCTCGTTCCGACAAGGTAACGGTCGCAGTATCAATTATTCTTTAAAGATCTTCAGCGTTCACTGCTTTACCACGACCCAAATAGGTCATAACCGAGCGGAAGCCGATGTAGGCTTTGGTGGTATCCTGGTATTCATATGCACGGGTTCCAGTCTGCATATAGTAACCGATATCCTTCCACGACCCACCACGGACCACCTTCCTTTTCAGTGATGGCGGATCATTCATCAACGCATCATAGCTATACTCCGGGTTGAGGTCATGAGCAAAGTCGTATACGCTTTCATCATAAGCCGTACTGGTCCACTCGGCAACGTTACCTGCCATTTGGTACAATCCGAAATCATTCGGGGTATAACTATCAACAGGTACAGTATGGAAACCGCCATCATCCACGTAATTACCATGCAATGGCTTGAAGTTACCTAAGAAACAACCTTGACGATTCCGAACATACGGTCCACCCCACGGGTACGGTGCTTGGTCCAGTCCTCCACGTGAAGCATACTCCCACTCAGCCTCAGTTGGCAACCTGAACCGGTTCACGAATGCTTCTCCATTGGATGACAGCCAAGAGTTCATCAGCTGAGTACGCCAAACGTTGAACGCATTAGCTTGTTGCCAAGTGATACCTACTACCGGGTATTCATCATAAGCAGGATGCCAGAAATAGTTCTCCGTCATCGGCTCGTTGAAGGAATAGGTGAAATCATGCACCCACACCAATGTATCCGGATAAACATTGATCACCTCCTTGATAATGAACTTACTACGATCGCTATGCCCGCGAATTGCGTTGTTCTGTCCTTTAACGTTCGTATAGCTCAAGTCAAGATCACGAGCGTTGTTCGCCTTACGGGCAGCCTCCTTCAGGTCGATCCAGTAATACTCGAACATCAGTTTCCTGGTGTCGATCTCACGACGACGATAGAACTGCTCACTTTCGCTCAAGAAAAGATCGGCCAATGCTTCACGCTCTTCGTCACCATACCAGTTCAACCGTTCCCTCCAATTGATGATAGGCGGATCAATATCCTCTCCGTATTCATCCTCAGTAAAAACATGTTCACCAATATCCTCGTCACCGAGAATACGCTTAGCGATCGAATCCCGAACGTAGAATACGAACTGTCGGTACTCGTTATTGGTGATCTCTGTCTGGTCGATATAAAAAGCCTGGACCGAAACGGTCTTGCTCTTGGTAACCATTGCATAAGGCACATCCTGATCGCTAGGACCCATTACGAATGCGCCCATGGGTACGTAGTTCATCCCATAAGGATCAACATCGTACCAACCGGGTCTGCCTTGAGCACCTATAAGTTGCCCTTGGCCACCTTTACCACAGCTGCTAGCCAGCAGGCCTATGGCAAATAGATAAAAGATGGGACGTTCCATATTCTTCCTTTTGTGCCGCACCATTGTTTCCTTGCAGGGATCTTCGTTCATTTTGGTCGCTCTTGCGAACACGTTGGACGAAACAGTGATACGTCAGATCTGGTTGTTGGGTTTCGGACGAGCTTAAAGGAACCTTACGTTCCTGTATATCTGGAGGTCAGGTTTCTTCACTAGTAGCACACAGTAATTCAACATTATTTCATGACTACCACTACTGTAATTCTTCAGTTTAGAGGTAGTAACATCGTAACTATATCCGATCTTCAGCATGGACTTTTCATTGGGTCTCATTTGGTAGCCGACCATCGGAGCAATTGCGTCTTCGGTTCGATAACTAACGCCAAGCCATACCATGTTATTATAGAGGAATCGGGCATTGATGTCAAATTGAGTGGAAGTCGCATCGGATTTCACAAGAACGGAAGGTTGTAGCACGTATTTGGTGTTCCCTTTGATAGCATAATCATAGCCACCTTGAATAAAATAGTGGCGTACCATTTTAATGCTCACATCGTCAAGTTTTGTCTGTGGCAAGTGCGTGCTACTTATCCCCACCCAGAATTTAGGTGTTTGGTAGTAAAGGCCTGCCCCAAGATCAAATCCGGTCTGTGAGGTACTGGCAGTAGATATTGCGTCATCCTGCGCAACCGGGTCACGGGCCAACCAATCATTACCCAATGCGTGGCTACCCGCACCGAGGTAGATACCGATCCCTAACGTACCTGGCCCGATCTTGCGATGGAAAGAATAATGAAGCCTAGCGAACGTACTGTTCTGCTGACCGAGTTTATCCAAGTAGACGGAAATGCCAACACCACTGCTGATCTTATTGATCGGCATACTTGCATTCAAAAGTGCGGTTTTCGGCGCACCATCGAACCCGGTCCATTGCTGGCGAAGCAACAACGTTCCGCAAAGTTCACCAGAAATTCCAGCTACCGCAGGGTTTACCGAAAGACGGTCGAACATATATTGGGTGAACTGTGGATCCTGCTGAGCAAATGATGCCCCTCCAATTGCCAAGCAGATCACTGCTGTAAATATCCTCCTCATGCGTACTTTTTTCGTTGTCCTTATTAGGGTATGGAGACAGTTTTCCCGCCTCAAACCTTCGTTGAACTTGGGGCCAATATAGCAAACATTGGATCCCACAAATATTTTCTGCGCCTGTCTAAGGATATTTCCGTCCCCAAAAAGCGGATCCGTGGCAGATCAGGCCAACTTCTGGAAAGTTCGCCACCATCGCTCGGGCACCTCCTCACGACAAGCCATGCGGTAATCCGAATAAGAACAAGGCACCAGATGATGGCGTTCGAAACGGGCCTCTTGTTCAGCCCGATATGGAATATCCATCCACCACCGATCGCTCACATTGCTTTTATAGAAGACCAGTTCCTGATCATGTCCCCGGATCGGTATGCGGAACCGGGTGAACCGCTTGCGATCCAACCACGGGAGATCATTGGTACGACTGATGAACCCATCCAAAAAGCACCATACCATTTGCCCGGCCAACTGCGCCGTTACACCTTCGATATCACGAGAAGGGTCCAATTCGTAGATCCCAATGGATGTTATCTTTTCGCTGACGCCAGCGTAACGCATCAATTGGCAAACTTCTTCACCATGAAAGCCATTCGGGCCTGGACGTGTTGTGCCGGGAGCATCGCTCCTTCTGATGGAGGACATGTCCACACTTACACTATCCCCATTGCGCATGACAGGCTCAGCATCAGCCATTGTAGCGCGCAATTCGCCGAGACGATGTGCATCGAAATAGAGTTTCTCCATCAACTCGATACCCGGCTGATCCACCAAGTAAGTCTGATAGCCGAGGTTGCTGTAATTGAAAAGGTAGTTCGGTTGTCGCAATACGATATGGCTCAAATAACTGCTTTCAGCTAGCGCCTGTCCGGGATCACCTAGGTCGAACCGCGCATCAACGCAGACCAAGTTTGCCGTACGTTCCAGCATTTCATAGGCCAGATATTGCGAATACGTATGACCTTGACCACCACCCAAGAGGATAGGCACAATACCCATTCGGATCAATTCTGCTATGGTCTCTGCGACGGCATGCTGTGTATCCGCCGCGCTAGCCCCTGGTAGAATATCACCTAGATCAACAAGTTGAAGTCCTTCAGTAGGAAGATAAAGGCGATATAATTCTTCGCGAATGGCATCCGGTGCCTCTATGCAGGTTCTAGGTCGGGCATGCCCAGGGTCATCAAGCACTCCGAATAATGCTACCTGCATCCCTTCCAGATCCGGAAAGCCTTTGCTCGTGTGAAAGGAAGCGTTATCACCAAGCGAATTTGCAGGCCATTCCGGTCGGGAAGCTCCGAATCGCTCAGAAGGTTTGAAGTAGATCGAGATATCCATAGCTTCCCAGTTCGGCCCCAGCGTTAATGTCAAGAGCCGGATGCCCGCGAAGATCGGAAGTGCCGAGACACGACCGCACCCATGGATCATGGTTCATTGCACAACTGTATGTTGAATGTTGAAATCCGGAACGGTCCGATCAACGTTCAACGGTAAAGAACGGGATCGTTCAGTGATCAACTTTCCTTCTTGGGCGCCTTTTTCGTGGCTTTTTTAGCAGCCTTCTTAGGCGCGGCTTTCTTCGCGGCCTTCTTCTTTGGTGAAACCTTTTTCTTTGCTGGTGCTTTCTTGGCGGCCGTCTTACCCCTACTACCCTTTCCTTTTCTCGCTGGTGCAGCTTCCAATAAAGCAGTAGCTTCCTCCAAGGTCACATCTGTCGGCTCCTTTTCTTTTGGAACATTGGCGATCTTCTTGCCGTCCGTGATATACGGCCCATAACGCCCGCTAAGCACCTGGATCTCCGTATCCGGAAATTCCTTGAGGATATTCTGTCTTACTCCGGCAAGCTTTGCTTCCATCAGCTCGGTTCCACGATCCAGCGTCAACGTAGCAGGGTCTTCGCCTTTGGGAATATTGGCATAGGTCTTTCCATGGCGCACGAAAGGGCCGAAGCGACCTCTACCCACCACGAGCATTTCGCCTTTGAATTCACCGAGATCCCGAGTAGCGTTCGCAGCTTTTTTCAGATCGATCAATTCCACCGCAC